>NZ_CP091138.1:2708769-3009744 GCF_021582875.1 Microbacterium sp. KUDC0406 | reverse complement strand
ATTCGGCGCCCTGCTTGACCCTTCGGCCGTTCAGCGGGGGCAGGCCGTAGCGCGTGGCATGCCGGGTGACGTCGTGGTTCGACAGCACCCACGTCGTCGACGATCCGGTGACATGCGCCTGGGCGAGGTTGTCGGCGATGATCGTCCGGAACTGCGTGGCATCGAAGTCGGCCACGAGCAGGTCGAAGTTGAACGCCTGGCCGAGCCCCTCCGCCGAGGCGTACCTCGCCCGGCGCTCCGGCGTCTCCACCCACGCCTCGGCGACTGCTGTGCGGGGCGGGTCGTAGGAGTTGAACACCTCGCGCCACTCGGCGTACACCTCGTGCACGTCATCCCGGTCGAACAGCGGATGATTGCCGTCGCGCGGGATCGCCTCGAGTTCGGCCGTGGACGGCAGCGGCTCGGTGAGGTCCTTCGTCAGCATGTGGGCGACGTCGATGCGGAAGCCGTCCACGCCGCGATCCGACCAGAAGCGCAGCGTCTTCACGAAGTCGGCGCGCACCTCGGGGTTCGCCCAGTTGAGGTCGGGCTGCTCGACCGCGAAGTGGTGGAAATACCACTGCCCGTCCTCGACCCGCTGCCAGGCACCGCCGCCGAAGGTCGACTGCCAGTCCGTCGGCGGCTCCGCCCCGTCGGGCCCGCTGCCCTCCCGGAAGATGTACCGCTCCCGCGCGGCGGATCCGCGTCCCGCGGCGAGCGCCTCCTGGAACCAGGCGTGCAGGTTCGAGGTGTGGTTCGGCACGATGTCGACCACGACCTTGATCCCGCGCTGATGCAGAGCCGTGATCATCGCGTCGAAGTCGGCCAGGGTGCCCAGCCGCGGATCGACGTCGCGGTAGTCCGCGACGTCGTACCCGCCGTCGGCGAGCGCCGACGGGTAGAACGGGCTCAGCCACACCGCGTCGATCCCGAGATCGGCGAGGTAGTCGGCGCGCGACAGGATGCCGGGGATGTCGCCGATCCCGTCGCCGTTCGCATCGGCGAAGCTGCGCGGATAGATCTGGTAGACGACGGCCTGGCGCCACCAGGCGGGCGTCCGCTGGTCTTCGGGGGTGTCGATGACGAGCGCATCGGTCATGAGAGGTGAGGCTCCTTCGTTTCTCTCTGTGTGGTCTTACGACGCTGTGGTGGCCTTGCGGCGGTCAGCCCTTGACGGCGCCCTGCGTGACGCCCTCCATCACCCAGCGCTGGGTGAACAGGTAGGCGACGATCGCGGGGGCCATGGCCATCAGGTACGACGCGAATGACACGTTGTAGTTGTTGCTGAACTGGGTCTGGAACAGGTTCTGCCGCACCGGCAGGGTCTGCAGCGCCGGGTCGGAGATGATCAGCGACGGCATCATGAAGTCGTTCCAGGCGTACAGGAAGGCGAAGATGCCGACCGTGGCGCTCATCGGGCCGAGCAGCGGGAAGATGATACGCCAGAAGGTCTGCCAGGTGCTCGCCCCGTCGATGCGCGCGCTCTCCTCGAGCTCGAGCGGGATCGACCGCAGGAACGCGGTGAACAGCAGCACGCTGAAGCTGAGCTGGAACATCGTCGCGAGGATGATCACGCCGAACGGGTTGTCGAGCCCCACGCGGCCGGTGAGCTGGATCTGCGGCAGCGCCACCACGGGGAACGGGATGAACATCGCCGCGAGCAGGTAGAAGAACGAGTACCGGAACAGCCGACGGTCCCAGTTGCGCACGATCGCGTACGACGCGAACGCGGCGAGGATGATGGTCGCCACGACCGTGCCCGCCGTGACGAGGAGCGAGATCCCCGCGCCGACCGGGAACTTCGTGAGGTTCCAGGCCTGCACGAACCCGTCGATCGAGAACGGCGCGGGCAGCGAGAAGGCGTTGCCGTCGACGGCCTGGTTCGTGGTCTTGAACGCCATCGAGATGGTGACGTACAGCGGGAGGAGCACGGTGACGGCGCACAGGATCAGGATGATCGTGCCCGACCAGTTCACCCGTTCCATGCGGATGCGGGGCGCGCGGCCCCTGCGTCCGCCCCGACCCTCTCTGGCGGCCTCGGCCTCGACGGCGATGAGTGTCTGCGTTGACATCAGAGTGCGTTCCTTCCGCCGGGTCAGCGAGAGCTGAAGGAGGGAGATGAGGATGGCGACGATGAAGAAGATGGTCGCGTTGGCCATCTGGTAGGCGTAGTCGCCGCCGTTGAAGCCGGTGATGATGGTCATCGCGATGCTGCGGGTGGCGGTGCCCGGTCCGCCGTTCGTGAGGCCGACGATGATGTCGTAGGCGTTCAGGAAGCCCTTGAACCCGAGGATCACGTTGATCACCACGTATCCGGCGACGAGCGGCAGCGTGATGCGCGTGAGCTGCTGCACCTTCGAGGCGCCGTCGATGTCCGCCGCCTCGTAGACGTCGCCGGGCACCGACAGGAGCCCCGCGATGTAGATCAGCAGCGTGCCGGGGATCGCCTGCCAGGCGGTGACCGCGACGATCGCGATCCAGGCCAGGTCGGCGTTGGCCAGCAGGCTGGTCTGCAGCCACTCGATCCCGAGCGCTGACCCGAGGGCGGGCAGGGAGTTCGAGAACAGGAAGTTGAAGACGTAGGCGATGATGATGCCCGAGATCACCATCGGGATCACGAACACCGCACGGAGCCCGGTCTTCATCCGGATGCGGGAGGTGAGGCCGACGGCGAGCAGGAACGCGATCACGTTCACCACGATGACCGTCGCGATCGAGAAGCCGAACGTGAACAGGTAGCTCTGCAGGATCGCCGGATCGCTGAACAGAGCGATGTAGTTGGTGAGCCCGTTGAAGCTCCAGTCCCCGATGCCGATGGAGTCGGTGAAGCTGAAGAAGATGCCGATGGCCCCCGGCACCGTGATCGCGAGTGTGAACAGTACGAGGCTGGGCAGCAGGAACAGGTAGTAGATCGGCTCGACTCGGCGGCTGCTGCGCCGGACGGTCCGGTCACCCGCGGTGACGATGGTCGTCGTGGTGGTCATTTCGCGGATTCCTTCGTCTCGCTCTTCAGCACCGGTGCGCGGAACGCCACGCGCGCCCAGTCGGCGTCCATCGTCGCCAGCACGGATGCCGGATCTGCGCCGAGCGCCATGGCCTGCGCGTAATTGAAGACCGGGATGGTCTTGGGCACCAGCACGGAGGGGCCTTGATAGATGCGGCCCTCATCCACGAAGGGGATCATCCCCTCGATGCGGGGGTCGTCGGGCGCGGGGGCGCTCTCGGTCGGGGTGAAGCCGAGCTGCGAGGCGTTGTACTCCTCGATGTTCTCGGGCTGATACAGGTACTCCAGGAAGTCGCGCGCGGCCTCCTTGTGCCGGGAGCCCTCCGGGATCATCGCCGCGAGGTCGAGGTTCACGCGGACCGCGAGGTCGTCCTCGCTGTCGGTCATCGGCAGCGGGAAGGTGCCGAGCTCGAGATCCGGCGCGGTCTTGGCGATCTCGCTGAAGGCCCAGGGGCCCTGCAGGTACATCGCCGCCTTGCCCTGCGCGAACGCCAGGTTGCCGTCGTTGTAGCCACGGCTCGGAGCATCCTTGTTGATGTACGCCTTCAGCAGCTGCTGCATCCGGTCCATCGGCTCGGCGAAGTCCTTCGAGAACGAAGTCTCGGAATCGGGCCCGACGTCGGCGCCCTCGGCCTTCAGCGCGTCGAAGAAGTCGATCACGTCGAGCGAGCCGCCCACGGAGTAGTCGAACCAGCCCTGGCCGACGGTCCAGTCGTCCTTCAGGGTGGCCTCGAAGGGCGTGACGCCGGCAGCCTTCAAGGTCTCGCATGCGGAGAGCAGCTGGTCCCAGGTGGTCGGCACGTCGATGCCATTGTCGGCGAAGATCTGCTTGTTATAGATCACCGAGGCCGCCATCACCGAGTACGGCAGGGCGCTGGTGCGCCCTGCGCACACCCCGTACTGGTCGAGCAGCGGCTGGTAGTCGTCCTTGATCTCGGATGCCGCATCGGTGTCGCCGAGGTCGCTCAGCGCGCAGCGCTCGACGAAGCGCGAGACCTCCATGTTGTAGTTCGCCAGCATGATGTCCGGCGGATTCCCGCGCACGAAACTGGCGGAGACCACGTCGACGCCGGAGGTGTCGATCACGACCCGGACCTTGTCCTGCGAGGAGTTGTATTTCGCCACCAGGTCGGTCATGAACGCGATCGCCTCGCGCTTGCTGAATGTGAAGCGGATCGTCTCGCGGCCGTCGGCCGAGCAGCCGGCGAGCAGGGCCGCGCCCAGGACCATCACCGCCCCGGCAGCGACCAGGCGCCGCATCCGTGTCAATCGTCGAGACACCGTCGTCCTTCCGTCGCGCTAGATCCTTCGATTAAATCTAGTCACCAAATCAACTTGTCAAGACGGTACCCTCGCAGAGGGAGGAGGGTCAAGACCCATGACGATTTCCGCCGCCGGCCGCGCGAGTGTCGGTTCTGTGCTCGACTTCGCCTGGAACGCGGGAGTGTTCACTGCGACCGAGGCGATGTCCCAGGTCGCCCTGACCCGGTCGACCGTGATCGAGGCGATCGACACTCTGGCCGGAATCGGCATCCTGCACGAACTGCCGAACGCCCGCTCAGCCGGCGGGTACCGCGGCGGACGCCCGGCGCGGCGGTTCGAGATCGCGGACGACCTGGGCGTGGTGATCGGCATCGACTCAGGCCTCTCGCACCTGGCGGTGACTGTCGCGGACCCGTTCGAGACGGTCCTCGCGCATCGGCGCATCGAGGTGCCGCGCACTGCGTCGTCCGGCGCGCGCCGGCGGACCCTCAGCGGCCTGCTCGACGAGGCGCTGCGCGATGCCGGAGCGGAGCGCGCAAGTGTGCTCGCGGTCTGCGCTGGTGTCGCGGCACCGGTCAATCGCGACGGCATCTCTCCCCCGCATCCGGAGGGATTCTGGGCCCGGACGAACCCTGGTCTCGCCGATCTGCTCACCGGCTGGGCGCCGATCGTCGACGTGAAGAACGACGCGTCCCTCGCCGCCGCGGCGGAGGGAGCGGGCGGCGCAGCGGCCGGATGCCAGGACTACGTCGCCCTGCTCGCCGGCGAGCGCTTCGGTGCCGGCGTGGTCGTCGACGGCCACCTGCTGCACGGCGCACACGGCGGCGTCGGCGAGGGCGTCGTGTTCGACCACGTGGTCGGCGTCGGAACCGCGTACGGCCTGCGCTACGCGATCGAGCGGGAGGTGCGCGCGGCGGTGGCGTCTGGCGCGATCCCCGCATCCGGCGCGATCGGCACCCTCGCGGGCGGCAAGGACATCGATCCACGCACCGTGCTCGAGTTCGCGGCGTCCGGAGATGCGGATGCCGCGCTGATCGCCGACCGGGTCGGCGAGACCGTCGCCATCATCATCGGTGTGCTCGGCAGCACGTTCGACCCGTCGCGCGTCATCGTGTGCGGCGCGATCGCTGACAGCATCGAACCGGTTCTGGCCGCAGCTCGGCGCAGCCTGCCGTCACAGCTGCACCTGCCGGCGCCCGAGCTGATCGCGTCGACGCTCGGCGCCGATGTGGTTTCCCTCGGCGCCGTGGCGACGGCCCGCGAGGCCGCCCGCACGCGCGCCGTGCCTGCGCTCGTGCAGCAGCGTCTCGCCGGTCGTTGAGCTGACGGATCGCCGAATGCGTTTCGTCTCGCTGCGCTCGCTCAACGACCAGAAGGCCGAACACCGGGCCCATCCCGGGGCATCTCGAATCACTTCGCTCACTCGACCACCAGAAGGCCGAACACCCGGGTCGTTGAGCGAGCGAGGAACGAGCGAGACGAAACGGTCCCAGGTCACGTCAAGACGTTTCGTCTCGCTCCGCTCGCTCAACGAGCGGGGAGCTGAACACCCGGGTCGTTGAGCGAGCGAGGAACGAGCGAGACGAAACGGTCCCAGGTCACGTCAAGACGTTTCGTCTCGCTCCGCTCGCTCAACGACCAGAAGGCCGAACACCCGGGACGTTGAGCGAGCGAGGAACGAGCGAGACGAAACGGTCCCAGGTCACGTCAAGACGTTTCGTCTCGCTTCGCTCGCTCAACGACCAGAAGGCCGAACACCCGGGTCGTTGAGCGAGCAGGTCACGTCAAGGCGCTTCGTCTCGCTTCGCTCGCTCAACGAGCGGGGATCTCAGTCGACGAGCAGCGCGGGCTCCTCGAGGATGGCGGCGACGTCGGCGATGAAGCGGCTCATGCCGTCGCCGTCGATCACGCGGTGGTCGAACGAGCCGGCGACCGTGGTGACCCACCGCGGGCGCACCTCGCCGTCGACGACCCAGGGCTTCTGCGCGATCGTGCCCATCGCGACGATGCCCGCCTCGCCGGGGTTGATGATCGGCGTGCCGGCATCCATCCCGAACACACCGATGTTCGTGATCGTGAACGTGCCGCCCTGCTGATCCACCGGCGCCGTCTTGCCCTCGCGTGCGGTCAGTGTGAGACGGTTCAGCGCACGGGCGAGGTCCTTCATGCCGAGCGTCTGGGCGTCCTTGATGTTCGGCACGATCAGCCCGCGCGGCGTCGCCGCGGCGATGCCGAGATTCACGTAGTGCCGCACGGCGATCTCGGCGCCGTCGGCGGTGTCCACCCAGGCGGCGTTGACCATCGGGGTGCGGCGCAGCGCCCAGATCACGGCGCGCGCCATGATCAGCAGCGGCGACACCTTGATGTCGGCGAAGTCGGGCGAGGCCTTCAGCCGCTTGACGAGCTCCATCGTGCGGGTGGCGTCGACCTCCTTCCACACCGTCACGTGCGGGGCCGAGTAGGCGCTCTGCACCATGGCGTTGGCGCTCGCCTTGCGGACGCCCTTCACCGGGATCGCCTCGGTGCGTGCCGGGTCGCTGCCGGGCTGGATGCCGCGGGCGAGGCCCCCCGGCCCTTCGACAGGCTCAGGAACCGGAAGGACCTCCTCGCGCACGTCGCCCCACTCCGGGGTCTCGATGTTGCGGAAGACGCTGGCCTGCGAGGCGTGCTTCATGACGTCGTCGCGGGTCACCTCTCCATCGGCGCCGGTCGGCGTGACGGATGCCAGATCTACTCCCAGGTCGCGGGCGAGCTTGCGGATCGGCGGCTTCGCGATTACCCCGACGGACGAACGCACCGGGCGCTCGGCCGGCTTCCGGCGCCGCGAGGTCGCCCCTCCCCCGGTGCCGTAGCCGACCAGCACAGCGCCGCCGCCCTCGGCGGCCGGTGCCGGCCCTTCGTCTCGCTTCGCTCGCTCACGAGCCGCAGCATCCGCCGTCTCGGTGACGAAGGTGATGATCGGGGTGCCGACGTCGATCGTCTTCCCTTCCGCGACGAGCACCTCACCGACCACGCCCGCGTGCGGCGAGGGCAGCTCGACGAGCGACTTCGCCGTCTCGATCTCGCAGATGACGTCGTTGACCGCGACGGTGTCGCCGGGGGCGACCTTCCAGCTGACGATCTCGGCCTCGGTGAGGCCCTCGCCGACGTCGGGGAGGGTGAAGGTCTGAGTGCTCATGAGTTGATCCTTACTCGTTCGCGGTCGTTGAGCGAGCGGAGCGAGACGAAACGTGTCGGACCCATTTCTTCTCCTCGCTGCGTTCGTCGCTCAATGACCAGGGAAGAGGCGTCAGTAGGCGAGGGACCGGTCGACGGCTTCGAGGACGCGATCGGCGTCTGGCAGGTAGGCGCCCTCGAGCTTGGCCGGCGGGAACGGGGTGTCGAAGCCCGAGACGCGCAGCACCGGCGCCTCGAGCGCGTAGAAGGCGCGCTCCATCACGGTCGCCGCGATCTCGCTGCCGACACTGGTGTGCTGGGGGGCCTCCTGGGCGTAGACCATCCGACCGGTGGATCTCACCGAGTCGAGGATCGGGCCGTAGTCCACCGGCGAAAGCGAGCGCACGTCGATGACCTCACAGCTGGTGCCCTCTGCCTCGGCGAGCGCCGCGGCCTGCAGCAGCGTGGTGACCATCGCGCCGTGGCCGACGAGCGTGACGTCACTGCCGCGGCGGACGATGCGCGTCGCGTGCAGCGGCGCGGCCGAGGCATCCAGCTCGACCTCCCCCTTCTGCCAGTACTTGCTCTTCGGCTCCAGGAAGATCACCGGGTCGTTCGAGGCGATCGCCTCCTGGATCATCCAGTACGCGTCGTTCGGCGTCGACGGGCTGACCACGCGCAGGCCGGGAGTATGCGCGAAGTACGCCTCCGGACTCTCCTGGTGATGCTCGATCGCGCCGATGTGCCCGCCGTAGGGGATGCGGATGACGATCGGCATCGAGAGCGCGCCCTCGTGCCGGTTCGTCATCTTCGCGAGCTGCGTGGTGATCTGGTCGAACGCCGGGAACACGAAGCCGTCGAACTGGATCTCACACACCGGGCGGAACCCGGCCATCGCGAGGCCGATCGCGGAGCCGACGATGCCGGACTCGGCGAGCGGGGTGTCGAGCACGCGGCGGTCGCCGAACTCGGCCTGCAGCTGCTCGGTGACGCGGAAGACGCCGCCGAGCGGGCCGATATCCTCACCCATCAGCAGCACGCGCGGGTCGTCCTGCATGGCCTTGCGCAGGCCGGCGTTGAGCGCCTTCGCGAGGGGCATCGTCTCAATCGTCACGCTGCGCCTCCCTCGAAGGATGCCTCATAGTCGGCGAGCCAGGTCGACTGTTCGGCCATGAGCGGATGCGGCTCGCTGTAGACGTGCCGGAAGATCGCGTCGGGGCCGGGGTCGGGCAGCGCCACGCTGCGCGAGCGCAGGTCCTCCGCGGCATCCGCCGCCTCGGCATCCACGTCGGCGAAGAACTCCGCCGGGGCGCCCTTGCCCTCCAGGAACCCGCGCATGCGGACGATCGGGTCGCGCAGCGACCACTCCTGCTCCTCGGCACTCGCGCGGTACTTCGTGGGGTCGTCGCTCGTGGTGTGCGCGCCCATCCGGTAGGTCACCGCCTCGATCGCGCGGGGGCCGCCGCCGGCGCGCGCCTCGTCGAGCTGCTTGCGTGAAACGGCGTAGCTGGCGAGGACGTCGTTGCCGTCGACACGCACCGAGGGAATGCCGTAGCCGGCGCTGCGGCCGACCAGCGGAACCTTCGACTGCGTGGCGACGGGCACCGAGATGGCCCAGTGGTTGTTCTGCAGGAAGAACAGCACGGGGGCGTCGTAGCTCGCGGCGAAGACCATCGCCTCGTGCACATCGCCCTGGCTGGAGGCGCCGTCGCCGTAGTAGACCACAACGGCCTCGTCGATTTCTGCATCGCCCGTGCCGCACCTGCCGTCGAAGGCCAGACCCATGCCGAAGCCCGGCGGCGTGCAGGGTCTGCGAGCCGAGCACCAGCGTGTAGAGCCGGGTGTTGCCGTTCTTCGGGTCGGTCGGGTCCCAGCCGCCGTGCGAGACACCGCGCATCAGCTTGATGATGTCGACCGGGTCGACGCCGCGGATGCGGGTGACGACGTGCTCACGGTACGACGGGAAGATCGTGTCCTGCGGGCGGGCGGCGTAGGCCGAGCCGACCTGCGCGGCCTCCTGTCCGCGGCTCGGCGGCCACAGGGCCAGCTGGCCCTGACGCTGCAGATTGGTGGCCTGGGTGTCGATCGCGCGGATGACGACCATGTCGCGGTAGAACTGCTCGAGCTCGGCGTCGGTGAGCGCTTCGATCAGGGGCAGATACTGCGCTGCGGCATCCGTGGGAGCGAACCGTCCGTCTGCGTCCAGGACGCGCACGAGGGGGTCTCAGGAGTGGTCACCCGCTCCACGGTACCCGCGCCCGCATGCCCGGTCACGCATAACTAGGAGCCCCTTGTTTCTGCCCGGATCACGGAGAATCGTCCGGTTCTCCCCGGGTCGTTGAGCGAGGGAGCGCAGCGACCGAGCGCCGTACTGAGCGAGCGGAGCGAGTCGAAGTGACGAAACGCTCTCAGATCACTCGGGGCGTTTCGTCTCTGCGTTTCGACTCGCTGGCGCTCGCTCAACGACCACCGCTCGCTCAACGAACAGAAGCGGCGACCTCGAGCACCTTCGGGAGCGACTGCTCCTCGCCCACCGAGATGCGGATGCCGTCGCCCGAGAACGGACGGACGATCAGACCCGCGGCGACGAAGGCCTCGGCGATCTCATCGGTGCGCTCCTTGGTGCGCAGCCACACGAAGTTGGACTGCGAGTCGGGCACCTTCCAGCCCAGCTCGCGCAGGCCGGCCACGAGGCGGTCGCGTCGCTCGACGATCACGGCGACGCGCTGCATCAGCTCGTCCTCGGCATCGAGGCTGGCGATCGCCGCGTTCTCGGCCGCACTGGTGACCGACAGGGGGATGCCGGTCGTGCGGGCCGCGTCGAGCACCCGCGGATGCCCGATCGCATAGCCGACGCGCAGGCCGGCCAGCCCGTACGCCTTGGAGAACGTGCGCAGCACGACGACGTTCGGGTGCGTCTCGAAGATGCGCTCCTTCAGCCCGTCCACGGCGTCGGGAGCGGTGACGAACTCGGCGTAGGCCTCGTCGAGGATGACCAGCACGTCCTGAGGGACGCGCTCGAGGAATGCGGCGAACTCGGAGGTGGTGACGATCGGGCCGGTCGGGTTGTTCGGGGTGCACACGATGACGACGCGGGTGCGGTCGGTGATCGCGTCGGCCATCGCGTCGAGGTCATGCCGAGCGCCCGCGGCGAGCGGCACCTGCACGCCGGTGGCTCCGGCGACCAGGGGCAGGCTGGGGTACGCCTCGAACGAGCGCCAGGCGTAGACGACCTCGTCGCCGACGCTCGAGGTGCCGAGCACGAGCTGATGCAGGATCGACACCGACCCGGCGGCGACGTGCACGGCATCAGAGGCGACGCCGTACTTCTCCCCGAGTCGCGCGCGCAGCGCGCCGGCCGTGGCATCCGGGTAGCGGTTCACCGGGGTGGTGTGCTGCAGGGCCTCGACGACCGACGGCAGCGGCTCGAACGGGTTCTCGTTGCTGGACAGCTTGAACGCGTCGGCGCCCGCCTGCTTGCCCTGGCGATACGGCGGCAGCGCCGCGATCTCGGGACGGATGCGGGGCAGGATCGGCTCAGTCACGGTATGAGTCTAAGAGGCCGGGCGGATGCCCGAGTGGTACCATTCTGGTATGGCCATGACGGTGCGGATCCCTCCGGAGCTCGACGCGCAGTTGAGCGAGCTTGCCGAGCGACGCCACACGTCGAAACACGCGCTGCTGATCGAAGCCGCGGACCGATTCGTCCGCGAAGAGGTCACGACCGAGGAGGCCGTGGGCATCGCTCTCGGCGTCGCTGACCGCTACTCGGAGCTGATGACGAAGCTCGAAGACGCATGATCCGGTATGTCGAGCTTCCCCAGGCAATGGGCATCCTCGACGCTCTCGGTCTGCATGTGCGCGACATCGGGCTGCTCGCGTCCGCGCTCGCACGCCCCGCGAGCTCGATGTTCGGAGTCGAGGCCTACCCCGAGATCGAGGTCAAGGCCGCGGCTCTGATGTCATCGCTGGCGCAGAACCATCCGCTGTTCGACGGCAACAAGCGGTTCTCATGGATCCTGACGCTCACCTTCTTCGAGCTCAACGGGATCATCATCGACATGCAGACGGATGAGGCATTCGACCTCGTGCTGGACGTCGCGCAGAGCAGGCTGGAGCTGCCTGAGATCGCCGCGCGCTTCGCCGCGCACGTGACCACCGTCGGTCGTTGAGCGAGCGAGGAACGAGCGAGACGGAACGCGTTCAGCTGACCTGAAAGCGTTTCGTCTCGCTTCGCTCGCTCAACCTCGATCCACCGATGAGCGTGGGCGTTGAGCGGGTGCCGTAACGCGGAAATGCCTCCCGGATCAGGGAAAATAGAGCTGGTCTAAGGTTCTAGTTCCCCGAAGCGAGAGGCATCTCGTAGATGCAATTCAAGCATGCTCCGGCCGCTGTGTCCGCGGTGTTCGATGATCCGAATCTCGTGTCGGCTGCGGGTCTGGTCCCGATGCTCCGCCTCGCGCGTTCCGCGGGCCTGGACGAGCTCACCCAATCGCGGTTGAGAGTCCCGACAGACAAGGGCGCCAACGCCGGTGCGAAGGTCATGGCGCTGGTGGCGGGGATGCTTGCCGGGGCGGACTCGATCGACGACATGAATCTGCTCCGTCACGGCGGCATGCGGTCGCTGTTCGGCTCGGTGTATGCGCCGTCGACGTTGGGTTCGTTCCTGCGTGCGTTCACGTTCGGGCATGTCCGCCAGCTCGATGCGGTCGCCGCTCGCGTGCTGGCCGGCCTGGCCACGCGGGCGCCGATCATCCCCGCGTCGGCGGGCGCGGGGTTCGTGTTCGTCGATATCGACGACACTGTCATCGAGGTGCACTCTGCCCGCAAGCAGGGCGCCGGGATCGGCTACTCCCGGGTGCGGGGCCTGAACGCGGCGGTCGTGACCGCGTCGACAGCCTCGTCGGCGCCGGTGATCCTGGCCCAGCGGCTGCGCCGCGGGCAGGTGAACTCGCCCAGAGGCGCGGACCGGCTCCTCAGCGACGCGCTCACTCTGCTGCGCCGCACCGGCACCGCCGGGCCGGTGCTGATGCGCGCGGACTCCGCCTACTACGGCCACCCCACCATCTCCCGAGCACTCGCCGCCGGCGCCGACGTGTCGGTCACCGTCAAACGCAACCCCGCCGTGACCGCCGCGATCGCGACCATTGCCGAGAACGACTGGACACCGATCCACTACCCGAACGCGATCTTCGACCCCGACACCGACGAAATGGTCAGCGACGCGGAGGTCGCCGAGACCCGGTTCACCGCATTCGCCAAACACGGCGGCATCACCGGACGGCTCATCGTGCGCCGCGTGAAAGCCCACCGCCCCAGGCCAGACCAGGATCCTCTGTTCGACACGTTCCGCTACCACGCGTTCTTCACCACCGTCACCGCCGACCGCCTGAACACCATCGCCGCGGACCGGGCCCACCGCGCCCACGCGATCATCGAGCACGTCCACGCCGACCTGAAGAACGGCCCCCTCGCGCACCTGCCCTCCGGCCGCTTCGCCGCCAACAGCGCCTGGCTCGTCCTCGCCACGATCGCATTCAACCTCACCCGCGCTGCCGGACTCATCGCCGACCACGCCGGACGGCTCGCCACCGCCACGACCGCGACGATCCGCCGCACCCTCATCTCAGTGCCAGCACGGCTGGCACGGTCCGCGCGCCGGATCACCCTGCACCTGCCCGAGGCCTGGCCCTGGCAGAGCGCGTTCGACCGGCTGTTCATCACTACGCACGCGCCACCACCATCAGCGGCAAGCTGACCACCGCCGCGACGACGGCACGACCGAGAACGAAGTGGACGACCGGGATGAGACGCCCGGAACCCACCCCTGCCCGCGACAGGATCACCCCACGCCGACCACACCGACCCCACCCGCCAAGGGCCCATCGGTGGATCCAGGCTCAACGACCGGGGAGGTCGACGACAGTGACCGTCAGCGACCGTAGGCCGCGGCGAGGCGCTCCAGGGCGGCGGTGATCGCGTGGGCGGGGGCCGCGAGGTTCATCCGCTCGAAGCCGGCGCCCTCGGGCCCGAAGATCGTGCCCTCATCGAAGAACACCAGCGCCTCGGCAGTGTTGATGCGCTCGAGCTCCTCGGCGTCGTGGCCGAGCGCGCGGAAGTCCATCCACTGCAGGTAGGTGCCCTCCAGGTCGTGCACCACGACCTCCGGCATCCGCTCCGCCATGAACGCGCGCACCAACGCGTGGTTCGAGGCGACCAGCTCGATGAGGTGCTCGAGCCACGACTCCGCCTCGGTGTAGGCGAGGCGGCAGGCCTCGAAGCCCAGAGCGTTCAGAGTGAAGAATCCGGTGCGCGTGCGCTCGTCGTTGTAGGTCTCGCGCAGCGCGGGATCGGTGATGACGATGTTGCTGGTCTGCATGCCGGCGAGGTTGAAGGTCTTGCTCGGAGCGGTGCACACGATCGTGCGGGCGGCGATCTCGGGGCTCAGGGTCGAGAACACGGTGTGCGCGCTGCCGGGCAGCACGAGGTCGAAGTGGATCTCGTCGCTGACGACGATGAGGTCGTTCTCGAGTGCGATGCGCGCGACGGCCGCGAGCTCGTCGCGCTCCCAGACCCGGCCGGTGGGGTTGTGCGGGCTGCAGAACAGCAGCACCTTGTTGCGCGGGTCCTTCGCCTTGGTCTCGAGGTCGTCGAGGTCGAGGCGCCAGCGCCCGTCGCGCAGCACCAGCGGGTTGCCGACCACGGTGCGGTCGTTGGAGAGGATGCCGCCGGTAGAACGGGTAGTACGCCGGAGTCTGCACGATGACGCCGTCGCCGGGCTCGGTGAACGCGCGGATGGCGGTGAAGAAGGCCGGGACGATGCCCGGGGCCAGCGAGATCTGCTCGCGGTCGACGCTCCATCCGTGCCGGCGCTGGAACCAACCGGTCACCGCGTTCCAGTAGTCGTCTGTCGCCACGGTGTACCCGAGCACCGCGGTGCGGAGGTGCTCGCGCAGGCCGTCGATGATCTCGGGAGCGATGGCCAGGTCGAGGTCGGCGACCGAGAACGGCGCGATGCCCGGCGGCACGTCGGGGTTCGCCTCGCGCATCTCCTCCCACTTGGCGGCACCGGTGCCGGTGCGGTCGATCACCGTCTCGAAGTCGTAGGCCATGGATCGAGTCTTCCATGACCGCCGCGGGCGACGGATGCCGCCGACTCACGGTGCAACACGCGTGGCTGATGCGCCGCGGGACTTCGGCTGTCAGACTCGGAGCATGCGATTCCTCGTCCGCGTCGTCGTCAACGCCTTCGCCATCTGGGTCGTCACCCTCATGCCGGTGCTCGAGGTGAGCGTGCGTCCGTTCCCACCGGGTGGGGACCTCCAGCTGGTCATCACCCTGCTCGGCATCGCCCTGATCTTCGCACTGGTGAACACGATCATCGGCACGGTCATCAAGATCATCGCGTTCCCGCTGTACATCCTCACACTCGGGCTGATCGGCCTGATCATCAACGGCTTCCTGCTCTGGCTCACCGCCTGGATCACGCACTTCTTCGGCTGGGGACTCGAGGTGAACTCGTTCTGGTGGGGCATCGTCGCGGCGATCGTGATCTCGATCATCAACTGGATCTTCTCGATCATCCTGCGCCCCCAGCGCAAGGCGGCCGCCGGGCGCTGAGTCGTCACTCCTTCTCGTGGGCGCGGTACGAGAAGGACTCGACGTTCGTCGCGGCATCCAGTTCGTTCCAGCATTCCTGCAGCGCTTCGACACGAGGATCGCCGGAACCGTCGACGAGTTCGGCTGTGCGCTCGTATGCACCGGGCAGGTGCGCACCGACCACTGTGTGCGACCCGGTGTCGCGCATCGCGACGAAGCTGTCCTTCGAACCGGTCGTGCCCGCGGACCCGCCTGCCGAGAGCGCGCCGCCGACAAGCTCGTTCGTGTTCCTCAGTTCAGCCACCAGCGTGCGCGCACCCAGCGCCACCGTCGTCGGGCTGCCGAACGTCGTGAGAGACCTGACGTCGTAGTCTCCGTCCGCCGCGAGGAACGACCCGATCATGCCGCCCTGGGAGTACCCGACGATGTCGATGGTGTCTCCAGGACGGATCCCTGAGTCCGCCACCGCCTGACGCACCGCCTCGTAAGACGCGCTCACGCGGCGATCGAGGTACATGTCGCTGTTGGAGCGCATGTTCCAGGGGCTGTCGCCGGTGTTCAGCATGGCGTCGGTGCCATCGATGAACACCTGGTACTGCGCCGTGCCATCCGCCATCGTGTACTTGTCGATGCGGACGTGCTGGTTCCTGTCGCCGTCTCGAACCCGCGCGAAGGCCTCCGCCGTGCCGCTCGGCGGCCGGATCCGCGCCGCGGTCCTGTCCAGCGTCACGGTCTTCTCCAGCATCACCGCGGGTGCCGCGCCGGTGAGCCGCTCACCGGGCTCGATCGTGCCCAGACTCCGCCTCTTCGCGTGCTCGGACCCCCAAGCCAGTGCCGCCGGCACACCGATCGCCGACAGGGCGCCGAGTGGCAGCCCGAAGATCCACGGCAGCAGCGAGGTCCAGCCGGCGGCGTCGCGCGCCGCATCCGCCCCGCTGTACCTGTTGTCCTCCCAGATCTGCAGCCACATCTCCGCCTCCGTCATCACACGAGGATCGGAGGCCAGGGCCTCCAGCCGGCTCTGCAGCTCCGCCGGGAGGTCCACACCGGCGGACACGCGTCTCGCGCGCAGGTCCGCGTACTCGAAGGCGTCAGCCATGAGCCGGACGCGATCGGCGTGATCCACGACATCGTCACGGACCTGATCGAGATGGGTGGCGCGGTCGCCGAATCCGCCGACATCGATCCGGGCCCGTATCCCGGGTGAGGTGCTGACAGCGTGCCACGCCCGGGAGAGAGCGGCCGTCACCGTTCCGAGCCCGCTGGCCACGGCGTCCAGCTGCACGGCGACGGACCGCATGTCGTCGGTGTCGACGGCGATCGCCCCGCCGGAGTGGATCTGGAGCTCACTGCGCTCGGCGAGCACCTCGTGAGCAGTCAGTGGCCCCTCTCGGTCAGCCATCGGCGCCGCCGCGAACCCGGCTGCGCTGCCCTGCACGTCTGGGTCCGTCCGCTGCGCCATCACGCCATCGCCGCCTCGAGCCGGCTGTTCAGCTCGCGCACCGAGACGATGCCTTCCTGCACCTCGTGACGCACCGCAAGGATCCGCGCTCGCACCAGTTGACCGGCCGTCACCCGCCAGTCGGTGGTGTCGGCCAAGGCATCCAGCAGAAGGCCCACTGTGTACAGAGCGTCCACTGCGTCCTCCAGCGCCCGAGTCGTGACCGCCCACGCCCACATCTCCTGGGGCGAGGACACGTCGAGGGCGGTGATGTCGATCATGTGCACCAGGATGCTCGGGTCGCGGCATCCGTCTCTTCGCACGACCCGCGATCCGCGCGGTGCTGTGCAGAACTCGGAGTGAACTCCCGCTGTGGGATGCGGGTCGTGACGCGCGGAGAGCACAATGGAGCAATGACCGACCCGGCGCCCTTCCGCGTCATCTTCGTGTGCACGGGCAACATCTGCCGCTCGCCGATGGCCGAGATCGTCCTGCGCGCCCTCGCCGAGGAGCACGGCCTGGCCTCGCGTCTCGTGTCCCGGAGCGCCGGCACCGGTGACTGGCATCTCGGCGAGCGCGCGGACGCCCGCACCCTGGATGCGCTCGAGCGACACGGCTACGACGGGTCGCTGCACAGGGCGAAGCAGTTCTCCGCGGCATCCTGGCGCGAGAACGACCTCGTGATCGCGCTCGACCGCACGCACGAGCGCATCCTGCGCGAGTGGGCGCGCACCGACGACGACGAGGGCAAGGTCACGCTGCTGCGCTCCTTCGACGCGCACGCGTCGAGCATGGACGTGCCCGACCCGTACTACGCGGGGCCCGAGATGTTCGATTCGGTGCTGGATATGATTGAGGTCGCGACCCGCGGCCTGTTCCGACAGCTCGAACCGGCACTGCGAGTCTCTCGCACGCGCGTCTGAAACCGGAGGTACTCCCCTGTCCACGCAGCTTCCCGCCCAGCCGCTCAGCCCGCTCGACGGACGCTACCGCGCCGCCACGACCGGCCTCGCCGACTACCTCTCCGAGGCGGGCCTGAACCGCGCCCGTGTCGAGGTCGAGGTGGAGTGGATCATCGCCCTCACCGACCGGTCGATCTTCGGCACCTCGCCGCTGGCTGACGCGCAGAAGGAGCAGCTGCGCGCGCTCTACCTCGACTTCGGCCAGGACGAGATCGACTGGCTGGCCGCGAAGGAGGCCGTCACCCGGCACGATGTGAAGGCCGTCGAGTACCTGGTGCGCGACCGGCTCTCGACGCTGGGCCTGGACGCGATCGCCGAGCTCACGCACTTCGCGTGCACCAGCGAGGACGTCAACTCCGCCTCGTACGCGCTCACCGTGAAGCGTGCGGTCGAAGAGGTCTGGCTGCCGGCCCTCGACTCCGTGATCGCCAAGCTGCGCGAGCTGGCCGTCGAGCACGCGGATGCTCCGATGCTGTCGCACACCCACGGTCAGCCGGCGACGCCGTCGACCATGGGCAAGGAGCTCGCGGTGTTCGCGTGGCGCCTGGAACGTGTGCGCGGCCAGATCGCGGCATCCGACCACCTGGCGAAGTTCTCCGGCGCGACCGGCACCTGGTCTGCGCACCTCTCGGCCGAGCCCGACGTCGACTGGCCGACGGTCGCTCGCGAGTACATCGAGGGCATGGGCATCGGATTCAACGTGCTGACCACCCAGATCGAGTCGCACGACTGGCAGGTCGAGCTGTACGACCGCATCCGTCACGCCGGCGGCATCCTGCACAACCTCGCCACCGACATGTGGACCTACATCTCGATGGGGTACTTCGCGCAGATCCCGGTCGCGGGAGCCACCGGCTCGTCGACGATGCCGCACAAGATCAACCCGATCCGGTTCGAGAACGCCGAGGCGAACCTCGAGCTCTCGGCCGCTCTGCTCGGCTCGCTCTCGCAGACGCTGGTCACCAGCCGGATGCAGCGCGATCTGACCGACTCGACCACGCAGCGCAACATCGGCGTCGCGCTCGGGCACTCGCTGCTCGCGCTGGACAACCTGCGCCGGGGCCTGAACGAGGTATCGCTCGCGCGGGACGTGCTGCTGGCCGACCTCGACGCCAACTGGGAGGTGCTGGCCGAGGCGATCCAGACCGTGATCCGCGCCGAGGTCGTCGCCGGTCGATCGACGATCGCCGACCCTTACGCGCTGCTCAAGGAGCTCACCCGCGGGCACCGAGTCGGGGCATCCGAGCTGGCGTCGTTCGTCGAGGGCCTCGAGATCGGGGATGCCGCGAAGCAGCGCCTGCTGGCGCTGACTCCGGCGACGTACACGGGACTCGCCGAGCAGCTCGCCCGATGAAGGCGGTGCGCAGCACCGACGTCGCCGCCGTCCGGCTGCCGCACACCCTCTTCGCCACGGCCCGCACGCCGGTCTATGCGCCGGAGGGCGTCGACGAGCTACTCGACGAATGCCAGGCGGCCCTGGAGTCGTGGGAGCGCGGCGAAGAGGCCTCTCTGCGCGCGAAGGACGTCGTGGTGCGCGAGATTCCGCGCACGCGCGGGTTCACCTCCGGCTATGACGCGAACGCCGTGGACGATTTCCTCGACGGCGTCGCCGCACAGCTGGCGGAGTTCGAGCGCAGCTTCTGACGCGTAAGTCGGTCGTTGAGCGGAGGCGAGGAACGAGCCGCAGACGAAACGCCGCGACCCTCCCCGAAAGTCGTGGGGCGTGTCGTCTCGCTCCTCCTTCGCTCGCTCAACGAGCGGACGGTCTGCCGGGTGGACGACGCTCAGTCGGGCAACTCGTCGCCGGCCATCGCGCCGTCGCGCGGCATGAGCGTCGCCGCAGCGAGCGTCAGCACGGCCACCACGGCGGCGGCGATGAAGACGCCCGTGGAGGCCGAGACGATGGTCGCAGGATCCTGCGGCCCCGCACCGCGAGCGATCATCGCGTTCGAGATCGCGCCGAAGACGGCCACGCCGACGGCGCTGCCCGCCGAGCGGGCGAAGGCGTTCATGCCGGTCACGGCACCGCGCTCGCCCCACGCCACGGATGCCTGCGCAGCGATCAGCGTCGGAGCGGCGCTCCACCCCAGGCCGAAGCCGAGCACGAACGCGATCGCGGCGACCGAGAACGGATTCGGCCAGCGCGCCACGAGAGCGAGCGCGATCGCGGCGACCGAGGCGATGGAGAGCCCGATGATCGCCGTGCGGCGGAACCCGATCCGCAGGTACAGCCGGCCGACGTTGGCGGCGGCGATCGGCCAGCCGAGCGTCAGCGCGGCCACCGCCAGACCCGACAGCAGCGGCGCGATGCCGATGGAGCCCTCGAGGTAGGCCGGCGCGAAGCTCGTCACGCCGATCATCAGGGCGCCGACGCCGAGCGAGACCACGGTGGTCGTGAGGATCAGCCGGCGCGAGAACAGCGTGAAGTCGATGATCGGCTCGGCCGCGCGGCGCTCCACCAGAGCGAACGCGACCAGCGCGACGATGCCGAGACCGAAGCACAGCAGACTGGGCGCAGAGAACCACGCCCACGCGTTGCCGCCCTCGAGCAGTCCGAGGATGATGCCTGTCAGCCCGACCGTGAGCAGCACGGCACCGCCGACATCGATGCGGTGCCGTCGCTTCTGCGTCTGCTCGTGGTAACGGCGCAGCAGCATCCACCCGGCGAGCGCGCACAACGGGATGTTCACGAAGAAGATCCACCGCCAGGCGTCCAGCTGGGCGAACAGGCCGCCCAGCGCCGGCCCGACGACGGAGGACACGGCCCAGACGCTCGCGATGTAGCCCTGCACCTTCGCGCGCTCGGCGACCGTGTAGATGTCGCCGACGATCGTCATCGACATCGGGGCGACCGCTCCGGCGCCGATGCCCTGCACGACACGGAACACGATCAGCGCGGTCATGCTCCATGCGAATCCGCAGAGCACCGACCCCAGCAGGAACAGCCCGATGCCGAGCATGATGATGGGCTTGCGGCCGACCGTGTCGGCGAACCGCGAGTAGATCGGCACGCTCACCGCCTGGGCGAGCAGGTAGACCGAGAAGAGCCAGGGGAACTGTTGATAGCTCCCGAGATCGCGCACGATGCTGGGCACCGCGGTGGCGAGGATGGTCGCGTCGATCGCGATGAGCCCGGTCGACAGCATCAGGGCGCCGAGGATGGGCCCGCGTTCGGAGCGGAAGCCAACCGAAGCGCGCGCTGAGGAGACTGTCACACTCACCACAAGAGGATGCCGGGGAGCGGTATTCCCCGAGCATCCTCTCGCGTGGCGGCCACGGCCTCTCAGTGCCTGCGCAGCACCTCGCGCAGAACCCTGCCGTCTGCCGTGGATGGCCCGTCCATGCCGAGCAGCGCGGCGATCGTCGGCGCCAGGTCGATGTGCCGCGGATGCCTCGGCGCGGCGTGCGGACGCACGCCTGATCCGGCGATCACCAGGGCGGTGCGCGCCTCGCGCGTCGTGCCGTGCAGACCGGAGACGCCGTCGGACGGGTCGTCGCCGAGGCTCCACCCCTCCTCCGGCTCGACGATCAGCTCGCCGTACTTCGGCGACATGTGCATCGCCTTCTGCTCGGCCTTGTCATAGACCGCCGAGACGTGCGGCAGAGCGGAGACTGCCCTATCGATCCGCCGAGCCGCAGCCGGATCGTCGGCCGCGTTGCCGACCAGATGCAGCGAGCCCACACCGCCCACCACGACCACCACGTCTGTGTCCGGCTGCGGGGACTGGCCCGCGTTCAGCATCTCGGCCCGATACCCGGCATCCGAGATCGCCCCGAGGAACTCGTCGCGCATACCCCTCGTGAACGTCTCCATGCCGTGGTCGCCGGTCACGATGAACGCCGTCCGTCCGAAGATCCCGGCGTCCTTCGTGGCCTGCACGAGCCTTCCGATCTGTGCGTCCACCTCGGCGACCGCCTCCGGCATGTCAGGCGCACGGTCGCCGTCGGCATGACCGAGCGCGTCGAGCCGGTCGCAGTACACCGCGATCAGGTCGGGGATGCCGTCCATCTGCACGGACTGCCCCGCACTCTGCACCGGCCGCCCCTCGAGCACGGCGACGGCGTCGTCGGTGCGCCGCGCGCAGTCACCGCCTGGTTGGGTGTACAGGCCGCTCGGATCGCCGAAGGCCGCGCCGTGATTCTGCACGATGAACCACTGCGACGACAGCACGGTGCCGCCCTGATCACGGATCGCCTCCGCGATCGTCGGCACCGCCAGATCGCGCTGCTGCCCGACCGCCGCGCCGGCGACGGGGTCGTACCAGTAGGCGGTGTTGCCGTGCGTCTCCGGCCAGGCGCCGGTCGCGATCGATGACCAGGACGGATTGGTGATGGAGGTCATCACGCCGGTCGAAGTGCTCAGGCTGCCGTGCCTGGCGAGCGCTCGCAGGTGGGGCATCGCGCCGCCGTCGAGGTAGTCGACGTCGAGGCCGTCGAGCGCGATCAGCACGACGTGCTCGGCGGGCGCCGGATGGGTGTGCTTCGACTGTGCGGTCCGAGTCGCCTGCGGTGGGGCTCCGGATGCCGAGGATGCCGCCGGGGCGGCGACGCCCAGCGCGACCAGGGCGCAGCCCGCGATCACGGAGGCGCGGCGGAAGAGGTTCGACGGATTCATGGTCATTGATCCCTCCAGGGGTCTGCCCGACGGCCGATCGTCATCAGCCGGCCTCGAACGACGGTGGCCGCGCGGCGACGAGCAGGACAACTCCGCCCGGCGCATGTGCAAGGAATCGGCCCTCACATCGATGGAGCTGAGGGAATCGAGCATCCATCCCGGCTGTGGCGGATTTCTTGCGCAACCGGCGACGCGCATGTCGTTCCCTCGCATTCCGTACGGGCGCGCTTTGCTCGCTGCGGGCGACACCGGTTGGGTGCGAAGCAGGTTCTCATGAGCGAAGGAGCAGACATGACGGATGGAACACCTGCAGCACGGACCCCGATGCACACCCCTCTGAGCAGACGGGGCTTCCTCGGACTGTCGGCGGTCGGGCTGGGTGTCGGCCTCTCCGGTGCAGCCTGGGGCCCGTGGCCAGGAGCAGCTGTCGAGAGCGCGAATGCGTCGGAGGGCGGACTGCGGTTCGCGGTGCTCACCGACACCCATGCGAACGAGGAGGAGGCCGAGCGCCTCGCGAATCTGCGACGCGTCTTCGCGGCGATCGAGGCGGAGGATCCGCAGTTCGTGCTGCACTGCGGAGACATCACCGACTACGGCAGCGACGCCGGCTTCGAGACCTACCGGGGGCTGATCCCCGACGCGCTGTGGGATCGCATCCGGCATGCACCGGGCAACCACGAGATCCGCTGGGACACCAGCGCTCGCGAGCGCTTCCAGCGCTGGTTCGGACCGACCAGCTACAGCTTCGACGCGGGAGGCGTGCACTTCATGGCGCTCGATCCCACTCAGCTGCTGCAGGAGCCGGCACTCTTCGCCGAAGATCTGAAGACGATCCGCGACGATCTGGACGGTGCGGGTGACACCCCGTCCATCATGTTCCTGCATTACCCCCTCGGCGGGATCAATTACTACGCGAACGACACCGAGGATCTCCTGCACACGATCGACCCGTACCCGGTGCGCGGCATCTTCGCGGGGCACATCCACCGCAACGAGGTGACAGCCTTCAACGGTCTCACCCAGGTGGCGGCGATCGCCTCACGACTCGGCCCGTACTACCTGCGCGTCACGCAGAGCGGTGCCGGCCGGAGTCGGGCACTGGTCGTCGAGCAGGTGACTCTGGGCCCGACGGATGCCGAGGAGCCGACGGTGCAGCAGCTGGCGGTGATCCCGCTGGGGACTGCGTCGTCCGGTGCGGAGCGCATGGCGGTGGCGGCCAGGCCGTCGTCGGCTGCCGTTGCGCTGACGGCTGTCCCCCACGGGAAGACCACGGCGGCGGAGGCGAGAATCTACCCGCAGAGCGTGTTCGGCCTCACCGACGACTCTGCATGGACTCCGCTCGCTCGACGCGGGAACTCCTGGCACGGAGCCGTGGACACGAGCCCGCTCGCACCCGGTCGGCACCGGGTTCAGGTGCGGGCGACGGATGCCGCGGGCGGCCACCGTTACGAGACCGCGCTCATCGAGAGATCCGGCCGCACCCTCTCGCGACCGGCGTGGGAGATCGAGGTCGGCGGCCAGCTGCAGGGCTCACTCGCCTCGCACGGATCGATCGTCGTGACAGGATCGACCTCCGGCCGGGTCATCGCGGTCGACGCAGGCTCGCACGGCCGGCGGCCGAAGACCCTGTGGCGCGCGCAGCTCGGCCCGGTCCACCGCGGTGCGGCCTTCACCTCGGACGGCCATCTCGTGCTCGTACCCAGTGCGGATCATCGGTTGTACGCGCTGGATGCCAGGACCGGACGCATCCGGTGGACCAGCCGCTTCGACAAACCGGTGCTGACGACTCCGCTAGTGCGCTCCACGCGGGCCGGCGACCGCATCCTGGTGTCCGCCGAGGACCGGCTGCGCTGTCTCGATGTGGCGGGGACGACCCTCTGGGAAGCAGCGGTGCCGATCAGGACGGCCGGGCGCGCGGCATCCGACGGAGAGCGCGTCTACGTCGGCGCGGGCGACGGACGCGGCTACGCGTACGACCTGCGCACGGGGAGGACGCTGTGGTCCGTGCTCACCACCGACCGGCCGGACAAGTACCGGCAGCTGATCTACGGCCCCTGGGATGACTGGATCGAAGTGCTGCCCGGCGGCGCTGTGCTGTTCAGCACAGTCACGGACGGCATCGCCGTCGACCCGGCGACCGGACGTGAGGTGTGGCGCGCTGCAGGCAGCTACATCTTCGCACCGAGTGTCGTCCTCGACGACGGCGGACTGCTGATGGTGTCGGAATGGGGCGTCGCGACGGTGCTGGACCCTGCGACGGGCACCGCTCGCTGGAGCTCCCAGGCCGTGCCGCGAGTCGTGAACGCCGGGCCGGTGATCGATCCGCGGTCCGGGACGGCCTGGCTGGTTTCCGTGGGCGGCCTGCTCGCCGCGATCGACACCGCCGACGGCGCCGTCACCGTCGATCGGCAGCTGTTCACGGCGAACACGTTCTCCACGCCTGTCGTGGTGGACGGACAATTGATCGTCGCCGCGCAGGACGGTGTCCTGCGCGGGCTGAAGGTCTGACCCGCGACCTCGCGCCGGCGGTCAGACCGCCGGCGCGAGGTCGCGGGCTCTGCCCGCGCGCTTCATCGAATGCAGCGCGACAGCCACATCCGCGTGCTGCAGTCCCGGCAGCCCGCCGATCGTCGCGGAGATGAACTCGTACAGCTCGCGATCGGATGACAGCGCGACCTCGCCGCACAGATTCCGATCCCCCGTCGTCGCGGCGATCATGAGCATCGAGGGATGTTCGGCGAGCATCTCCCCCGCTCTCCCGAGTTGAGTGGGGTTCACGCTCAGCGACACGAACGCGTTCACCGGCAGACCGATGCGCTCCGGCTCGACGACAGTGCGCATCCGCAGCGCGCCCGCCGACATCATGGCCTCGGCCCGACGTCGCACCGTGACCGGGCTGACCTCACACGTATCCGCGAGCTGCTGCCAGCCGAGCCGACCGTCGACGGCCATCGCCGCGGCGATGCGCTGGTCGAGCGGATCGATGCGCACCCTCTCGTCGGGAAGGGGATCGTCCCACGGATCGAGCCGCTGCGCGCGCAACTGCTCGACGACATCATCGGGAAGCAGATGGGGCAGCCAGCTGTGCGGCGTGGCGAACCGTCGCATCACCTGATTGCTCCACACCGCGAGCACGCCGTCCAGCCCAGGGAGCTGCTCGAGAGTGATGGCCAGCAGGTGGTCGTTCGAGGTGTAGCTGATCTCCGCTACGCAGTCCACGCTGCCGGTGACGAGTTTCACCGAACCGCATTCCGGCCAGGTCGCGAGGCGCTGCGCGGAGCGGATCGCATCGCCGGGCCGGCAGCGCAGCCGCACGAACAGCGACCGCTCCCGCCCTGTGGCCTCTCTGTCGAGCACACCGATCACGCGCACGACGCCGTCGCGGATCAGACGCGCCACCCGGCGGGACGCCGTCGCTTCGGACGTGAACACCGCTTCAGCGATCTGTGCGTTCGTGGCTCGGGGACTCGCCAGCAGCGCACCGGTGATGCGTCGATCGAGATCATCCACAGCTTGCACCATACCCTCATCACGAGCATGCGCAAGGATGGTTTCTTGCATTCGGACGATCGATCTCATTATGATCGCTCGTTTCGCGGGAGGATCGCACCACCGATGGGCACCGACGCCTCATCGGATCTCCCACCCCGGCGCCCGGGCGCCATGACAAGAGGAGTGACGCACCATGACCCGACCCTCCGCGCAGCGCATCGCGGCCCCGATCGCCGCACTCGCCGCGCTGACCCTGCTGGCCGGCTGTACTGCCGGCGGCAGCGACGACAGCACGGCAGAGAAGCCCGACAAGATCGTCTTCTGGACCCCGCAGACCACTCCGGAGCGGCTCGCCGCGCAGGAGAAGGTCGCGGCGGGCTTCACCGAGAAGACCGGCATCAAGGTGGATGTCGTGCCGATGGCCGGAGCCGATCAGGATCAGGCTCTCGTCACGGGCGCGGCCAGCGGTGACGTGCCCGACGTCATCCTGCACGCGTCGACGCAGACCGGCGCCTGGACGTCGCAGGGCCTGCTCGACACGGATGCCGCAGCAGCCACCGTGAAGTCGCTCGGCGCGGACACCTTCAACGAGAACGCGGTGAAGGCCGTGACGATCGACGACAAGATCTCTGCGGTTCCCAGCGATGGCTGGACGCACGTGGTCGCCTATCGCGCCGATCTGCTCGAGAAGGCGGGTGTCGATGTGCCGTCCGACGTCACGGAGCTCGCTGACGCCGCGACGACGATCAAGGAGAAGCTCGGCATCACCGGTCTCGCGTTCGGCACGCAGGCCGGCACAGCATCGGCGACCGAGGGCATCCAGTCGCTGTTCCAGAGCGCCGGCTGCGAACTGGTCACGGACGGCGAAGTGACGATCGACTCGGACGCCTGCGACGACGCGGCCGCGCAGTTCCTGCGCCTGCGCGATTCCTCGACCGCGGGCGACTTCGACGTCACCAGCGCCCGCGCCGCCTACATGAACGGCGACGCGGCGATGCTGCTGTTCTCCACCCACATCCTCGACGAACTGGCCGGCCTCGATCCGGCCACTCCGGCCACGTGCCCGGAGTGCACGGCGACCCCGACGTTCCTCTCCGACAACACGAAGTTCATCACCGTGCTCGACGAGGACGAACCCCGCCAGTACGGCGCGATCCTCGGCTACGGCATCCCCACCGGTGCGCACGCCGAAGCCGCTCAGCAGTACATCGAGTACGTGCTGGGCGAGGGGTACGAGGACACGCTCGCCGTCGCGACCGAGGGCCGCATCCCGCTGCGCAACGGCACCGCCGACGATCGGACGAAGTTCCTCGATGCCTGGGGTGGCCTGGGCATCGGCCCCGCGCAGGAGAAGACCTCCGCCGAGATCTACGGCGACGATTTCGTCACGGGCATGGCCGAAGGCATCAACGCCGTCTACCTGTGGGGCATGGGCACCGATGACGCCACGCTCGCAGGTCTCGTGTTCACGCAGGGCGTGCTGTCGAACCAGATCGAGCAGCTCTACAACGGCTCGTCGCCCGAGGAGGTCACCGACGCCATGAAGAAGGCTGTCGAGGAGGTCCAGGCCGGCCTGTGAGCATCGCATTCCCTCGTCTTCGCCGGGGGCGGCCCAGCAGCCGCTCCCGGCGGGACAACCGCAACGGCCTCCTGCTGACGGCGCCGACCTTCCTCGTCATCCTGCTCGCCTCGATCGTTCCGCTGATCATGGTGATCGTCTTCGCGTTCAGCGAGATCAGGCTCGTCGACATCCCCCGTCTCGGCACCGAGCCGATCGAATGGTCGCTGGACAACTTCCGGCGAGCGCTCGACAACCCGGCGTTCTGGCGGGCGCTCGGCACGACGCTGCTGTACTCCGTGCTGACCATGGTCGGCTCGGTCGGTCTGGGGCTCGCGCTGGCTCTCGCTCTGCGTCGCCCGTTCCCCGGGCGGGGCATCGTGCGGGCGCTGCTGCTGGTCCCGTACGTGCTTCCGCTGATCGCCGCGGTCACCATCTGGCAGACGATGCTCAACCCCCAGTACGGCATCGTGAACGCGTTCGGCCGGGAGGTGCTCGGCTGGGAGCGCTCGATCGGATTCCTGAACACGGCATCGGCCGAGGTGTTCGGCGTCAGCATCCCGCTCTCGCTCCTCGTCGTCGTCGCATTCGAGATCTGGACGTCGGCGCCGCTGTCGTTCCTGTTCATCACCGCCCGGTTGCAGGGCGTGTCGCCGAGCATCGAAGAGGCAGCAGCCCTCGACGGCGCGAACGGAAGGCAGATCCTGTGGCGCATCGTGATGCCCCAGCTGAAGGGCGTCATCCTGCTGCTCTGCCTGCTGCGGTTCATCTGGACCTTCCAGAGCTTCAGCGAGGTGTACCTGCTCACCGAGGGCGCCGGCGGTACCCAGCTCATGGCTCTGAAGGTGTACACCGAGCTCGTCACCCGCGCCGACATCGGCAGTGCGGCCGCCTACGGCCTGCTCATGTCTGTCGTCCTCATCGTGCTGCTCGCCGTCTACGTCGTACTCTCGCGCAGAAAGGTGGAGACCGAATGACCCGCCGCCGCTCCCCCCTCCGTCCCCGGCCGGCTGCGACCGCAGGACGGGTCGTCTTCATCGCACTCGCGCTGTTCTTCGCGATCGGACCGGTGCTGTACGGCTTCGTCCTCTCCGTCCGTCCGTACTCGGCGATCGTGCGCGAACCGCTGAATCTCATCCCCTCGCTGGGCGAGCTGGACTTCTCCGGCTACACGACGGCGATGCTCGACCCCGCTCAGGGCGGCTTCGGCCTCGGCCGGTTCGTGATCAATTCCCTCCTGGTCGGCCTCGGCACCGTGGCGCTGTCGATCCTGGTGTCCATCCTGGGCGCGTACGCCGCCGCCCGGCTGCGCTATCGCGGCCGCGGCGGAGTGAACGCGATCATCCTCGGTGTCTACCTGTTCCCCGGAATCGTTCTCTCGGTGCCGCTGTTCGTACTGCTCGCGAAAGCGGGACTGACCGGATCATTGGTCGGCCTGTTCCTGGTCTATGTGGCAGCCACCGTGCCGGTGTCGATCTACATGCTGCGGAACTACTTCCAGGCACTGCCGGAGAGCGTCGAGGAGGCCGCGATCGTCGACGGCGCCTCGCTGCCCCAGATGCTGCGCAGCGTCGTGCTGCCGATCGCCCTCCCCGGTGTCGTCGCGACGGCCATCTACGTCTTCATGATCGCCTGGAACGAGTATTTCTACGCGCTGCTGTTCCTCGTGCAGGACCGCGCACTGTGGACGGCGCCACTCGGCATCTCGCAGCTGTCCGACTTCAACGTGCCGGTGACCGTGCTGCTGTCGGGCGCGATCGCCGTGACCGTCCCGATCGTCATCCTCTTCTTCCTCGCGCAGCGCTATCTCGTCGAGGGACTGACGGCAGGAGCCGAGAAGTGAGCGCATCAGAACGTCCGCAGCGCATCGTCGTGATCGGCGCAGGCGGCCGCGGCCGCGACGCCTACGGCCGGTGGGCCATCGAGCACCCCGACCGCGCGCGGATCGTGGCCGTGGCCGACCCGGCGGACGACCGCCGCGGCGCGCTCGCGGCCGCCGCAGGCGGCGCGGCCGAGTACGAAGACTGGCGAGGCGCGGTCGCCGATCTCGGAGTTCTGGGGGCGGACGCGGTCGTCATCGCCGTTCCGGATGCGCTGCACGTCGACGTGGCGATCGCGGTCGCGGATGCGGGGATCCCCTTCCTGCTGGAGAAGCCCGCGGCTCCGACGATCGCCGAGCTGCGGCGGCTGGCGCGTCACGCCCGGCGCACGTCCTCGGCACTCGCGGTCGGTCACGTGCTGCGCTTCACCCCGTTCTGGCGCACGGTGAAGCAGATCGTCGACTCCGGTGCCATCGGACGGAGCATCACGATCGAGATCCGCGAGAACATCGGATTCTGGCACTTCGCGCACTCCTACGTGCGCGGCAACTGGCATCGCAGCGAGGCCTCGGGCGCCATGGTGCTGACGAAGACCTCGCACGACCTCGACCTGATCCGCTGGCTGGCAGGCAGCGCCCCGGAGTCCGTGTACAGCATCGGCGAGCTGACGTGGTTCCGGCCGGAGAACGCCCCCGCCGGTGCTCCCGAGTTCTGCGTGCAGGGGTGCCCGGTGGCCGACAGCTGCCCGTTCTTCGCTCCTCGCTACTACGTCGACGCCCTCGCCGATGTCACCGGGCATCCCGTGCATCTGCTCGGCACGGACACGACCCCTGCCGGCCGGATGGCCGCGCTGAGAACCGGCGACTACGGACGCTGCGTCTACCGGCGGCGACAACGATGTCGCCGATCACCAGCAGACCACCATGATGTTCCCCGACGGCCTGACGGCGACCCTGACCGCATCCGCGTTCACCGCCGAGAACACCCGCAATGTCACGATCACCGGCTCCGCCGGCCAGCTGTCCGGGCACATGGAGAGCGGCGAGATCGTCGTCGACCTGTTCTCCCCGCGGCTGTCCTGCCCGACGGACTGCCTCTGGTGTCCCACGAGGTCGGCCGCAAGGCACCCATGGACCATGCACGGCACACGCTCCGGGTGGCCATACCGAACCCCGATCTCGGCGATCACGCCGGACACGGCGGCGGCGACGCCGGCCTGATGTCGGAGTTCGTCGACGCGGTGCGCCTGGGCACGGTGGGCACGGGCGAGCTGTCCTTCGAGACCGCCCTGGACAGTCACCTGATGGCGTTCAGCGCCGAGGAGTCGCGCCTGTCCGGCCGGCCGATCGACTTCGCCGAATGGTCGGCGCGGATCGACGTCCCCGCCGTGGAGCCGAGCGCATGACCGGCCCCGGCTCGGGCACCGCGCTGCACGGACTCGTGCGCCGGATCGGCGGGGACGCCGATCAGCTGCGGGTGCGGATCGAGCATGCCGGGGGCGGTGCCGCATCCGCGTCCTATGAGGCGGATGCCGGCGTGCTCACCATCACCGGCTCCGACCCCGTCGCCGCGGCGAGCGCACTGGCCCGGTATCTGCAGGCGCAGGGACGGCGCATCACCTGGGAATCGCCGGTCATCGAACCGGGTCCCTGGCCGGATGCCGCCCAGACGCGGATGCGGACGCCCTTCGCCATCCGCTACCACCTGAACGTCGTCACCCACGGCTACTCGACGCCCTTCTGGAACTGGGAGCGGTGGGAGCGCGAGCTCGACTGGATGGCGCTGCACGGCGTGACGCATCCGCTCGTGCTCACCGGTTACGAGGCGGTGCTCGCCGAGACACTGCGCCGCGCCGGCGTCAACGGCGCCGAGGTCCGCGCCTGGATCGGAAGCGCTGCGCATGTGCCGTGGATGTCGATGGGCGGGATGCACGATTTCGGCGGCCCGCTGCCGGCGAGCTGGGAGCGCCGGCGACTCGAGTTGGCGCGTCGCATCCTCGACCGCGCCCGCGCCTTCGGCATGACACCGGTGCTGCCGCTGACCGGCGGCCACGTGCCGCGCTCGCTCGCCGGCGATGACGCCGAGGAGATCGAGTGGCAGGGCTGGCGGACACCGATGCTCGACCCGGCATCCGACGGTTACGCGCAATTCCTCGGCCAGTTCCTCGAGGTGCAGCACGAACTGCTCGGCGACCCCGGCCCCGAGCCGGTGTTCGCCGTCGACCCGTACATCGAGTCGCTCCCGCCGTCGGATGACCCTGCGGACCTCGCGGCAGCGGGCGCCGGCGTGCACCGCGCGATCGCCGCGGTGCATCCGCGAGCGACCTGGCTGCTGCAGGGCTGGCCGTTCCACTACCACCGGCGCTTCTGGACGCACGAGCGGGTCGCCGCCTACCTGTCCGGGGTTCCGCACGACCGCCTGCTGCTCGTCGACCTGTGGGGCGAGCATGCTCCGATGTGGCGAGACGGCATGCACGGTCGACGGTGGATCTGGACCGCCGTGCACAACTTCGGCGGCAGGTTCGCCCTGTTCGGTGATCTCCGCGGCCTGGCGCGCGACATCGACGAACTCGCGACACTGCGACCCGACGGGCTGGAGGGGGTCGGAGTCGCACCGGAGGCGATCGAGAACAACACCGTGTTCTACGAGGCGGCCGCCGATCTCACGTGGGGGCCTCTCGACGTCGACTCCTGGCTGCCGCAGTTCGCCCGTCAGCGGTACGGCACGGACGATGCTGCGGCGGCCGAGGCCTGGCGGCTGCTCGGTGACACCCTGTACGCGCCCGGACGCACCCGGTCGATCCCTTCGCCGGTCATCGCCCGCCCCTGGAGCGCGACTGCGCCGTTCGCCGGTCAGCGCCTCGCCGGCGAGGCGCTGCCGCCCGCGCCGGCGCGGATGTCGGCGAACATCGATGCCGAGAACGACCCGGCCGTGTTCGACGACCTGCCCGCGATCGCGGCGGCGGCACGGCTGCTGATCGGGCTGAGCCGCAGCGCGACGCAGCGGGCGGCACTGGAACAGGACGTCACCGAGCTCGCCGGCCACGTACTCGCGCAGAACACGCGCCGCCGCATCAGGGGTGTGCTGGCCGCGTTCGCCGCGGCGGACGCTCCTGCGCTACGGGCACAGGGCGCGATGCTGCGCGCCGAGCTGCTCACGCTCGACGGCCTCGCGGCGACGCGACCCGAAACCCGCGTCTCGACATGGATCGACGCGGCACGGTCATGGGGCGACACCGAGGTGGAACGCGATGCGATGGAGCGCGACGCGCGCAGTCTGGTCTCGGTGTGGGGCCACCAGACCAGCGGCCTGCACGACTACTCGGGAGGCACTGGTCGGGGCTGATCCGTGATCTCTACCTGCCGCGCTGGGCGGCGTGGACCGAATGGCTCGCCGCGGCGGTGGAACGCGGCGACGAGCCGGACGAGGACGCTCTGCGACGCACGATCGTGCAGATCGAGGAGGCGTGGCGGGATGCGCGCGGAAGTGACGACGCCTCGGACCAGGACCCGCTCGAGTCGGCCGCGCGGGCGCTGGATCGCCTCGGCATGTGAGCGGCATCCCGTAGGGACCCGCTCCAGGTCACGACTGGGTACCTATTCGTCCGCGGGCACGCCGGCCGAGGGATGCTGGAGGCCGGGAGGCCGACATGAGAAGCATCCGCTGCGCCGCCGCCGGAATGGCGCTGGCCGCGCTCGTCCTCACCGGGTGCACGGCGACGGATCCTGCCCCGCCTTCTGACGTGGGCACTCCGACGGCGACGGTGAGGACGCTCGCCCAGGGGCTGGACGCCCCGTGGTCGGTCGTGCGCCTCGACGACGGGGGCGCCCTGATCTCGCAGCGCGACGACGGGAAGATCATCGAGATCACGCCGATGGGACAGCAGCGCACCGCGGGCACCGTGCCCGACGTGGTCTCGGGCGGTGAGGCCGGACTGAACGGCCTGGCCGTGCGGGACGGAATGCTCTACGCGTATCACGCGACCGCGGACGACAACCGGGTCGTGCGGATGCCGATCACCGGCGAACCGGGTTCACGCGGCCTCGGCGCACCGGAGACGGTGATCGACGGGATCCCCAGAGCCGCCAACCACGATGGCGGACGGATCGCGTTCGGCCCGGACGGGATGCTGTACATCGGCACCGGCGACGCCGGTCAGCGCGAGCGGGCACAGGATCCCGACTATCTGGGCGGCAAGATCCTGCGCGTCACACCCGAGGGGGATCCGGCGCCGGGCAACCCCTTCGGCACGCCGGTGTACTCCCTGGGACACCGCAACGTGCAGGGCCTCGCCTGGAAGGCCGACGGCACGATGTGGGCGAGCGAGTTCGGGCAGGACACCTGGGACGAGCTGAACCGCGTCAAGCCGGGCGGCAACTACGGCTGGCCGCTGCACGAGGGCATCGCGGGCGCCGACGGGTTCGTCGACCCTGTCGCGCAGTGGCCACCCGAGGAGGCGAGCCCGAGCGGAGTCGCCGTGATCGACGGCATTGTGGTCGTCGCGGGGCTGCGCGGCGAGCGGCTCTGGGCGGTGCGGTCAGCGGAAAGCTGGTCGCTCTTCACCGGTGAGTACGGCCGCCTGCGAGATGTGCTTCCCGGCCCCGACGGCACGATCTGGCTGCTCACCAACAACACCGACGGACGAGGTACGCCTCACGACGGCGACGACAGGCTCCTGCAGCTGCGGTTCCCCGAGGGGTGAGCCCGACCGCTCCGGTCTCGCTCGTTGCGGGTCTTCGGCCGCAGCACCCGCATCCGTCGAGACCGGAGCGGGAAGAGCGTCAGGCCGTGGGGGCGTCCGGCTTCGCCGGGTCGGCCTGGGGATCGGCCGCCGGGTCGACCTGCGGGTCGGCCGCCGGGTCGGCCTGGGTGCCGTCGGCGTTGAGGAGCGGACCGGATGCCGGCGCGTCGGGCGTCTCGGGGTCGTACAGCACCGGGGTGTCGTGACGCTTGACGACGTCGGACGGGTCGACCGCGAGCATGAGCAGCGCGATGCCGAGCAGCGTCACGATGAACGCACCGCCGGCGACCACCAGGCCGAGGGTGATCGGCGGCATGCCCTCGTAGGTGCCGTGCGCGATCGCGCTGTTGACGCGATCGGTGAACGCGCCGGTCGAGACCATCGTGACGATGCCGGCGAACACACCGGCGACGAGCGCGATGCCCACCAGCTGCATCGGCTTCATGATCTCGCGACGGGTCGGCTTGTGGTCGGTCATGACACTCCTCCACGATCGGCCTCGGCGACGGAGGCCGTGGTCTCGGCATCCGCGGGGCGCGGCGTGAGCCCGGCGATGCCGAGCAGCACCGCGACGATGGCGGCGTAGCCGCCGAACATCCCCACCCCGAGGATGATGCCGGTGAGCTCGAACGTCCCCGCCTCTTCGATGGTGTAGGTCTGCAGGAACCCGGCCGGGATCACCAGCAGCAGGATGCCGAGCAGGATGCCCAGCGCACCGGTGATGATCTGGTCGCGGGCGCCGTCGTACCCCTTGAGCCGGAATCCGGCGGCGAGCTCGAAGACGCCCGTGACCAGAGCCCACGAGATGACGAGCGCGAAGAACATGTCATCGGTGCGCAGCGACGGGACGCCGGCGACCATGCCCGCGATGAAGTCGAACGAACCGACGACGAGCACCCACCAGCGCTTGCCCTCGGGGTACACCAGCCAGGCCGACAGCACGAGCACGAGCGACGAGGCGATCGCGTAGCCTGAGAAGATCGCGAGCCCGACCTGCGCGGAGTGGTCGTTCGAGAACGTCACCATGAGCGCCGCGATCGCCGCGAGCGCGGCGCGGAACAGCTGCAGGTGACGCACTCCGAGCGTGCGCGTAGGGGCGGGCATGACGGTCCTCCGGAAGTCCACACCAGTCTACGCCGCGAACCCTATGGGAAAGCTCGGGCCGGATGTCGACCCCCGTCGCATCCTTGTATTGCAATACTTGCTTCACAAGGTTATCGTTCTGGACATGTCCGCGAACGCCGAGCGCATCGCCACGAACCTCCGCAAGGGGGTGCTGGAGTACTGCGTGCTCGCCCTGCTCGCGACTTCGGAGCGGTACGGGCTCGAGCTCGCCACCGACCTGCAGGGCCGCGGGCTGATCGCGAGCGAGGGAAGCCTCTACCCCCTGCTGGCGCGGATGCGCGACGGCGGTCTGGTCGACACCCGCACCGAGGCCGTCGGCGGCGGACGACCACGCCGCTACTACACGATCACACCCGCGGGATCCGCGCAGCTGCGCGTGTTCGCCGACGTCTGGCGCACCATCGGCGCCGAGGTCGATGCCGTGCTGGAGGGAGCACCATGACCACCGAGGAGAAGTACCTGCAGGATGTCGCGCGGATGCTGCGCGGCATCGCCCCTCACACCGGCAGACCGTTCTCGACGACCTGCGCGGACACTTCGCGGATGCCGCGGACCTCGGCAGGCCCATCGACGAGACGGTCGCCGGGCTGGGATCGCCCGCCGAGATCGCAGAGCGGGCCCGGGAGGAGTTCGGCGCCGGCGAGGGCGCCGCGCGCGCCCGGGCGGACGCCGCCTGGCGGGCGCTGCAGGGCACCGCCGTCGGCGCTGCGGTCGTGACCGGCGTGGTGGTGGCCTTCCTCATGCCCAGCAGCATGTTCGGCATGCGCTTCGCGGACGGCACGACGTTCGCCGACGGCGGCGGGCTCGGCGACGCGCTGCTGGCGCTCGTCCCCGCCGTCGCCTGCGCGATCCCCCTCCTCACGCCACGCTCCGCGCGCACGGCCGTGACCGCGATCGTCGCCGTGGCGCTCACCGCGATCGCCGCCATCACCTTCTCCACCATCGGCGGCTTCTTCGCCCCGTCGACGATGCTCGCCTGGGCCGCTCTCCTCGTGTGGATGCGTCTGCGCGGAAAGGGCTTCGGACTCGGTTGGCGCATCGGCGGCGGCGTGCTCGCGGCTGCACCGTCGCTCGCCGTCGCCGCCCTCGGCCTGCCGTTCCGCTTCGGGGTGCCCTACCGCTACTCCACGTACACCGAAGTCGGCAGCGGCCCGAGCATCGGGGTCGAGTTCTGGGGATGGGTGATGCTCGCGGGCATCGTCGCCCTCGGCGTGCTGGTCGCGCTCGGTCGCCGCGCTGCCGGCTGGGTGCTCGCGGCCATCGGCCTGGCGGTGCTGGTCGCCGGTCTGACCGCCGGGGGCATCCTCATGCTCGCGTTCGTGTGGCTGGGCGGCTGGTGGCTGACGATCGGCCTCGCGCACGCGGTCACGTCGCCGACGCGTCGCCGATCACGGCAGGGCTCACCGCTCGAGGAGCGCTGACCTCGGCGATGCGCTACTCTCGGCCGATGCCCACCACCGCCCATCAGTCGCTTCGCGCGCTTCCGTCCGACTACGCGATCCGAAGGCTGACCGAGCAGGAGGCGCTGAGCAGTCCGTGGCTGGCGCTCGTCCGCGCCCCCGAGGGCCTGACCGCCGTCGTCGAGGCAGACGCCGCAGAGCAGGAGCGCTGGACGGCGCTCTACAGCGGCGACGAGCAGCACGGGCTCGACGTGCCGGGCATGCTGGCGAGCCTGCTCGCCCCGCTCGCAGATGCGGGTGTCCCCGTGTTCGTCGCATCGACGTTCAACGCCGATCTCGTCCTCGTGCCGAGCGATCGCATCGACGACGCGGCGGTCGCACTGGCCGCCGCGGGGCACACGGTCAGCTGACCCGGCATCCGCCTGGGAGGCGTTCCTCACCGGCTTCTGCTCAGAGCGGAAAGAGTGGATGCCGCGAATCCGGGCGGCTTACCGTGAAGCATGGCCGAGATCGTCCCGTTCCCCCAGCCCCGCGCACCGCGCGATCCGGAACCGCTCTGGCGGCAGCTCATCGGCGCGGAGCTGCGCCGGCGACGGCACGAGCGCGGAGACACGCTCACCGAGACGGCGGATGCCGCCGGCATCTCTCCGCAGTACCTGTCCGAGATCGAGCGCGGGATGAAGGATCCGTCCAGCGAGATGATGGCGGCCGTCGCCGGCGCGCTCGACCTCAGTCTGCTCGATCTGACCACCGCGGTGGCCGAGGGACTCTCCCCCGCCGCCGCACCGGTCCGTCAGGCTCCGGGCGCCTTCGCTCTCGCGGCCTGAGACACCCCAGCGACCGAGACGAACGCTCTCACCTCCGGCAAGAGGGTCACGACGTTTCGTCTCGCTCCGCTCGCTCAACGACCGGGGAACGTCGACACCCCCGCTGTGTGCCGAGAACCCGCCTGAGCGACGTCATTCAGGCGGGGTCTCGGCAACGGGGCGGAATCTCGCGGGCGGCTACCGCGGGCCGAGCACCTGATCGATCAGGCCGTACTCCACGGCGGCTGCAGCGGTGAGCACGCGGTCGCGGTCGGTGTCGGCGCGCAGCACCTCGACGGTGCGGTCGGTGTGCTGCGCGAGCACGTTCTCCATCTCGCTGCGCACCCGTACCACCTCGTCGGCGGCGAGGATCAGGTCGGGCACGGTGCCGCGAGTCTGCGCGGCGGGCTGGTGCAGCACCATCCGAGCGTGCGGCAGCGCCGAGCGCATGCCGGGCGCGCCGGCGGCGAGCAGGATCGCGCCCGGGCCGATCGCCTGCCCGACGCAGGTCGTCGAGACCCGCGGCCGGATGTGCTGCATCGTGTCGTAGATCGCCAGTGCCGCACTCGGATCGCCGCCGGCGCAGTTGATGGTGAACTGCACGTCGGTGTCGGGCGAGGCCGAGTCGAGGTGCAGCAGCTGGGCGATGATCGTGTTCGCGACGCCCGCGTCGATCTCGGTGCCGAGGTAGACGATCCGCTCGGCGAGCAGGTTCGAGTAGACGTCCATGATCCGGTCGCCGCGCGGGTTCTGCGAGATGACGTTGGGGATCGTGTAGCCGCTCATGCCGCCGCCTCCGCCCCGAGCCCGATCCGCGATCGCCTGCGCGGATAGACGTCGGCGATGGATGCCACGACAGCGTCGATGAACCCGTATTCCAGGGCTTCGCCGACGGTGTACCAGTGGTCGTGCAGCGAGTCCTCGAACACCTTCTCCACCGGCTGAGCGGTGTCGTCCGAGATGATGCCGAGCACGGTGTCGCGCATGTGCCGCAGGTCGTCGGCCTGCACCTCGATCTCGACGGCAGATCCGCCGATGCCGGAGGACCCCTGGTGCAGCAGGATGCGGGCGTGCGGCAGTGCCTTGCGCTTGCCCCTGGTCCCGGCGGAGAGCAGGAACTGCCCGGCGCTGCACGCGAGCCCGAGGGCGACGGTCGCGACGTCGTTGGGAATGGTGCGCATGATGTCGCGGATCGCGAGCATCGATGGCACCGAACCGCCCGGGGAATGGATCCACAGAGCGATGTCGGTCATCGGGTCCTCTGCGGCGAGCGCGAGGAGCTGGGTCATCAGCAGGGCGCCGTTGTCGTCGTCGAGCACGCCATCGAGCACGAGGACGCGCTCGTGATACAGCGCCCGGCGGGCGTCGGGCCCGAACTGCGGTACGGCTTTCTCATCGGTCATGCGTTCAGGATGCGTCGCGATGCGCGCCCCACGCGCGGGAATCCGCTCTGGGCGGGTCTGCCCAGAGCGGATTCCGGCGTCGCGCACCGCGTTCGAATCGCGCAACCGGCTGAATGCGAGTTCGAGATCGAGCCGATTGCGCGATTCGAATCGCTCCCGGTCAGGCCGCGGCGAGCGCGCGCCGGTGGCTGACGCGATGCCCGACCCAGAAGCCGATCGCGATGAGGCCGGCCAGACCGATTCCCAGCATCCACGGCAGCATCGAGGGCGCGGCCCCGGCCGTCGCCGACGCCAGCGTGCCGGACCCGTCTGCGATCCTGCCGTTGCCCTCTGCGAGCGCCGCGGCACCGGTCTTCAGCTCGTCGCCGCCGGTGGCCAGCTGCTGGGTGCCGTCGGAGAGGGCGGTCGCGCCCTCGGAGAGGTCGCCCAGACCGGTGGACAGATCGGATGCCCCGGACTGCAACGTCGCGGTTCCCTCGGCCAGCGAGGTGGCGCCCGCGTCGAGGCGTGTGGCCCCCTCGTCGAGGCGTACAGTACCGTCGTGCAGCGACGTGGCACCGGTGGACAGCGTCTGCAGACCGCCGGCGAGTTTCGTCGAGCCGTCCTTCAGGCGGGTGGTGCCGGCTTCGAGTTCGTACAGCTTGCCGGCCAGGGTCGCCGCACCGCCGGATAGGCGGGTCGTACCGGCCTCCAACTCGGTCAGACCACCGGCCAGCGTCGCCGCACCGCCGGAGAGACGGGTCGTACCGGCTCCCAGCTCGGTCAGACCACCGGCGAGATCGGTCGCGCCGGCCGACAGCAGTGCGGTTCCCTCGGCGAGCGGGACGAGCCCCGCGGAGAGCTCCTGCGCACCCGCGAAGACCTGCGCCGCGCCGTCGGCCAGCAGCGGAGCCTTCTCTGCGAGCATCGCCGCGCCCGCCGACACCTTCGCGGTGCCCTCGGTGCGCAGCTGCTGCAGACCCGCGGTCACCTTCGAAGCACCGTCGGCGACCTGGGCCGTGCCGTCCTTGAGCGTCTGCACGCCTGCGGCGAAGGCGGATGCGCCGGTCTCCGCGTCGGCAAGGGCGATAGTGCCCGGCCAGCCCTGGGCGGCGTCGCCGTTCACGAGCGCGTTCGCGCCCGCGGCGACGGACTGTGCGCCGGCAGCGGCCTCGAGCGTGCCCTGGGCCAGCTGCGGCGCTGCTGCTGCGGCACCGGCGATGCCGTCGACCTGCTGGTCGAGTCCGAATGCCAGCGCCTTCAGGCTCTGCAACTGCGCGTTGGACGGGTCGGCGTCGGCGAGCTGCGCGAGCGCGTCGGCGAGCTTCTGCGAGTTGGCCGGCGCTCCCTGGGCGGCACCCGAGATGGCGTCCCGGTTGGCGGCGAGGGCCTCCAGCTGCGGCGTGACCGCTGCGCCGATGGCGGCGCTGAGAGCCTCGGCGCCCGACTTCACCTTCCCCGCGATCTGGTGCGCGCCGTCGACTCCCGCGGCCAGAGACTTCGCCCCGGCGACGAGCTGCGCTGCACCACCGTCGAGCGTCGTGGCGCCGGAGGCCAGCTCGGCGGCCCCGGCGATGGCCTGCTGAGCTCCGAGGTCGACCGACCTCGCGCCCGCGGCGACCTGCTGCACGCCGTCGTCGAGCGCGGTCGCCCCGGACGCGGCGGTCCGCGCACCCGCGGACAGCTGCTGCGCGCCGGACAGGGCCTTCCGCGCCCGGCATCCGCCAGCGACATCTTCTCGGCTATGACCAGGGCGCCCGACCGTGCGGCCTCGGTTCCGGCATGCACGGTGAACGCACCGATGCGCAACGTCTGGGAGCCGGCGAGCGCCTTCTCCGCGCCGGCGTCCGCGTCGGCGGTTCCTCCGCGCAGGGTCTGCGCACCTGCGACCAGCAGTTCCGCACCGGCATCCGCCTTCGCGGCGCCCGCCTGCAGGTCCTGTGCTCCGCCGAGTGCGGACTGCGCGCCCGCGTCGAGCCGGCTCGCGCCGTCCGCGGCGCTCGAGGCGCCCGCGGCGAGGGTGCCGGCACCTTCCGACAGTGTGGTCGCGCCGGCTGCGGCCTTCGTCGCGCCGGCTGCGAGCTGCGACGCACCGGCCTCCGCCGATGCCGCGCCGTGGGCGAGGTCGCCGGCGCCCGCCGCGAGGTCGCCGGTCCCGTCCGAGAGAGTCGTCGCTCCCTCGGCGAGCCGGGTGGATCCGTCCTTGGCGGTGGTCGTGCCGTCGGCCAGTTCGGATGCACCGGCGGCGATCTTCGTGGTGGTGAGGAAGAACAGGATCACCATCGCGGCCAGCAGGATGCTGAGCACGATCACGGCGATGCGCATGCCTAGTCCATGCGCGTGGGGCTGTGCACTCGTCATTGAGAACTCCTGGAAGGGTAGGGGCATCGTTGCCTCGGGCGATCGTATGGGCGCTCCTCTCAGGAACCGCACAGCTTTGCGCCTGGAACCAAGTTCCAGAGCAAGTGGACCTCGGTTCCTTGTGGGCTTGCCACAATAGCTGTTGACGGTGAGTCAACAAGCTTTCGGGAGGAAGATGGAATCCTGACGAAGGAGTCCATCGATGAGCACACGCCCCGCCACCAGCGCCACCGCCGCCGTCCGCGAGATGCGCGGCTTCCTGTTCGAGCACGGCACGGACTACACCGGGGCACGTGCCGGGTTCCGCTGGCCGGATCCGGCGGAGTTCAACTTCGCACTGGAGTGGTTCGACGTGATCGCCGCGGAGAATCCCGATCGCCCGGCCGTGCAGATCGTCTCCGCCGACCTCAGGAGCACCAGCTGGACCTACGGCGAGCTGTCGCGCCGCTCCGACCAGGTCGCGAACTGGCTGCGCGGCGCCGGCATCCGCCGCGGTGACCATCTGATCGTGATGCTCGGCAACACGATCGAGCTGTGGGAGACGATGCTCGCGATCACGAAGATCGGCGCCGTCGCCATCCCCACCTCCACGCTGCTCAGCGCCGACGACCTCGCCTACCGCGCGGACCACGGCCGCGCCCAGGCCGTGGTCACCACGCCCGACCTCGAGCCCCGGCTTTCCGGCATCCCAGGCGACGTGCTGCGGATCGGCATCGGCGAGGCCGTGCCGGACGGATGGCGCGTGTTCTCGGACTCGTACGACGCGGAGCAGGACTTCGAACCGGATGCGCCGACTCCGGCATCCGACACCTGCCTGCTGTACTTCACCTCGGGCACGACCAACCGGCCCAAGCTCGTGCAGCACACGCACGCGTCGTATCCGATCGGGCACCTCTCGACCATGTGGTGGCTGGGTGTGCGGCCGGACGACGTGCACCTGAACATCTCGTCGCCGGGCTGGGCGAAGCACGCCTGGTCGAACTTCTACTCGCCGTTCCTGGCCGAGGCGACCGTGTTCGTGTTCAACTACGACCGGTTCGACGCCGACACCCTGATGCAGGTGATGGACACGCATCACGTGAGTTCGTTCTGCGCGCCGCCGACCGTGTGGCGCATGCTGATCCAGGCCGACCTCTCACGACTGACGCACCCGCCGCGCGAGCTCGTCGGCGCCGGCGAACCGCTGAACCCCGAGGTGATCGGCCGGGTGCGGGATGCCTGGGGCGGAACCATCCGCGACGGCTACGGACAGACCGAGATGACCTGCTGCGTGGGCAACTCCCCGGCCAGCCGGTGAAGGACGGCTCGATGGGCCGACCCCTGCCCGGCTACCCCGTGGTGCTCGTCGACCCGGCCACCGGCCGTCCGGCCGACCGTGAGGGCGAGATCTGCCTCGATCTGTCGGATGCCCCGCTCGGGCTGATGACCGGGTACTACGAGGACCCGGAGAAGACCGCCGAGTCGCGCGAGGGCGGCTACCACCACACCGGCGACATCGCCGTGCGCGACGACGACGGCTACCTGACGTACATCGGGCGCGCCGACGACGTCTTCAAGGCGTCGGACTACAAGGTCTCGCCGTTCGAGCTGGAGTCGGTGCTGCTCGAGCACGCCGACGTCGTCGAGGCCGCCGTGGTGCCGAGCCCCGACGAGACGCGTCTGGCGGTGCCGAAGGCCTACGTGTGCCTGACGGCCGCCGCCGCGCAGGATGAGAAGGCCGCGGCATCCGCGATCTTCGCTTACTCCCGTGAGCGGCTGTCGTCGCACCTCTGGGTGCGCATCATCGAGTTCGTGCCCGAGCTGCCGAAGACGATCTCGGGCAAGATCCGCCGGGTCGAACTGCGTGCCCGCGAGGCGGAGCGGGTCGCCGGAGGCGACCCCGCCGGCCAGCACCTCGACCGCGACCACCGCTGACCCGCCCGGATGGCTGTGGGTCGCCTCAGCCGGCGCGCTTCGGCGTGCGGTTCTCGGCGCTCACCATCCACGACAGCTGCTCGATCCGCTCCAGGATCTCGTGCAGGATGTCGGCGCTGGTGGGATCCTCTTCGTCGACGTCGTCGTGCACCCTTCGGCAGGTCGCCGCGACAGCGTCGAGGCGCTCCGTCATCAGGTCGATCGCGTCGGTCGTGGCGATCTCTCCCTGCGACGGCTTGGCCAGGGTGGTCGACTCCGCGACCACTGCGGTGCGTCCGTCGGGAAGAGCGTGAAGTGCACGCATCCGCTCGGCCACCGTGTCGGCGAAACGGCGCGCCGCCTCGACGATCTCGTCCAGCTGCAGGTGCGTGTCGCGGAAGTTGGTCCCGACGACGTTCCAGTGCACCTGCTTGCCCTGCAGGGCGAGTTCGATGAGATCGACGAGCACCGCCTGAAGGTTCTCGCTCAGGCCTGACGATGCCGCGAACCCGCTCTCGGCGCCCTCCTCGGCGGTGCGCTGTGCGCCGGATGCCGTGCTGCGCCCAGAACTCCGTCCGGTGCTGCGCTTGGTCTTCGCCGTGGTCCGACCGCGAGTGTCCGTGCTCATGACGTCTCCTCTCCTGCCCGCGCCGTTCGGCGGACAGGACTCACGTTAGGCACGACGACGGCAGGAGACAGCGGGCTTGCCAGCACGTCGGTCGCGGAGTATGGTCCGGCCGGCAGCGTGGGGCGCCGTCGCTGTGGAGACGAAGACGTGCGCAGGAGACGACGACGTGCGTCAGGAGGCGACAGCGCGGACCGCGGCGGTCTGCACGCCGACCTTCTTCTGCTTCTGAGCAGCCGCCGGACCCTGCTCTGCGACGAGCTCCGCCGCGGGTGCACGCGAAGGAATCGAGGCGACGACCGCGCGGGTGATCCCGCCCAGCACGCAGGCGACGGCAAGCGCCGCGAGGGAGATCATGACCGGCATCCAGGCTCCGGCGAACGAGGACGCGATGCTGAGCACCGTGCCGACGATCCAGACTCCCGCAGCGCCGCCGAACAGGCCGGCCGCTCCGAGTGCGAGCGCGATGCCCGCGACGAGTGCGCAGAGCACGGCGAGAACAGCTCCACCGATCCCGATCGGCACGAAAATCGATGCCAGCGTGTTCGATACGGCCAACGACGACATAACACGACCCCCCGTGTCCTCGGGCGCACCCCCCGTGCGCCTCTGATATCGAGGGTACGCATTCGGCGGCGCATCCGACATCCACCTTCAGAACGATTCGATATCAGTCCCGGGGACGATGCGCGTCCGTTCAGCGACCGGCGCGCGCCCTCCTGCGCTTCGTCTTCGCCGAGATCACAGGGATCGGCGCCGTGACCACGGCATCCACGGTGTTCGATCCCTCGATCGGGCCCATCACGGCGATCGCGGATGTCTCGGTGGCAAACTCGGGGTTCACCGGCAGCGCCTTCAGACGCCGGTGCGCGCTGATGTACGCCGGCACGAGGATCACGATCGCGCCGAACCAGGCGAGCGGGTCGCTCAGCGCCACACCGGGGAAGCCCCACAGCGCTCCAAGGGCGATCGCGGCGACGACCCGCATGACCAGCTCGATCACTCCGGTGACGGTGGGCACGAGCGCCTGCCCGAGCCCCTGCAGCGCACCGCGCAGCACGAACAGCACGCCGAGCAGCGTGTAGGTGAGACCGTTGACGATCAGCATGAGATGCGCCATCCGAACCACCTCATCGGACGCGTCCCCGACGAACACCCGCACGACGGGCTCGCCGAACGCGATCATGATCGCGCCGAGGAAGATCGAGGAGCCGATCGCGATCCAGATCGCCTGGGTCACTCCGCGCCGGATGCGGTCCGGGCGACGGGCACCGAGGTTCTGCGCGACGAACATCGAGGTGGCGAGACCCAGCGATGCCAGCAGGGCGCTGGCCAGGCTGCCGATCCGGGCGAAGACGGTGTAGGCGGCGACGGCATCCGGCCCGATGGTGTTCAGGGCGACCTGCACGATGAGGAGGCCGATCGCGATGATCGACGCCTGGAAGCCCATCGGCAGCCCGAGGCGCAGATGCTCCCGGACTTCCGCACGCCTGATCCGCCAGTCCGCCCGCCGTACGTGCAGCACCGGCAGCCGGCGTCGCGCGTACTCGAGGCAGGCGAGCACGGAGATCGCCTGGGCGACGGCCGTCGCCCAGGCTGCGCCGGCGACGCCCCAGCCCAGCGAGCCGACCATGACGATGACCAGACCCACGTTCAGCGCGCACGAGACGATGAGGAAGATCAGCGGGGTCCGGGAATCACCGATGGCGCGGATGATGGCCGCCAGGTAGTTGAAGAACATGATCGCGCTGCCGGTCACCAGCGTGACCTGGGTGAACACCGTCGCCTCGGCGAGCAGCTCGGGCGGCGTCTGCATCAGCACGAGCAGCGGCTCGGCGATCAGGGGCCCGGCGATCGTGAGCAGGATGCTCGCCGCAGCCGTGAGCAGGGTGCCCGTCGCCACGGACCGGCGGACACCGGCATGATCCTTCGCGCCGAACGCCTGCGCGGTCGGGATCGCGAAGCCGCTCGACATGCCCCAGGCGAAGCCCATCAGCAGGAAGATCAGGCTGCCGGTCGCGCCCACGGCGGCGAGCGAGTTGACGCCGAGGTGCCGCCCGACGACGACGGCGTCGGTGAACTGATAGAGCTGCTGCACGACGTTGCCGATGAGCAGGGGCACGGAGAAGGCCAGGATGACGCGCCAGGGGCGTCCCGTGGTGAGGGTGGTGGACATGCGGGATCCAGGGAGAGGAGCGGGGGTGGCGGAGGAACGGATGCGGGAACGCGACACCGGCACCGTGAGAGGACACGGCGCCGGTGTGTCGATTGTATCGAATCGATTCGGAGAAACTCCAGGGTTTCCTGCGTGCGAGCCGTAGCGAACGGATGCCGGATGGTCAACCGGGTGTGCTCGCTTGAGCCGCTCTTCTAGCGTCGCCGGCGAGACGCACACGAGTGACCGAAGCGGAGATGATGACGATGCTGCGGATCGATGACCTGGAGTTCCTGCTCCACCGCCCCGACACCTGGACCACGGTGTACACCGACGGTCGCGCCGGAGAGCCACCGGGCACCGTGCAGCGCAGGCTCGATGCGCTGCAGCGGGGTCTCGACGACGCGGGTGCCCCGGAGCCCGACCGCAACGCCATCGCGTCGGCTCTCGGCGCCGAGAGCGGCTCCCCCGCCTTCCCTTCGTCGCGCTGGCTGGCCGCCAGGGACGGACGCGTGGAGGCGGATGCCTCGTTCGCCGGTGCACGTCTCGGCTCCGAGCGGGTGACGCACGGCGCCTTCCCCGAAGTCGTCCCGCTGCTGCGGCATCTCTCGGCCGAACAGCGCATCCTCGTCATCGAGACCGAACGTGCCGGCGCCCGGCTGAGCACCGAGCAGGTCGGACGCGCCGATCGCCGCACGGCCGAGGTCGTCGACGGGCTGGAGGACCAGATCACGAAGGTGCAGGCCGGAGGCTGGTCGCACGCCAACTATCAGCGGCATGCCGAGGAGGTGTGGCGCCGCAACCAGTCCGAGGTCGCGTCGGCCGCGAACCACCTGATCGACGAGGTACGACCCGACCACATCTTCGTCACGGGCGACGTGCGGGCGCGCAGGCTGCTGATCGAAGACCTCCGTGTACCCGATTCCGGACGAATCGTCGAGGTCGACGCCGACACGCTGGCCGCGGGCTCGGCCGACGACGCATTGGACCGGGCGATCGAGCAGACGGCGACCCGCGCGCAGCAGGAGCTGCTCGAGGACGCACGCAACCGCAGCGCCGAGGGCGGGGGCAGGGACGGCGCCGCCGGTGTCGCCGCGGTCGTCGAGGCGCTGCAGCAGGCGCGTGCGGACGTGGTGGTGCTGGACCCCCGGATGTCGGAGGCCCCGACCGAGCTCTTCGCGCTCACGGAGGAGCCGTGGATCGCGCTGTCGCACGCGGAGGACTTCGACGTCGACGGCACCCGCGTCGCGGCGATCGAGGCGATCGCCCGCGCCGCCGGTCATGACCGGCGCGCAGGTGCTCTTCGACGAGGAGTACCTGGAGGATGCGGAGGAGCGATCTGAGCGTCCCGCCGCGCCGCCGGTCGCCGTGCTGCGCTGGCCGAGGAACGAGGAGGAGGCCGCGGCGGCGAGCGCCGAGCAGGGCCATCCGTCCCAGGCCGAGGGCGAGGATCCCGAAGCCGACACCGGCCACGACCCGCTGATCGAGGGCCATCCGTCCCAGGCCGAGGGCGAGGACCCCGACGACGGCCGGTGAGCCGACACGCGGTCAGCCCTCGGCCGTGCTCCCCGCACCGCTCCGGATCGCGACCGGGGCGTCAGCCTTGGCGTACACGTCGATCGCCCGCACGAAGTAGAGCAGCCAGGCGAAGAGCAGTCCTGCTGCGATGAACTCCATCCCGGTGAGGTTGTAGTAGCCGATGGGGATCCACAGCGCGATGGCCACGACGATGCCGATGATCACCAGGAGCGAGAAGCCCGAGACCTCCTTCGGCAGTCCGGGGAGGAAGCGCAGCGCGCAGAACACGAACACCGCGAACAGCACGACCATGCCCGATGCCGCGCCGACGTGGATGGGGAAGCTCACCGCGTCGGGCACCAGGCCGGCGATCGTCAGGCAGAGACCGATGCCGGCGAACAGCCACGAGAACAGTCGTGTGAGCGAGGCCGACTCGCTCCCGCGAGCGGTGAGCCCGAGTTCGACGTCGCGTCCGACGTAGTTCGCGAGAACCGTCACCACGAGTCCGGTGAGGATGAGGGCGAGGTTGAACTTGTACCCGGAGCTCTGGCTGATGTTGCCGAGTTGGGAGAAGTGCAGCTGCCACCAGGAGGCGTCCGGCGTGCTGAGCATGCTCGCCATGGTGCCGGTGAAGAGCACGAGTGCGGCGAGCATGGCCAGGCCGTCGGCCGTGACGCGCGAGCCGGACAGGAACGCCGCATAGGTGAACGCCGCCGTGGCCGCGCCGACGAGCGCTCCGCCCCCGATCGGGTCGATGTACATGCCGCGGAAGCCGAGCTGGAAGAGGTTCGCCACCGCCAGCACGGCGAGGTACGAGAGCATCGCCATGGCGGCTGTCATGGCGCCCACGTCGGCGATGCGCTTGATCAGCGGCATCCGCTGCCGCCAGGAGTCGTAGCCTCGGCGCGCCTCGATGATGAAGGAGGTCGCGAAGGCGACCCCGGCGAAGGCGGAGGCGGTCCAGGCCCCGAGATTGCCGACCGACCGCGTCTCCACGGCGAGTGGCCAGTGATCGCCCCACATCACGGCGAAGGTCAGGACGGCGGCGATCACGAACGCCGAGACGGCCCAGCGCGTGGCGACGGACTCCATCCGCACCCTGTCACGGAACGTGGTGTGCACGGGTGACCTCCCTGAGCGATCCTGTCCACTCAGGTGTACCGCATTCCGGACGCTCCGCTCAGACGCGGGTGTCGTAGCGCTCCCGGTTGCGCTCGATCTCGGGGATCAGTTCTGGCGCGAGCGGGTGAGGCTGCGCAGCACGAGGAACACGATCACCGCGACGACGGCCACAACCGCGAGCTTGGCGACGAACCAGATCAGTGAGAACAGCGCGCTCACGATCCACCACGCGATCACGACGGCGGCGATCACGCCGAGGACGGTCCAGACGCTGCTCTTGTTCACGGTTCCAGGTTAACCGGCGGTCGCCGTTAACCTGATGTGTCCGCCGACCCGAGGAGCCGCATGTTCGACAGCCCGCTCTCGGCCTCGGCGTACGAGGTGCTCGGCGTCGCGCCGGATGCCTCCGACGACGACCTGCGTCGCGCGTTCCGGCTGCAGCTGCGCCGCACGCATCCCGACACCGGCGGCGACGCCGCGGTGTTCATCCGGGTGCAGCGGGCCTGGGAGCAGGTCGGCACTCCCGAGGACCGCGCCGCCTACGACCGCGGACACGGCTTCGCGGGAGAGTCGGAGTGGAGCGGATGGCGCGAACCGGTGCGCACGGACACCCGGCCTCGCGCGAAGTTCCACGGCGAGGCGGGCGGATGGCTGCGCCGGCAGTACGTCGCGCGGGTGCGCGATTTCGCACCGGATGCCGTCGACCCCTACGACCCGGCTTTCGTGCGCACCGTTCCGGTCGAGCTGCGGATGCTGCTCGCAGGCGCCCTCGCCGAGGAGGCGACCTCGCGCATCCTCGCCGACCTGGGCATGGGTTTCACGGTCTGGCACGACGTCGCGGTCCCGCGCTACCCGGAGGATGACGGCAAGATCGATCACGTCGTGCTCGGCCCGTCCGGCCTGTTCGGCGTGATGTCGGCCGACCTCGGCACGGACGTGCGGTTCCGCAGCGGCGAGATCGCCGGCCCCGATGCCCCGGTGGCGGATCTGCTCAGCCGCATCCGGCTGCTCTCGCGCGCCGCACGGGTGCGGTTCAGCGCGGCGATCTTCGTGTTCCCCGACGACGACCTCGCCGAGGCCGCCGTGCCGCTCGGGTCGGTGCGGGGCATGCCCGTCGTGGTCGTGCGACGCAGTGTGCTGCGCACCATTCTGCGGAGCGGCGTCCACGGCACGCGGGTGATCGGCGGCAACGAACTGTTCGACGTGCGCACGCGACTGCAGCAGACCGTGCGTCTGTCCTGATCTCAGCCCAGCGGCGAGGCATCGAGCACCGTGGGCACGTACTCCAGCAGCTGGCTGCGGTCGTCGAAGGTGCGGGCCTCGATCAGGTCGAGGTACTCGGGGCCCTCCCTCGGCGACGCCGCCGGACTCGGCGACGCGGCGTCGCAGCTCCTCCGCCAGCTTCGCGTGATCGGTCTCGGTGGCCATGCCCGCACCCTACGCCGAAGTTCGGGCGTTTTGTCCGGCGCGAGGCCCTCCGGCGTCCGGACGAGCGGCGGATCATGGGACTGTGAGCGCAGAGGAGAGGACGCGACGGTTCCCGCAGCCGATGTGCCCGGTGCGCGCGGGCGACCCGTGCTCGCTGTGCATTCCCGGCGCGAGCGGTCCGCAGGACTGTCCGATCGTGCAGCTGGTGATGGACGACCCCGAGCTGCGCGAACGCGCGCACGAGCTGCGGCGGGCCGCACGGAGGCGCCAGGGCTGACGTCTGCGCCCAAGACCGTCTTCCCGGTGTCGCACCCCCGTGCTTGTATGACCGCATGAGCATCGCGACCTCGGCAGACGGCACCCCCATCGAGTTCTCCGCGACCGGCGACGGCCGCACCATCGTGATCGTGAACGGGGCGCTGTCGACGGCGGCCGACGCCGCGCCACTGGCGCAGGCGCTGGCGGATGCCGGATTCCGCGCCGTCACCTGGGATCGTCGTGCCCGCGGAGGCAGCGGCGATCGGCAGGACTCGACGCCCGACGACGAGGCGGCCGACCTCGCTGCGGTGATCGAGGCCGCCGGCGGGACCGATGCGGTGCTCGGGCACTCCTCGGGCGCGGTGCTCGCTCTGTACGCGGCATCCCGCGGCGTGCCGACCGGTGCACTGTTCCTCTCCGAGCCGCCGATCGACTTCGACGGCTCCGGGTTCGGGCCCGAACTGGCCGATCGCCTGCAGACGCTCGTCGACGCCGGGCAGCCGGCCGAGGCGGTCGCCACGTTCCAGCTCGACGCCGTCGGCCTGCCCCGCGAGATGGTCGAGGGAGGCCGTGCGAGCGGCATGCTCGACGCCCTCGCACCGCTCGGTCAGTCCACGGTCTACGACGCGCGCCTGACGCTGCGCGTGCGTCAACCCGGCCGCGACCTGCTCACCATCACCCAGCCGGCGACGGTGCTGCGCGGTGCGCAGACGTTCCCGTTCCTGATCGGGGCATCCGACCGGCTCGCCGCCGAGCTCTCCGGTGCCGAGCTGGTGATCGTCCCCGAATCGGTCATGCACCGCCCCGATCCCGCCGCGACGGCACGGGTCATCGCAGCACGAATCTGAACCCCGGCGGAGATACGGTGGCGCTGTGGACGCCATCTCCGACCCGCTGCCCGACCGCCCCGCACCCGACAATCCGCAGGGCAAGCTCGTGCTCCTGCGGCACGGCGAGACGCGGTGGTCGCGCGAAGGACGGCACACCGGCCTGACCGACATCCCGCTCACTCCGCGAGGTGAGGACCTCGCCCGCGCGGCCGGCGAGCTGGTGCACGGCTACGACTTCCGGCTCGTGCTGACCTCCCCACTGCAGCGCGCTCGGCGCACCGCACGTCTCGCCGGGCTCGACGCCCAGGTCGATCCCCTGCTGGTGGAGTGGGACTACGGCGGGTACGAGGGGCGCACGAGCGCGGAGATCCGCGCCGAACTGGGGTACAACTGGTCGGCCTTCACGCACGGTGTCATCCGCGGCGAGACGCCGGGAGAGACCGTCGAAGAGGTCGCCGCCCGCGCCTCTCGCGTGCTCACGCGGGTGCTGCCGGCGATGGATGAAGGGGATGTCGCACTCATCGCGCACGGACACTACCTGCGCATCCTCACCGCGGTCTTCCTGCGCGAGGCGCCCCGATTCGGCGCCAGGATCACTCTGGACGCCGGGTCGGTGTCGGTGCTCGGCTTCTACCGCGAGCAGCCGGCCATCCTGGCCTGGAACCACGGTCCCCAGCTGCCGCTGCATCCGTCCGAGTCCTGATCTCTAGCGGGGCGCGTCCCGCGTCGCCTGCCGCGCACCGAACTGCTGAGTGCCGAGCACGCCCAGCAGACGCAGCTTCTCCTCGTCGGCGCTGCGCGGCTCGGCGGTGAGGACCAGGAGGGCCTGAGAGAGGTCCTCGGTGAACAGCACCTGGCAGTCGACCTCGATCGGCCCGATCTCGGGATGGATGAGCACCTTGTGGTCGGCGAATCGCTGCGCGACCTCCTGCCGCTCCCACAGTTCGCGGAACTCATCGCTGCTGCGCAGCAGTTCGGCGACGAGCTCCGCCGCGACGGATGGGGCACCCATCGCGCCGTACGCCGCCCGCATGCCGGCGACGATCGCACGGCTCTGCCGATCGCGGTCGTGCTCGGGATACCGCTCCCGCTCCTCAGGACGCAGGAACCAGCGATGCGCCTCGAAGCGCTCCCAGCCCGTGCGCCCCGTCTGGTCGCCCATCAGCGCGACGGCGAGCCGGTTCTGCAGCAGCGTCTCACCGAGGTTCGAGATGATCAGCGCCGGGGTGTCGGAGAGCCGATCGAGCACCCGCTGCAGCGCCGGTGAGACATGCGGGGAGGCGCTCAGCCGACACGGCACCGCATGACCGGCCATCCGGTACAGGTAGTCGCGCTCGTCGGCCGTCAGCCGGAGGGCACGGGACAGCGAGGCGAGCACCTGCGTGCTGGGCTGCGGCCCGCGCTGCTGCTCGAGGCGGGTGTAGTAGTCCGTCGACATGAGCGCGAGCTGCGCGACCTCCTCGCGGCGCAGACCCGGCGCGCGTCGTCGCACGCCCGGGGCGAGGCCCACATCGGCGGGCTGCAGGTCCTCGCGCCTGCGGCGGAGGAACTCGGCGAGGGCGGCACGATCCATGCCTCCATCCTGCAGGCGCGGCGGCATCCGATCCAGGGACCGTCGATCCCCCGATGAGCGCTCTCTGCCACGCCGTGGATTCCCCGCCGAGACTCTGAACATGCGAATCAACGGAAACACGATCTTCATCCCCGGGGCGACCAGCGGCATCGGACTCGCCCTCGCCGAACGCCTGCACGCCGCAGGCAGCACGGTCATAGTGGGCGGACGCAGACAGGAGCTGCTCGACGAGATCGTCGCGCGGCATCCGGGCATGCACGCGGTGCGGATCGACACGACGGACGTCTCTTCCATCGACGCCGCCGCGAAGCGGGTGATCGCGCGGCACCCCGACCTGAACGTGCTCGTGGCCATGGCCGGGATCATGCGCTCCGAGGACTGGCGGACCCCCGGTTTCGCCGGCTCAGCTGAGCAGATCGTGACGACCAATCTGCTCGGCCCGATCCGTCTCATAGACGCCTTCGTCGCGCACCTGCAGACCCGGCCGGATGCCACGATCATGACCGTGTCGTCGGGGTTGGCGTTCACTCCGCTGCGCACCACGCCCACGTACAACGCCACGAAGGCCGCGATCCACATGCTCAGCGAGTCGCTCCGGCTGCAGCTCTCCGACACGTCCGTGCGGGTGCTCGAGCTGGTCCCGCCGTCTGTCGCGACCGACCTGATGCCCGGCCAGCGCGAGAGCTCGTTCGCCATGCCGCTGGACGACTTCGCCGACGAGGTGATGACGATCCTCCGCGAGCAGCCCGAAGCGACCGAGCTGCAAGTGGAGCGGGTGAAGCTCCTGCGCTACGGCGAGGCCCGCGGTGACTACGCCGAAGTGGTGCGCACGCTCAACGCGATCGACGTCGCCAGCGCCGTGTGACCCGGCGCCGGCAGGGCCGCGCCTGCCGGCGCCTGTCGTACCGATCAGCCCCCGAGGCCTCCGGTCGTGGAGTGCACCGCCTCGAGCGTCACCGACTCCGGCCCCATCCCGGCGGCCTTCGCCGCCACCGCGATCGAGATCTCGTTCTTGCCGCGCATGTTCAGGAACGCGCTCGGGATCGTGAACTGCTTCTGGGGTCCGATGTCGCCGATGTAGACGCCGGTGTTCCATCCGTTGACGAAGATCGTCGCCTGCGACCCGTCGGTGCGGCCGACGTCGAACTTCGGCGAGTTCACGGTGAGACGGAAGGCCGTGTCCTGCCCCCTGGGCACGTTCAGCCGGAACGACGAGCGGTACCAGTCGACGCCGGGGCCGTCGGCCACCAGTGACGAGGCGCGCTTCCACTTCCGGTCGTTGAAGTTCGGCAGATGCCACCCCTTCCGCTCGCCGGACAGTCCGCCGTTGTTGTAGATCGTGCGCACCGGATCGGCGTCGGCGGCCGTCGCACCCTCGATCCGCCAGGTCACGCCGCTACCGCCGTCGGTGAGCACCGCGTCGTACAGTCCGCGGTTCTGCCGGGACAGTCCGTCGTCGGACCAGTCCAGGTTCTGACCGAGGTTATTGACGAGCACCGAGACCACGACGTCGTCACCCGCCTTCACCGCGCCGTCGGGCACCGCGACATCCTGCCACCCGCCCGCTGCGCGCGGCGAACCGGCGTAGACCCCGTTCACCCAGACCTGCATGAACGCGGGTGCCTTGCCGTGGCCCGGCTGCCCGCTGCCGCCGTTGCCCTGGAGTCTCAGGGTTCCGCCGTCCTGCGCTGCGGTGTAGTGCGCGCGGTACCAGACCGACCCCTCGTAGAACCCGTAGTGGTTCGAGTCGAGCACGACCTTCTGGTTCGCACCCGGCCCCTGCCAGCGCGTCCCGGCGGTGTCGTCCGCGACCGTCCAGCGCGAATCGTCGAAGCGCGGTTCGGCCTCGGCGTCGTCGGATGCCGTGACCCAGGTCAGCTTCGGGACGGTGACCGCCTTCGGCCCGGGCGCCCGCAGCGTGGCGATGCCGTGGGAGGCCTTCGCCTTCGTGGAGTTCCAGCGCACCTGCTTGATGCCGTCCGGCACATCGATGCGCAGGCTGCCGGATTCTGCCATCGAGCCCGTCAGCGTCGCGACCGCGCCGTGGAACCGGACGTCCCTCGGAAGGTAGGCACCCTCGACGACGACCGTCCCCTTGCTGCCGCCGTCGATGAACCACACATCTGCTGCATGCTCACGATCCATGATGCGCAGTGTCAGGGGCTGCTCGCCGTCGTCGACGACGATGTCGGCGGGAGCTCCGTGCACGTAGTTCAGCCGCAGCTCGCCTCGCTCGGCGTTCCAGGTTCGCTCGACGCCCGGCGGCAGCGTGACCTTCGGCTCGGAGTCGTAGTGCAGCACGGTCTCGCCATCGTCGCCGGCGTAGCCGATGGCATACTGCACCACGCCACCGCGGCGCTGCAGTGGGGCGCCGAACAGTTGGCTGGTGGTGTAGTACAGCGCGTGGTCGCCGATGCGGGTGTCGGCGGTGAGCATGAGCGCGTCCCGCCCGTGCAGCGTGAGCGAGGTGCCCGCCTTCTGCGGGACGCGCTCCCAGCCGATCCGGCCGTCCGGGATGACGCTGCCGCTGTCGGCATCGCGGTAGATGTTCACCGCGTCGAGCGAGTGGAACGACCCGCTCGAGCCCTCGAACCGCTCGCCGGTGACCACCACCTTCACGGTGTGCTCGCCGTAGGCGAGGTCGCGCTGCGAGAACAGCACCTTCTGCGGCTGCGCCGACGAAGTGACCTGCTCGGAAGTCCGCCCGGCCTTCTCACCGTCGATGTACACGTCTGCCGGTCCGTGGTTCTCGGAGTGCGGCCCGATCAGTTCGAAGCCCGCGCCGGTGAAGGTGAACTCGTACGCGTCGCCGGCCTTCGATGAGAAGGTCTCGTCACCGCCGATGTCTCCGGAGGTCCAGTTCTTCCCGGTCGCGTGCTCCCACGATCCGGTGAACACGAGGTCGTCGACGTCGTCGTTCCACTGCACCTTGGAGTCGTCGGGCACCTGGAAGGCATCGATCGCGACGACGGTGCCGGTGCCGCCATCGATGGGCGTGCCGAGGTTCTCGACGACGATGGTGTGCACGCCGGGGGCGAGATCGGTCGCCTCGAACGAGACCTGCTGCACCGGCTTGTTCTGGTCGGTGTCGACGTGCGAGCTGAAGGTGCCCTTGTCGACGCCGTCGATGGTGACGCGTGCGGTGCCGTGGTCGGTTCCCGTGGAGGTCACCAGCTGCACCGAGGTGCCACTGAACGTGAACGAGGCCTTCGCGCCCGCCGCCGTCGAGGTGGTCAGCGTGCCGTCGTGCGCACCGCCGTCGGCCACCTGCTTCCACGAACCTGTGTAGGCGATGCCGGCGTCACGGTCGTCAGTGCTGACGACGCCGGATCCGCTGTCGTCGCCGGCAGCACCGAGGATCAGCGGGAACGTGAACCGGGTGGTGGTGGTGTCGTTCGAGTCGGCGAGCCGGAAGCCGAGGAAACGCGTGCTGCCGTCGTCGGTGGCGGATGCCGCATCCTGATCCGTCGCGATGCGCTGGTACGCCTGCACGGCGCTGCCGCTCTCGACCGTCGCGCTCGGCGCGGCCAGCGGCCGCATGGATGCCAGGTCGGGTACCGCCTGCAGATACGCGCCGACCTCTTTCTGCGCCGCGAACTTCGGCGTGATCGTGCGGTCCTCGTTCAGCGCCGCCCCGTAGTCGTAGCTCGTGAACCCCGACGACGGCGATCCGGTCCAGCCCCAGTTGGTGCCACCGAAAGCCATGTACGAGTTGTACGCGGTGACGCCGTTGCCGACGTTGCGCGCGCCCCACTGCCGGGTGAAGCCCTCGTCGGTGTACGAGTAGCACTGCTCGGTGTCGAACGCCGCACCCCACGGGGTGAAGGCACCACCCTGCGACTCGGTGATGAACTGCGGGGTGTCGGGTGCGATCGCGCGGAACGCGGTCTCGGATTCGCCGATGCGATTGCGCTGGGCGCCGCAGTTGAAGCCCAGCGGGTAGTTGTCGTACGCGTAGAAGTCGAGACCGTAGGTGTCGACGTCGCGGAACCGGCCGCCCATGCCCCAGTCGTTGTGAAAGACCGGCACCGTGATGCCGTCGACCTTCACACTCGCGGTGAGGTCGGTGAGGAACTGCTTGCGCTGGGGGCTGTCGTCGAGCAGCTCGTTCTCGACCTGGTACATCAGCACCGACCCACCGCCGTCGGTCACCTGATGCTTCCCGATGATCCGGTTGACCGCGCTCAGCCACGCCTTCGAGTCGGCGAGCACCTGCGGGTCCTCCGACCCGCGCAGCGGTGCGTCGACGTTGGTCATGTACGCGGGCAGCCCGCCCATCGAGATCTCGGCATTGATGTACGGACCGGGCCTGGCGATCACGTACAGTCCCTCCTCCTCCGCCATGGTCAGCAGCCTGTCGACGTCACGGATGCCGGTGAAGTCGAAGTCGCCGCCGCGCTCGGACTGATGCAGCCCCCAGAAGAAGTACAGCGAGACCGCGTTGAACCCGGCCGACTTCAGCTTCTGCATCAGGTCGCGCCACTGCTCCGGCGCCGGCAGACGCCAGTAGTGGAACTCGCCCGACCAGATGTTGAGCCGCTCGCCGTCGACCTTGAACGAGTGCGAGTCCCAGGTCACCCGATGGGGCGCGCCGTCATTGCCGGGGAACGACACGATCGCGGCCTTCGACGCGGCGACGGCCGCTGGAGCGGCGGAGGCCGTCAGGGTGACTGCGCCACCGATCATCGCCATGGCGACCGATCCGACCAGCGCAGTGCGTCCCACATGCCGCAGCCATCCTTGCTTCTCTCGTCGCATCTTCTCCGCATCCTTCATTGTGGCGAGGGTCAGCTCAGGGTGAACGTCGTGGTCGACGTGTTGCCTGCGACGTCGAAGACGACCAGGGTGTTCTCACCCTTCACCGCTCCGAACGTGCCCGGCTTGATCCCGTTCACATCCGACCAGGTGTTGTTCGACAGGTCCTTGGTGACGCCGTTGAGGGTGACCTTGTCGATCTTCCCGGCGTCGTGCAGCTTGAAGCTGACCCTGTCGTAGACGCCGTCGGCGCCGACCGTGAACTGCGCGCCGTCCTTCACCGTCGCCGTCGGCGCGGTGGCGTCGACGGTCACGGCGAAGGTCCTGGTGGCGGAGATGTTGCCCGCGAGATCCTGCGCGTTGTAGCGGATCGTGTAGTCCCCGTCGGGGAGCTTCACCGTCGCGGCGTGGTGCCCTGTCGTCGCACCGCCGACCTGGGTCTGGGTGCTCTTGACCAGCGTGCTGCCCTTGTAGATGTTCGCGACGATCCGCTTCAGTCCGCCGGCATCCGCCGCATCCATCTCGATCTGCAGAGCCTGGAACGGACCGGCCGCCGTCGGCGAGACGAGCGACACGGTCGGCCGCGTGGTGTCGGCAGTCGGCGTGACCGCCCCGACGGCGATCTCAGCCGCGCCGCCGAAGGCGTTGCCGTTGATGGAGGAGGTGCCCACCAGCTTCAGGTAGCGCCCGCGCGCCGGGGTGTCGAACTCGAACACCTGCTCACGCCCGATGTCGAGGAACGATCCGGTCTGCACCGCGTCGCCGAACTCGTCCGGCGAGTCGCCGACGTACACCTCGTAGTCCTTCATGCGGCCGTTGGCCTGGCCTGCGCGCTGGGTGTAGGCGAACCCGGTGACCTCGTACTCCGCACCGAGGTCGATCGTGATCCAGTGCGGGTAGGCCGGGCTGCCGCCCTGCCACTGGGTGTGCCAGAACGTGGCCGGGTCGCCGTCGATCGCGTTCGCCCCTCCGGCCTGCTCGCCGGCGGTCTCCTCGGAGTCGACCCCGACGAGCGACAGCGTGGAGCTGTCGAGCTGGTTCGCCAGCGGCACCAGGTGCGACGACACGACGACCTTGTCGGATGCGGTGCGGTCGCCCGCCTTCGCGGTCACCGTGTACGTGCCGCTGTAGGTCTCGGGCACGACGGGCAGCGACAGGGCGAACTCGCCCTTCGCGTCCGGGCGCACCGTGCCGAGAACGCGGTCGCCGACGCTCAGCTCCACGTACGATCCGGGCTCGAAACCGCTCAGCGTCCCCGGCAGCCTGTCACCAGCATCCCCCTCGGAGCGACGTCGATCTTCGGGGTCACCGAGGAGTCCCACGGAGCGGGATCGGACGGATCCGGAGTGCCTGCCACGACCTTCGACGTGAAGGCTGCCGACGAGCCATCCGAGAACGTCACGGTTCCGCGGTACGTGCCCGCCTCGGCGTAGGCGTGCTTTCCGCGCACCTCGTAGAGGCCGGCCGCCCGCAGCGCGTTGCGCTCGGCGTCGGTGCGGAAGGATGCCGTGGTCGGCTCGCTGCCGTCTCCCCAGTCGACGGTCGCGGTCAGCGCGTCCTGCAGCGTCGAGGCGCTGACGCCGTCGGCGTCGTCGACCCGGTCGACGGCGATGGCGGCACCGTCCTCCTGCAGCTTCGTGCCGGGCGCCGCGACGGTCGCCACCGAGAGCGTCAGATCACGTCCGGGCGACACGGCGACCGGCTGTCCGGCCGCGGACCACTCCCACTTCGTGGCGGCACCGTCGTAGAAGTTGGTGTCCATCGCGAGCAGGCGCTCGCCGACCGACGCCATCCGCGTGGTGAAGTCGGCGACGTCGCGCTGCGCCTGCGGCGTCCAGCCGATCTCGGCGTGCGAGATCACGCGCGGGAAGCCCAGGAACTCGGCCTGTTCGCCGCCGCGGATCGTCTCGGCCCACATCGGTCCCTCGACACCGAGGATGTACTCGTCCGGCAGCTTCTGGCCGCCGTCGGTGACCACACCGGCCGGATCCCAGTTGTAGTACGCCGGGAAGTCGCCGATACCGGCCCAGGTCAGGCCGATCGGCGTCTTGCTGTTGTACTTCATGTCGAGGTACGCGCTGTTGCTGCGCGAGAGCACGAGCTTGGCGCCCTTGTTCTTCACGGCGTCGAGGGTGTCGGCGGTGCCGCCCACCCAGTACTGGATCGCGTCGTCCTGCTGAACGCCGCCGACGGATGCCTCGTTCCAGCCCATCATCTTCTTGCCGAGGCCGTGCACGAGCTGCACCGACTTGGTGATGAAGGCGACATAGTCGTCGTGCGGGGTGACATGCGACTCATCCCCGCCCACGTGGATGTACTCGCCGGGGGTCAGCGCGGCCAGCTGCGTCAGCACGTGCTCGAGGAACGTCCACGTGGCATCCGAGTTGGCATCCATCGTCGAATAGCCGACGCTGCCGGTGCCGTTGGCGGGCACCCGGCCGCTCTCGTCGACGCCCGGTCGCGAGTTCGCGGTGTTGAGCTCGGGAATCGCGTGCAGCGCCGCATTGGTGTGCGACGGCGTGTCGATCTCGGGGATGACGGTGATGTGCAGGGCCGCGGCGTAGGCCACGATGTCCTTGTACTGCTTCTGCGTGTAGTACCCGGTGCGGCCGAGTTCGTTCTTGTACCCCTGCTGGGTCATCGCGGTCGCGCCGGAGCGCGAGGTCAGCAGCGAGTAGTCGATGGTGTCTCCGGCGGCCCTGCCCTCGTTGGTGATCTCCAGCCGCCAGCCCTGGTCGTCGGCGAGGTGGAAGTGCAGGGTGTCGAGCTTGAAGGCCGCCATCGAGTCGAGGTAGTCCTTGACCTCGTCGACGGTGAGGAACGAGCGGGCGACGTCGAGCATCGAACCGCGGTGCGTGAAGCGCGGGGCATCCGTGATCTGCACCGCAGGTGCGGTCCAGTCGGCCTGCACGACGGTGTCGGACTCGATGAACGCGGGGAACAGCTGCCGCAGGGTCTGCACGCCGTTGAAGGCGCCGTGCTCGGTCTTCGCCGTGACCGTGATGCCGGTCTCGCCGCTCGTCAGGCCGTATGCCTCGCCCTTTCCGGCGAACCCGGAGACCGCGCCGTCGGCGAAGACGATGTCACCGTCGCGGGCGCCGCTCGAGACCACCGGCAGGTCGTACCCGGTGGATCCGCGCATCAGCTTCGCGAGGAACTCTGCGCTCTGCGCGAGGGATGCCGGCGCGACGATGCGCGCGTCACGCCCGAGGGTGAACGGCGCCGCATCGTCATCGGCGTCGACGTTCACGGGCAGCGGCACGAGCGAGTCGGCGCGCGATGTCTCGATCACCGGCTCGGCTCCGTTCCACACCTCGAGCTCCCACAGCGAGATGCCGTACTTCTGACCGCCGATGGGGGTGCGCTCGACGCCCTGCATCCGCACGAAGCGGTACGGGGTGCCGGCGTCGACCGCGGTGAGCTTCTGCACGTCGCGCGCGCCGCAGGTGGGGGCGATCACGTCGGTCGCGTCGACGAACGTCACGCCGTCCGCGGAGACCTGCAGCTTGTACTTCGCGGCGCAGGCGGCCTCCCACTCGATGGCGACGTGATCGATCACGGTCGGCTCGGCGAGTTCGACGGTGACGGACGCGTCGTCGGCGGTGTTCGACGACCAGCGGGACTGGTCGCGCGATGCGGCGCCCGGGTTCATGACCCCGTCGATCACGAGATCGGGCCCCCACTGACCCGCCACCTCCTGGCCCGTGGCGGTCACCTTCCCGCCCTGAGAGGCGAGCGCGACGTTCTCGCCCTCGGTGGACGCGGCGGGGGTGGCCGATGCCGCCAGGGCCGGAGAGACCGGCGCGGTGAGGAAGAGCGCAAGGCCGGTCGCGAGTGCCGCTCCACCGGCGGACAGTCGTCGGACGTACTTCGGATGTCTCATCATCGAGGTCACCTTCGCTGGGAAATGTTTCCGCAAACACACGGTGATATGTAACGTACAGACGGCTTACAAATCCGTCAATGGTTGCGCTACTTCTTCCGGGGCGCTCCGGCGGAAGTCGCCGTCGCGCTCCGGGAACCGCGCGCCCGCGCGGCGGGGCCGCCCGAGTTCAGCCGGCGGCGGCCGTGATCCGTTCCGGAACCGGCTGCGACGGATGCGGGGTGTCGAGCAGTTCGGCCTGCAGACGCCACAGCCGCACCTTGAGCTCCTCACGCAGGTCGAGGTAGGCCGGGTCGAGGTAGACGTTGCGCAGCTCCTCCGGATCCTCGGCCAGGTCGTACAGCTCCCACTCGGGCGGGTAGCTGAGGCCGGAGGATCCGGGCAGCCCCATCCCGTCGTTGTAGAAGTAGATCAGCTTGTGCCGCTCGGTGCGGATGCCGTAGTGCGCGAAGGCGTGATGGTTCACGTCGTCGTTCTCGAAGTACCGGTAGTACATCGCGTCGCGCGTCGGCGCATCCGGCTCGTCGGTCAGCTGCGGCCAGATGCTCACGCCCTGCATCCGGGCATGCGGGGCGAGTCCGGCGGCTTCCAGCACCGTCTGCGCGAAGTCGACGTTCGTGACGATCTGCGTCAGCGGCTCCTCCCGGGCGGGGATCCGCGACGGGCAGCTCAGCACCAGCGGCATCCGCAGCGACTCGTCGTACATGAATCGCTTGTCGAACCAGCCGTGGTCGCCCAGGAAGAACCCTTGGTCGGAGGTGTACATCAGCAGGGTGTCGTCGAAGACCTCGCGCTCGGTGAGCCAGTCGATGACCCGGCCCACGTTGTCGTCGACGGATGCCACACAGGCGAGGTAGTCCTCCATGTAGCGCTGGTACTTCCAGACCGCCGCCTGTTCGTAGGTGAGCCCCTCGGGGGGCGCGACCTTCAGATCGGTCAGCGTCAGGTGGTCGGCGATCCGCATCGCCGCGCGGTGCGCCGCCGAGGTGCGGGTGGCGTAGTCGTCGTCGAACGTCGCCGGCAGCGGGATCCGGTCCTGCGCATACATGCCCCTGTGCTTCTCGTCGGGTTCCCAGGGCCGGTGCGGCGCCTTGTGATGGATCAGCAGGCACCACGGCTCGTCGCCCTCGAGCGAATCGAGCCACTTCAGCGACAGATCGGTGATCACGTCGGTCGCGTACCCCGGGACGATCTCGACCCCGTCCTCGGTCAGGATCTGCGGGTCGAAGTACTCCCCTGATCGCGCAGCACCGCCCAGTAGTCGAAGCCCTGAGGATCGTGGCCCGCTCCCTCGCCCATGTGCCACTTGCCGACGATCGCGGTGCGGTATCCGGCCTCGCGCAGCTGCGACACGAACGTCGGCTGGGAGGCGTCGATCGGCGTCTCGAGCGTGGTCACCCCGTTGACGTGGCTGTACGTGCCGGTCAGGATCGAAGCCCGGCTCGGAGTGCACAGCGCGTTCGTGCAGAAGCAGTTCTCCAGCCGCACCCCGGCGTCGGCGATCTCATCGATCCGCGGTGTGCGATTGACCACCGAGCCGTACGCGCTGATCGCGTGCGAGGCGTGATCGTCGGTGAGGATCAGGACGATGTTCGGGCGTTTCTGGCTGGTCATGCTTCTCATTCGTTCGCGATGCCCCGGCGTTCGCAGGGCGGGCTGGCGCTGCCGGCCGCGGTGTCCGCGGCCGGCAGCCGATCGTGGTCCTACTTCTTCCCGGCTGCGACGAACTCGTCACCGAGGTAGTAGGTGGAGGCGTCGGTGGGCTTGTCGAGCTTGCCGGCCGAGACGAAGTACTCGTTCAGGCTGGTCAGCCAGGTGGCCACCGTGCCGTCCTCGGTCAGCTCGTCGAGCTCGGACGAGCTGAGGTACTTCGCGTTCTTCGCGTCCGAGGCGAAGGCGTCGGCATCGCCCTTGAGCATCGCCGCGGTGATCTTCACGGTGTCGTCGAGGTTCTCGGCACGGTAGTCCATGGCGTCGCGCAGCACGGCCAGCACCTTCTTCGTCGCCTCCGGGTGCTCCTTCGTGAAGGTCGGGTTGGCCACGAAGGCGCTCGGGAAGGCCACCTCATCGGAGAAGTCCTCGTTCTCGGCGAGGATCTCCAGGTCGGGCACCTGCTTCTCGATCGTGTCGATGAGCGGGTACCAGATGCCGGCGGCATCCACCTGCCCGGACGAGAACGCGGCGACCACCGTCGACGGGTCCATGGCGACCTTCTGCACGTCGGAGATGCTCATTCCGGCGGACTTCAGCGCCATCGTGAGGATCATGTCTCCCGAGGTGCCCTCGGGAACGGCGACCTTCTTGCCCTTGAGGTCCTCGATCGAGTCGATGCCGGGCTGCGCGATCACGCGGTCCGCGTTGCCGAGGCTGTTGATCGACGCGACCTGCGCCTGACCGGATGCCGGCAGCCACATGGCACCGGGGCCGATGTAGCCGAAGTCGAGATCGTTCGTGCCGAGCGCCTGGATCTGCAGCGGGCCGTTGGTGAAGACCGGGGTCTCGACCTCGAGGCCGTGCTTCTTCCACAGGTCCTGGTCGTCGGCGATCGCGAGCAGGCTGGCGCCGTTGAAGTCGGCGATGTAGCCGAAGCGGACCGTGGGCGAGTCCTCGGCGGATCCGGCGTCGCCGTTGTCGCCGGACGATCCGGCGGAGCATCCGGCCAGCGCCAGGGCGGCGGTGACGATGGCGGCGGCGGCAGCGGCGCCGCGCGCGCGGGAGAATCGGGTCATGGTGTTCCTCATCATCAGAGCCGTCAGACGACGGCGGTGGTGGCTCGATGGCCGGGGGTCTGGTGGTAGACCGCGTTCCAGACGCGGTTGCGCAGCGCCGCGAACTCGGGGCTGAGCCGCATCTCCTCGGTGCGCGGATAGGGCAGATCGACGTCGATGATCTCGTAGATGCGGCCCGGCCTCGCCGCCATCACGATCACCCGGTTGGCGAGGAAGACGGCCTCGTCGACGTCGTGCGTGATGAACATCACCGTGCGCTTGTCGGCGCTCCAGGTGTCGAGCAGCTGCTCCTGCAGCTTCACGCGGGTCAGCGCGTCGAGGGCGCCGAACGGCTCGTCCATCAGCAGGATGCGGGGATCCACCGCGTAGGCCCTGGCGATCGCGCAGCGCTGCTTCATGCCGCCGGAGAGCATCTTCGGCAGCGCGTCGGCGAACTCGGTGAGCCCGACGAGGTCGATGAAGTGCTGGGCGCGCTCGCGGCGCTCCGCGGCAGGGAGGCCGGCGGTCTTCAGACCGAACTCGACGTTCTTGCGCACCGTGAGCCAGGGGAACAGCGCGTACTGCTGGAAGATCACGCCGCGATCGGGGCCCGGTCCGTCCACGGGCACGCCGTCGACGAGCGCCGCACCCGAGGTGGGAGTGTCCAGCCCGGCGAGGATGTTCATCAGGGTGGACTTGCCGCAGCCCGAGGGGCCGACGACGGTCACGAACTCGTTGTCGGCGACGTCGAGCGACACGCCGTCGAGGGCGACGAAGCTCTCACCCTTCAGATCGAACGTCTTGGTCACGTTCTGCACGCTGATGCGCGCGTCGGTCGCAGTGGAGGTGTTCATCGGCGTTCCTGCCATCCCGTGAGCTTGCGTTCCGCCAGCAGCAGCAGCCGGTCCATCACGAGACCGAAGACGCCGATGACGATGAGGCCGACGAAGATCGTCGGCAGGTCGTAGTAGATCTGCGCCTGCTGCATCCGGTAGCCGAGGCCCACCTGCGCGGCGATCAGCTCGGCGGCGACGAGGGTCGCCCAGGAGGCGCCGAGGCCGACGCGCATGCCGACCAGGATGAACGGCACGGATGCCGGCACGACGACTCGCACGAAGATCGCGCCGTCCTTGGCGCCGAGCACGCGCGCGGCGTTGATCAGCGTGCGGTCGACGTTCACGACGCCCTGGAAGGTCGAGACCACGCACGAGAAGAACGCGGCCAGGAAGATCACCAGGATCTTCGGCTCCTCACCGATCCCCAGCAGCACGATCGCGAGCGGAATCAGCGCGAGGGGCGGGATCATGCGGAAGAACTGGATCCACGGGTCGATCAGACCGCGAGCCCAGGCGTACCAGCCCATCAGGAACCCGACCGGAACGGCGACGATGGATCCGAGCAGGAAGCCGATCAGCACGCGGGTGAGGCTGGCCAGCAGGTCGGTGATCAGGGTGCCGTCGGCGATGAGCTCGCCGAACCTGGCGACCACCTCGGGCGGTGTGGGCAGGCGGAATCCGAGCAGCGAGAGCAGCCACCAGATGCCGATGCCCACGATGATGCTGATCGTGGTCAGCAGCACCGGCGACCGGCGGGCTGCCGACCTGCTGCGCCGGGGGCGTGCGGGCGCTGCCATCGTGGACGTGGCGGTCTCGGGGGAGCGGTGCGCGAGGCGGTGCTCATCATCGACCTCCTCGGGATGCGGGAGCGGTCATGGTCGGGGTCCTTCGTGTCATGGCCCGGGGCGGGGTGTCGGATGCTGTGGAGTTCGGGTAGTCGGTCAGCAGCGGGGTCCGGCGCAGCAGGGCGATGATCCCGCCGATCGCGCCGCCCTCGTCGCCCAGATCGGTCCGCCTGATCAGCGGCCCGTACTGGCCGACGGGAAGCAGTTCATAGGTGACGGTCTCGGCGACCTGCGTGACGATCACGTCGGAGGCCATCGCGACCTCTCCTCCGATCACGATCTCCGCCGGATTCAGCGCCACGGCGAGCGAGCCGAGGACCTTGCCGACCGCGCTGCCCGCGTTCCGCAGCACCCCGAGCACGAGCGGATCGCCCTTCGCGGCCGCGTCCTCGACGTCGGCGAGCGATGCGACGGGGACGCCGGCGTCGCGGCATCCGCCGAGGATGGCGTCGATCGACGCGATCGTCTCGAGGCAGCCGCGCTTGCCGCACCGGCAGGGCGTGGTCGCGTCGCTGACCTGCAGATGACCGAACTCACCGGCCAGGCCGGTGGATCCGGCGACGAGGCGGCCATCGATGACCAGTCCGCCGCCGATGCCGTAGGAGAGCCGGATGTAGAGCAGGTGCCCGACTCCCTCGCTGGGCCGCCATGCCGCCTCGGCGAGGGCAGCGAGACGGGTGTTGTTGTCGAGGATCACCTCGGTGCCGAAACGGTCGCGGAACGCAGCACGGACCAGTTCCGCTCCCGCGCGCCGGGCCTCGACGATGGGCTCGGACTCGTCGCGCGGCACACGCGGCGAGAACGGACCCGGCAGCCCGACGGCCACCCCCAGCACGCTGCTCAGGTGCACGCCGTGGCGACGCGGCATCTCCTCGATGAGCTGCAGGGCGACGGCGATGCGCCCCTCCCACCCCTCGGTGCCGTCATAGCCGGCGACATCCGAGGCGATCAGTTCGCGCGCCGCGTTGGCGACGGCCACACGCACGACACTGTGCCGGAAGTCGACGCCGATGTACTGACCGGCGGCGGGGTCGAGACGCAGGGTCTCAGCGGGTCGGCCTCGGCCGACCACCTGCTCGGTCGGCGTGCTGACCGAGATGACGCCGCGCGCGAGCAGTGCCGCAGTGATCTCGGAGAGCGTCGTGCGGGACAGGCCGATGTGCGCGGAGAGCTCGCTGCGGGTCAGGCCTCCGTGCTCGCGCAGCACTTGAAGGACCCGGTCTTCGTGGGTCCTGCGGACGAGCGCTTGCACTCCGGCGGGCTGCGGCATGAGCACCACGTTATGAGGCCGGAATTTTTCCGACAACCCTCCGACATAAATAATGAGGATAAAGGTCGCGCGGCTGTCTGAAAGCGCTGTCCGGACGTATGAGGGGTGTGCAGCCGACCGGCTGCACACCCCTCGTGATCCGTCGGTCAGTGCCGGCTGGGCACCGTGACGGTGATCGGCGTCGTCGACACCACATCGCCCGCGACCGAGACCTCGAACTGCGCGGTGTAGTCACCGGCCTTCGAGACGGTGCGCGTCGTCTGACCGGTGTACACCGGGTTGAGCGTCATCGCCGCGATGTCGGTCGTGCCACCGGCCTTCAGCGCCACCGACTCGGAGTGACCGTCCGCCCAGATGATCCGCGCTGTGACCTCGTCGCTCGAGGTCGCCGGGGCGGCGATCCGCCACTGCAGCTTCACGTTTGCCTTCGCCTTCGCCTTCGAGTGCGAAGCGGAGTTCAGCCCCTTCGACACAGTCACCCGCGGCGCGGCGGATGCCGCCCAGTCGACGGTCGCGGTCGGGAAGAAGTTCACGCCCTGCAGCGCCAGCCGCGGCCCGCTGTCGGCCACCCGCTGCAGGAACTCCGAGGTGTTCTTCTCGGTCTGCGGCGTCCAGCCCGTCTCCGCGGTGGCGAGCAGGCGCGGGAAGGTGAAGAACTGCGCCTGGTCGACGCCGCGGATGAACTCTCCCCAGAACGCGCCCTCGACCCCGAGCACGTCGCCCTCGCCGACGCCGGAGATCTGCGTCGCCGGGTTCCAGTTGTAGGCGTTCTCGAGCGTGCACGGGCCGCCGCAGGCCCAGGTGCCGCCCGCGGTCTGCCGGGCATCCTGTTTCTGCGGGTAGTACGTGCGGTTCGCCGGCGACATGATCACCTTGGCGCCGTGGTCGGCGACCGCGGCGGCGACGGGTGCGCCCGCCCCGTTCCAGTACTGCACGACGGCGTCATCCTGCGGCAGCGCCGTGCCGGCGTACTCGTTCCATCCGAGGACGGTCTTGCCGAGGCCCGCGACCTGCGCGTTGGCGAAGTCGACCATCTTGACGTAGTCGGCGTGACTCGTGGTGTGCGCCTCGTCGCCGCCGATGTGGATGTATCGTCCGGGGGTGAGCTCGGCGAGCTGGCGCAGCACGGTCGAGATGAACTCGTAGGTGGCGTCGTTGTTCGCGTCGAACGTCGAACGCCCCACATCGCCCGTGCCCTGTGCCGGAGCGGTGTCGCTGCCTGCCTCGGGCTTCGGCGACGATCCGGCCGAGTTCAACTGCGGGATCGCGTGCAGCGCGGCGTTCGTGTGGCCGGGCAGATCGATCTCGGGGATGACGGTCATGCCGTTCGCGGCCGCGTACTTCACGATCTCGCGGTAGTCGCGCTGGGTGTAGAAGCCGGTGTGCCCGAGTTCGGTGCCCATCAGGTCACCCGCGCCGTTGTACGTCATCGCGGTCGCGCCGCTGATCTTCGTCAGCAGCCGGTAGTCGATGCCGGACGGGTTCCTCCTGGGGGTGTCCATCGCCAGTCGCCAGCCCTGGTCGTCGGTGAGGTGCAGATGCAGGCGGTTCAGCTTGAGCGGTGCCGCCGAGTCGATCAGGCGCTTGACCTCGTCGACCGTGTAGAAGCTGCGAGCGACATCCACCATCAGCCCGCGGTGCTCGAACCGCGGGTAGTCCTCGATCGACACGAACGGCACGGTCCAGTCGATGTCGGCCCGCGAGTCGCCCTCCGCCCAGGCGGGCAGCAGCTGCCGCAGCGTCTGCACGCCGTTGAGCGCGCCGGCCGCGGTGTCGGCGCCGATGCGGATGCCGTCGGCGTCGACGTCGAGCACGTACCCCTCGGCCGCGTGGCCGGCCGGAGCGAGGCCGTCGGCGACGTCGATCTCGATCGCGGAGTCGACCCGATCGCGGGTGCCGGTGATCGGCAGCCTGTATCCGGTGGACGGACGCAGCACGTCGCGGAGCACCTTCGCCGCATCCTTGGCATCGCGCGACGCCTCGATGCGGGCATCCGCCGGCAGCGTGAACGCGCCGTCTGCGCGCTGCACCTCGACGGGCTGCGGAACCAGCGGCAGCTCGGGCACGGGCTCGGGCTTCGGGCCGTTCCACACCCGCATCTCCGAGATCGAATAGCCGTACTGCGACCAGCGCTGCGCGCCCTGCATCCGCACGAACGACACCGGTTCGTCGGAGTCGATCACGATCTCGTCGGTGCGCGGGCACGTGGTCTGGCCGGTGCGTTCGGCCACGGTCTTCCAGGTCGTGCCGTCGACCGAGGTCTGCAGCGAGAAGGCGCGCGCACAGGCGTTCGGCCAGTCGATCTCGACCGAGTACACCGGCGAGGGCTTCGCCAGGGCGAGCTGCAGCCAGCTGTCGTCGACGTACTTCGACGACCAGCGGGTGGACGGGTCGCCGTCATTCGCGAGCGCCGCCGCGAATCGGTCCTCATCGAGTTCGACGGAGGACGCGGTGGCGACGGCGTCGTGGGCGACGTCGACGCCGGCCCGAGCGGATGCGGCGAGCGCGACCGGCTGCGCCGATGCCGTGGCCGCCGCTGATGCGGCTCCTCCCGGAGTCATTGCCAGTGCCAGGGCGACCGCGACGGCGGCCGGCGCCGGCAGGGAGCGGTGACGGAACATTGCTTCTCCTCCTCGAGACAGGAACGTGCGAGAAGCCAGCTTCGACCGGCCTGATTTCTTCCGTCAACCCACCGACGAAATCACGCTCGGGCCGCGATCTCGAGCTGCCTTTCGACGAGTGTCGCGTCGAGTTCGACGAACCTGTCGTCCAGAACCCCGGTTGTCGGCGGGATGGGGCACGATGGGGCTATGACCGATGGATACGATCCGGGGTTCCTCACGACGGCAGTGCCGCTGCCGGCGCCGCTGCAGGACGTGCGCACGCTGACGTACCCGCGGTTCACCGTGCTGCTCGATCCCGGCCGGCGGCTCGCCGCCGCCACCGCGGTCAACATCGACGGGCAGACCCTGAGCGACCTTCCCCGCGAGGGCGACTGGCACCTCGACCCCAGGATCCCCGTGTCCGAGCAGACCGGCCCCGAGGCGTACGCGGGGAACGACCTGGACCGCGGGCATCTCGTGCGCCGGCGGGATCCGGGCTGGGGCGAGCCGGATGCCGCGCGCGCGGCCATGGCCGCGACGTTCGTGTACCCGAACGCGGCGCCGCAGGCGGCGGGCTTCAATCAGTCGAAGGAGCTCTGGCTCGGGCTGGAGGACCACGTGCTCGCGTATGCGCAGGCCACGGATCTGCGCATCTCGGTCTTCACCGGCCCGGTGCTGGGCGACGACGACCCGCCGTACCGTCGGCATCCGGATCCCGCTGCGGTTCTGGAAGGTCGCGGCGTGGTGCGACGACGACGTTCTCGCCTGCGCGGGGTTCGTGCTCGACCAGTCCGAGCTCGTCGACACGGCGGAGGGCCGGCTCACCGTGCCGCCGCTCGGCGCGTTCCGCACGTTCCAGATGCCGGTGTCGGCCATCGACGACATGACCGGGATCGATTTCGGGGCGCTCGTCGACGCCGACGTGCTCAGTGGCCGAGCCGCCCGGGGCGAGGCCTGGCCTGAACTGACAGAGCCGGGCGACATCGTCCTCTGAGGTCGGGGAGTACGATCGGCAGGCATGACGGGCTCGTTCCGCGAGGGCTACCTGAGGGTGCTGAAGAACACTCTCAACCCGCTCACGCTGCGCGCAGCGCGACGCGGTCGCGGACCCTTCTCACTCGTGCGGCATATCGGCCGCACGTCGGGCACGACCTACGAGACTCCGATCATCCTGGCCCGCCATCCCGCGGGTTTCGTCGCCGAGCTCACCTACGGGCCGCAGGTCAACTGGTACCGCAACATCGTCGCGGCCGGCTCCTGCGATGTCGTGTACAAGGGGGTGGAGCATCACATCGACGGGATCGGACCGTGCAGCGTCGAAGACGGACTCAAGGCGTTCGGCAATCGCGGGCCCTCGTCCTCAAGCTCCTGCACCGGCACGAGTTCCGGCTGCTGCACGAGCACACGGAGACGTAGCGGGGGCTGTGTCATCGTGCTGGACGTCGGCCGATCCACGTGACGAGCGTCGACGCGAGCGTGTACTCCTCCTGGTCACGACGTTCGACGACGGCGGCCGGCCGCGCTGTCCGGCTGATCTCCTCGAAATCGGCGAGTACGGTCGCGAGCAGGTCGTCCACCTCATGCACGGTGATGCCGCTCTCCAGGAGCGCCGGTCGCCGCTCGCCCGTCTCGTCGACTTCGTAGCGGTCGGCCACGACGCCGAGGGCGATCACGCCACCAGGCCGGATCGCCGTCGCCGCCTTCCGGAGCAGCCGCCGGATGTCCGCTGGCACCCGGAAGGTGCTCGATCGCGGAGAACGCGAACACGAGATCGATGCCCCGATCGAATTCCACGTCGGCCAGATCGGCCTGCTGCGCGATCACCCGGGTCGACCCGGATGCCGGAGCCAACTGCTCCAGGCGTCGCACGGCCGACGCGAGAAGATCGACGGCGTGCACCACCGATCCGTCCGGCAGTCCCTCGATCAGCGGCACGGTGTGCCGGCCGATGCCGGCACCCAGATCGTAGGCGACGAGCGGACGCCCGGTCGGCAGCAGCGCGATGGCCTCGAAGATCAGAGGATGAGGCCGGGCCAGCCAGGTTCCCCTGGCGCCGAGCGATGCTCCGGCGTAGAGCTCCTCGTGGTACCGGACGGTCTCGCGGCGTGCGCGGTCGAAGTCCGACGGAGCGTCGTCCGACACGGGGAGGACCTCAGTTGAAGTCTCCGCCGCCGCCACCGCCGCCGAAGTCACCGGGGGCCATGTCGGCGAAGCGGGAGTAGTGACCCTGGAAGGCGACGTTGATCGTCGCGGTCGGGCCATTACGGTGCTTGGCCACGATCAGGTCGGCCTCACCGGGACGCACGTCCTTGTCGTAGACCGAGTCGCGGTGCAGCAGGATCACCATGTCGGCGTCCTGCTCGATCGAGCCCGACTCGCGCAGGTCGCTGATCGCGGGCTTCTTGTCCTGCCGCTGCTCCGGTCCGCGGTTCAGCTGCGAGAGCGCGATCACCGGGACCTGCAGCTCCTTCGCGAGCAGCTTCAGCGCGCGCGAGAACTCCGAGACCTCCTGCTGACGCGACTCGACGCGCTTGCCGCTGGTCATCAGCTGCAGGTAGTCGATGATGACCATCTTCAGGCCGGCACGCTGCTTGAGCCGGCGGCACTTCGCGCGGATCTCGACCAGCGTCATGTTGGGGCTGTCGTCGATGTACAGCGGTGCGTCGTTGATACGGCCGCGTGTGGCGGCGACCGTGGTCCAGTCGCGCTGGTCGAGCGTGCCCTTGCGCAGGTTCTGCAGCGGCACGGCGCCCTCGGCGCTGAGCAGGCGCATCGCGATCTCGGCCTTGCCCATCTCGAGCGAGAAGAAGATCGACGGCTCGTCGTGTCCGATGGATGCCGCGCGCGCGAAGTCGAGAGCAAGAGTGGACTTGCCCATGGCGGGCCTCGCGGCGACCACGATCATCTGCCCGCCGTGCAGGCCGTTGGTGAGCTCGTCGAGCTCCTTGAAGCCCGTCGGCACACCGGTCATCGTCCCGTCGCGGCCGCTGGCCGCCTCGATCTCCTCCAGCGCGGCGTCGACGGCGATGGTCAGCGGAACGTAGTCCTCCGCCTCCTGCGTACCGGTGACGGAGTAGATCTCGGCCTGTGCGCTGTTCACGATCTCGGTCGCGTCGCCCTGACCGTCGTAGCCGAGCTGCACGATGCGGGTGCCGGCATCCACCAGGCGCCGCAGGATGGCTCGCTCGGCGACGATCTCGGCGTAGTAGCCCGCGTTCGCCGCGGTCGGCACGATCGAGGTGAGTGTGTGCAGGTAGTCCGCGCCGCCGGCGCGACCCAGCTCACCGGTCTTGATCAGCTCGTCGGTGACGGCAACGACGTCGGTCGGCTCGCCGTGCGAGTAGAGCGACAGCACCGCCTCGAAGATCAGCTCATGCTTGGGCACGTAGAAGTCAGCGCCCTTGAGGGTCTCGAGCACATCGGCCACCGCGTCGGGCGAGAGCATCATGCCGCCGAGGGTGCTCTGCTCTGCGAGCAGATCGTGCGGAGGAACGCGCTCCGGTCCACGGGGTGCACCCATCCGGTCCTCGGTGATGTCGGCGATCGACACAGTGCTCCCTCCGGCTCCGGCCACTCATGGCGCACGGTCTCGAGTGCCCGTGCGGTCACGATCGGAAGCTCGTTCCGGGCCGCTGCGAACAGCGAATCACGCACCCCGACATCCGGTCGCTCGACCACGCTAGAAGCCCCTTCTCCACACTGCAACACAGCCTGTGGATAACTCTGTGGAGAGGATGCGGACAACGTCGGAGTGTCTGTGAAGAACGGCTGTGGACAACTCAGTGGAGAGATTCTATCTCAATCCTTTTTATCCATGCTGATCAGGTTGTTTCAGTTTCCTCACCCTGTGGATGGAAATCGGTTTAAACCGGCGCTTGAAGGTTGGCCGTAACTCTGCGCGATGTGCACAACCTGGGGAGAACGGTCATGCCGCGCAGTCCCGCGCGACGACGCCCCGGACACGCCCGGGATTCACGTCCGAAGCGGCAGAGGCCCTCGACGGGACGCGGTCCGGTGACGTACTCTGTACAGGATCTGCCTCATCCCGAACGGAGACAGTCGAGTGACTGCCGCGACCTCCCGGCGCCGTGTGCCCACGGTCGCCATCTGGGGAGCACTGGGCGTGCTCGCCTGGGCGCTCCTGGTCGTGCTGCTCGGCGGCGGGGCCGCGCATGCCTCGGATCGCGGCGCACCGCACCATGACCGCCCGGCGGCCAACGCTCAGCAGAGCGGGCAGCACGGCAAGGACTCGTGGCGCGCGTCCCGCACCGCGCCGAGCGCTCACCACACCGTGCCGAGCACGCATCGCGCCGGCGGGCAGACCGCGAAGCACATCGCGCAGGCCACGAAGCACGCCGTGCAGCGCCCTGCGCCGCACGCTCCGAAGGCGAGGAAGCAGCACAGCGATCGCGGCACCGACCGCCACGCGACGGTCCAGCGGACGGCAGCGCAGGCCGGTACGTCCGTGAAGAGGTCATCGTTCGTACCGGAGCGCCGCACGGGCACCGTCGCGAAGCCGACCACCATCACCCTTCAGCCGGTCGCCTTCAGCGCGACCGGCGATCTCCGCTCCTTCACGATGGGCTCGTCCTCCCCACAGGACGACAGCTTCGCGAAGGGCGAACGAGAGCACTCCGATGTCCTCTCGTTCCACGGGTACCAGCGCGATCAGGCTCGCGACGCAACGATGTTCTCGAGCCGGGACGCGTTCCGGTCGGCCACGTCATGGCTGACCGGCGCGACGTCCCACATCGCCTCGAACCGCGATCATCGCGTCGCCACTCGCGACCGGTTCGACGGCCTCCGGCAGCGCGTCCACGATCGGTTCCGTTCCGCCGATCACGGACATCACCGTGCCACTCCCGAACGCCACGTCCACGCAGAGCCCGCGCCTCGCGCTGCGGTCGCCTCGTCCTGGACCCGAGCGGTCGTCGGGCACCACGCCGACGTGACCGCCGTCGCCGCACCGAGCACGGAGACGTCGTACGACGTCTCGGCGCCCTCCGACACGTCTGACACGGAGTTCTCCATCCCGCCGGCCCCGTCCGCGCCCTCGACGACGATCGCCGGCAGCGCGAGCACTCCGCTCGCGGTGGCCGCGCGTCCCTCCGACGACCTGCCCTCCCAGGAGGGCACCCCCGTGCGCGCCGCCGAGGCGACGCAGTCCGTCGTGCACGCAGCGCCGGTGTTCACCACCGACGTCTCCCCCGACTGATCCTCCGGCCGCCATCCGTGCGGCTCGTCCGACATGCTGCGATGCTCTCGGCATCGCGGCATCCGGTGCCTCCGTCGACCTCCGGTCCGGAGCACCGGTGCGGATGCGCGGACCCGGCGAGGCACCTCCCCCTCCCCGCCTCGACGCCAGTCCCCTCCGCAGTTCGGGGCATCGCGAAACCCTCCCCCTCCCTCGCGATCGCCCCTCGGATGCCGGCCGGCCTCCCCCGCCGTCGGCATCCTCAGGGCGGATGCCTCTCACCTCCCGAGAGGCATCCGCCCCTTCTCATCCCGTCGACGTGATGTAGACACGTCGCCACTGCCGGGGTAGTCTCCCCGCAAGGACGCTCTGCGTCCTCGCGTTCGTCGTCTTCGGGGAGGAAGCACAGCGTGAATGCCACGGTGTCCCGGCGCCGCATCCCTGCGGCCGTCGTCTGGGGCGCCTTCGGAGTGCTGACCTGGGCCGCATTCACGCTCTTCTCCGGCGGCTCCGCCGCCCACGCCGACGAACCCGACAACCCGCTCGGTTCGCTCACGTCAGTCGTCACCAGCACGGTGAAGACCGCGACCTCTCCGATCACGGATGCCCTGGAGCCGGTCGCGAAGGCCACCGCCCCGATCGTCGCCCCCGTGACCGCGCCGGTGAAGCCCGTCGTCACGAAGGTCGTCGCACCAGTGGTCACGAAGGTGGTCGCTCCGGTCGTGACGAAAGTCGCCTCCCCCGCCACGAAGGCGGTCGCGAAGTCGGTGGGGCAGACCGTGCCCGCCGTTGTCGATCAGGCCGTCTCGACAGTCACCAGGACTCCTGTCGTCGGTGAGGTCGTCGCGCCGATCGCGCAGACCGCCGGCGACACGGTCACGGCCGTGACGGCTCCGGTCACCGGCATCCTCCGGGACGCGCCCGCCTCGGCCGTCCTCGACCCCGTGCTCGACGTCATCAGCGGCGTCCCGATCGTCGGCGACACCGTCGACGGCATCGGCGCGACCCAGCTGCTGCGCGAGGTTGCCGGGACGGTCGATTCCGCCACCGCGTCCGTCACCGACGTGACCGACACGCTGCTTCCGCCGGTCCTCGACGCCGTCACCCCTTCGGACGAGGAACCGGTCGTGCCGGGTGCGCCGCCGAGCGAGATCGCGCCGCCCGTCCATGTCATCGTCGGCGAGACGGACGCGTCCGCACCGGCCCGCAGCGACGGTGCGGCCGTTCCGGCCACCGGTGGGCCCTCATCCGCTGAAGCGCTCACGAGCTTCTTCGCGTCGGCCTCGCAGGTCACGACCGTCGCCGCGGGATCGGATGCCGGAGGCACGGAGCCACCGGCACATCCCGCCGCACCGCCCGGGCCCGCGCAGGCACCGTCCTCTTCGTCGTCCGCCGCCGGGTCCGGCGGCGGCTCGACGGCCATGAACGCGCGCATCGACGATGCGCTGCACAGCCCGGGCCTGCTCGGCCACGGCGCTGTCCCGGCGATCGACGACGTCCTGCCGGCGTCGCCCGTCGCCGAATCCGACGTCTCCCCCGACTGACGGGGGTCTCACTGTCGCCTGTGAGCGACGACTGAGACCGCACGCGTCCGCGTGCGGCATCCGAGACCCAACCATCAGTCAGGGGGACTGAATCATGCATGCAATCATCAAGCGCGCTCTCTGGGGCACGCTCATCGCCGGCGGCATCACGCTGCTCGGCGCCACGGCGGCGAACGCGGCCGAGACAGGCGGACAGGACGGGATCCTCTCCGGGACCCAGGCGGTCGCGCCGATCAACTCACCGGTGCACGTCGGAGGCAATGCGCTGTCCGTACTGGGCACGTCGAAGGCCGCCTCCACCGCTCCGGCATCCGCCGCACCGGCACCGGCGCCCGTCGCGAAGACCTCCGGTGGCGACGGTGCGGCGTCCGGCACGCAGGCGGTGGTGACCGTCCATGCGCCGGTCACCGTCAAGAACGTGTCGGCCGCTGTACTCGGCACCTCGAAGTCGAGTCCGGCTCCCGCGCCGGACGCGGCTCCTGCGGCGGCCCCGAAGCCGATCATCACCACCTCGGGAGCTGAGGGAGTGCTCTCGGGAACGCAGGCCCTCGTGGCCGTCGACGCACCGATCACCGTGACCGGCAACAGCCTGTCCGTGCTCGGAAGCAGCGCCGCCGACGGCACCGCCGCACCTGCACCGACGGCTGCGGCTCCCGCGTCGAAGGCTGCCACCGGCGGAGAGTCGTCGGTCGCCGGCGGCACCCAGGCGCTCCTGCCGGTGAGCACACCGATCGATCTCGGCGGCAATGCGATCTCCGTGCTCGGCAGGAGCACGGCGTCGGGCGGCGGCTCCGCTCCGGCGGCACCCGCTGTCGGGACCACGGATGCCACGACGGACGGCGGGTCGTCGATCGCCGGCGGCAGCCAGGTGAACGCTCCGATCACGGCGCCGATCACCGCGAACGGCAACGCGACCTCCGTCCTCGGCACGAGTGACGCGAAGGGTGCATCGGCAGGCGCGCCCGCCGCATCCACGGCTCCGGGCACGGACGCCACAACCAGCGGCGACGACGCGGCTCTCGGCGGGACCCAGGTGGTCGCGCCTGTGGCAGCGCCGATCACCGCGAACGGCAACGTGACCTCCGTCCTCGGAGACAGCGCGGTCAGCGGCACCGCACCGGCGTCGACGGGCAGCACGCCCGCGGCAGCCGGCACCTCCGCGACCACCGACGGCGGGTCCTCGCTCGGCGGCGGCACGCAGGTCGTCGCACCGATCACCGCACCCGTGAACGTCGGCGGCAACGCCATCGCGGCGCTCGGCACCAGCACGGTTGACAAGTCGGGTTCGACTGGGACGGGCACAGTGCCCGCACCCGTTCCCGGGGCCACCACCGACGGCGACGGCTCGCTGCTCGGCGGCACGCAGGTCGTCGCACCGATCACCGCACCCGTGAACGTCGGCGGCAACGCCATCTCTGCTGCGGGAACCAGCACGGTGACCGGCGGTTCCGGCACGGCGGGCGGCACGCCCGGTGGCGCGGGGAACCCGGTGACCGACGGGCTCGGGTCGCTGCTCGGCGGCACCCAGGTGCTGGCCCCGATCTCGGCTCCGATCACGACCGGCGGCAACGCCATCTCGGTCGTCGGCGAGAGCACGGTCGAGGATCCGGGAACGAACCCGGGGACCGACCCGGGCACCGACCCGGGCACCAACCCCGGCACCGACCCCGGCACCGACCCCGGAACCGACCCGGGGACCGATCCCGGAACCGACCCGGGGACCGATCCCGGAACCGACCCGGGCACTGACCCGGGCACCAACCCCGGAACGACCCCGGTGTCCGGCTCCGGTCCCGAGCAGCCCGCCGCGGCGAGCGGCGGCGGTGCGGTGACCACGGCGAGCGGCGACACGCTCGCCTCCACGGGAGGCAACGGTGGTGCGCCGCTGCTCGCCGCAGTCGCCGCGCTCCTGCTCATCGCGGGAGCCGGACTCCTGCGACGCCGCCGCGTCGCCTGAACGCCGTCCGGGAGACCCTGCGCACGCGGGGCCTCCCGGACACCCCACAGACCCCCGTGGGCACCGGCGCCAACGCCGGAGGGCCTCTGCGCCGAACCCACGGTGCGGATGGCCGGCGACTCCCCGCCGGCATCCGTGATCCAGGACCCGTGACCGTCTCCCATCCCAACCCGGGTCACGGTCCTGGAAGGGTGGCGCCCTCCCGCGCCGCCCGGCGGGTGTCTCCGACCTCCCATTTCACGGAGACACCCGCCCTTCTTCGCGCCTGCGCGCCGGCCCGGCGGAGCCGGTGGGATGATTGATCGGTCAGCGACAGCCTCGTCCGCGAGCGTCTCGGAGGAAACATGCCCCGCACCCTGCGCCCGGTCGCCGCGCTCACCCTCGTCGCCCTGGCGGTGCCGGCCCTGGCATCCTGCTCCTCCGGTGCATCCGCGGAGCCGACGTCTTCGTCTGCAGCATCCGCCGTCACGGTCGACAACTGCGGCACCGAGGTGACCGTCGACAGCCCCCCGCAGCGCATCGTCACGGTGAAGTCGTCCACCCTCGAACTGGCCCTGGCGCTCGGCGCCGGCGACCGGATCGTCGGCAGCGCCTACTCCGACGGCCCGCTGCCGGCCGACCTCGCGTCGGCGGGCAAGGGCATCCCGGTGATCGCCGAGAAGGTGCCCTCGCAGGAGGCCGTTCTCGCCCTGAATCCCGACTTCGTGTTCGCCGGCTGGGAGTCCAACTTCTCGGCCGACGGCGTCGGCGAGCGTGACGCGCTGCAGCAGCTCGGCGTCACCACCTATGTCGCACCGGCCGCCTGCCAGGAGAAGAAGTACCAGCCCGACCCGCTCACCTTCGACGCCGTCTTCGACTCGTTCCTGCAGGCCGGCGATCTGCTCGGCGAGAAGGATGCCGCGAAGAAGCTGGTCGACGAGCAGAAGGCGCAGCTCGCGGAACTCCGCCCCGACGACCGTGGCCTGACCGCCGTCTGGTACTCCTCCGGCAGCGATCAGCCGTTCGTCGGCGCGGGCATCGGCGCCCCGCAGCTGCTCATGCACAGCGCCGGGCTGACCAACGCGTTCTCCGACGTCAAGGAGAGCTGGTTCTCCACCTCCTGGGAGAAGGTCGCCGATCTGAACCCCGACGTGATCGTGCTGGTCGACTCGACCTGGAACACCGCCCAGCACAAGATCGACGTGCTGAAGGCGAACCCGGTGGCGTCCACGCTGAAGGCAGTGCAGAACGACGCCTTCCTCACCGTCGACTTTCCCGCCACCGAGTCGGGAGTGCGCAATGTCGACGCCGTCGCCTCCCTGATCGACCAGCTGGCGGAGCGATGACCTCCGCGCCGGTGCGGGTCGCGCCACCGGCGCGCACCTCGCAGAGCAGGACCCGGATGCCGCGGATGCGGACCGCCGCAGTTCTGGTGGCACTGCTCGCCCTGCTGGCCGTGTCCATCGTGGTCGCCATCGGCATCGGCCCGGCGCGCATCGCACCCGGTGACGTCGCCGGCACGCTCTGGGCGCACGTCACCGGCGGGCATCCCGTACTCCCGGTGACGCAGGACGCCATCGTCTGGCGTCTGCGGACACCACGGGTGCTGACCGCTGTGGTGGTCGGCGGCGGCCTCGCCGTGTGCGGCGCGGTCATGCAGGCGCTGACCCGCAACCCCCTCGCCGACCCCTATCTGCTGGGGCTGTCGTCCGGGGCATCCACCGGCGCTGTGCTCGTGCTCGTGCTCGGCGCGGCGATCGCCCTGCCTGCGGCCGCGTTCGCCGGTGCGATGATCGCACTGGTCCTGACCCTCGGCATCTCCCGTGCGGCGGGCGGGGGCTCGCCGACGTCGACGATCCTCGCCGGGCTCGCCGTGTCGGCGGTGCTGTCGGCGCTGACCAGCCTGGTGATCTTCTGGAGCTCGAACAACGACAGCTACCGCGAGATCCTGGGCTGGCTGCTCGGATCGCTGTCGGGTGCGGACTGGGCGGACGTCACCCTCGCCGCGATCGTCATGGCCGCCTGCGCGCTGCCGCTGCTGGCGTCGGCGCGGGTACTGGACAGCCTCGCGCTGGGCGACTCGGCGGCCTCCGCGCTGGGGGTGCCCGTCGGCCCGGTTCGCGTCGCGCTGTTCGGATTCTGCGCGCTGCTGACCGGCGCGCTCGTCGCCGTGAGCGGATCGGTCGGATTCGTCGGCCTGATCCTGCCGCACGCCACCCGCGCCGTGGTCGGCGTGCGGCATCGGGTGCTGCTGCCGGCATCCTTCCTGGTCGGCGCCGTGTTCCTGCTTTGGGCCGACACGATCGCGCGAACCGCCTTCGACCCACGCGAACTGCCGGTCGGCATCGTCACCGCGCTGATCGGCGGGCCGGTGTTCGTCGTGCTCCTGATGAGGATGGGACGCCGGCGGAGGATGCGGGCATGAGCGGGCTGCGCCCGGTCGGCATCCGCCGTCATCGAGAACAGGAGATCCGCCCAGAACAGGACGGATGCCGCGACAGCATCCTGTATTCGCACGCTCTCCTGTCCCGGGTGACGAAGCGGCGGACCAGTGACGAGGGGATCGCCGGATGAGCGGGCTGCAGACCGAACGGCTGCGGTACAGCGCCGGCGGGCGGATGATCGTGGACGGCGTCGGCATCACCGCGCCCTCCGGAGCCGTGACCGCCGTGCTCGGCCCGAACGGCGCGGGCAAGAGCACGCTGCTGCGGCTGATCGCCGGCGTGCTCACCGCGCAGGACGGCATGATCGCGCACGACGGTTCCGAACTGCGCCGGCTGAGCAGGCGCGAGCGGGCGCGGCGCATCGCCCTCGTCGAGCAGGAGTGGACCGAAGCGGAGGGGCTGACGGTCCGCGAGATCGTCGAGCTCGGACGCATCCCGCATCAGGGCCTGCTGGCCGCGGCCAGCAGCGATGACGAGGACGTCGTCGAGGACAGCCTGCGACGAGCGGGCGCCGCGGAGTTCGCGGATCGGGATGCGGCATCCCTCTCCGGGGGCGAGCGTCAGCGGGCGAACCTGGCGCGCGCACTCGCCCAGCAGCCACGGCTGCTGCTCTGCGACGAGCCGACCAACCATCTCGATGTGCACGCGCAGCTCTCATCGCTGCGGCTGCTGCGCGACCTCGCCAGTGATGGGCTCACCGTGATCGCCGCGCTGCACGATCTGAACCACGCCGCCCGGTTCGCCGATCACGTCGTCGTGCTCGCCGACGGCGTCGTGCGCGCGGCCGGCTCCCCCGCCGACGTGCTCACGCCCGAATGCGTGCGGGACGTCTGGCGGGTCTCCGCCGAGGTCGTCGAGCATGCCGGGCGCCCGCTGATCGTGTTCGGCGAACCGGTGGATGCGCCGAGGGTGGACTGACGCGGTCGTTCACTTGTCGGCCTTCCGCAAGGCGCTGAACAGCGGGATAGTGGGTATCACTCCGATCTCAAGGATGCAGGGGGCACGATGAAGCGACACCTCTGGCGTCGAGCGCTGGTCGTGGCCGCGCTCGCTCTGGTCGCGGTCGGCCTGCTGCTGTACGTGCTCGCCGGGATCTTCGACTGGACCGCGCTGAGCACAGGGATCGGGACGGCCATCCCCTGGGCGATCGCGGCGTTCATCGGCCTCGGTCTGCTGCTGCGCTCAGTCCTGTCGACAGGGTTTAGAAGGCGGGATCTGGAGGGCGTCGGCGAGCCCATCAACGATCTCTACCTGGGGCGGGTCAGCTCCCCTCCGGTCGCGAAGTCGGTCGATGAGCACTCCGCCTTCCCGCCACCGGATGACAACGGGCGCTGAGCCGATCAGCCCCGCAGCCGCGGCGCGAGGTCCCGCTCGAACAGCTGCAGGAACCGGCGCTGGTCGTGACCGGGCGCGTGGAACACGAGGTGGTTGAACCCCCAGTCCACGTACTGCTGGATCTGCGCGACGACCTCGTCGGGGTCGCTGCCCACGATCCAGCGCTTCGCGATGGTCTCCAGCGGCAGGGCGTCGGCCGCCCGTTCCATCTCGACGGGGTCGGTGATGCCGCGCTTCTGCTCCTCGGACAGGGACAGCGGCGACCAGAACCTGGTGTTCTCCAGGGCCGCCTCGCGGGTCTCCTCGTAGGAGAGCTTGATCTCGATCATCCGGTCGTAGTCGTCGAACGACCGCCCCGACAGCTCGAGCCCCTCCTTCACCGCCGGCACCAGCTTGTCGACGTACAGCTCGGCTCCCTTGCCCGAGGTGCAGATGAATCCGTCGCCGGCGCGGCCGGCGTACTTCGCCATCTGCGGACCGCCCGCCGCGATGTAGATCGGCACCCCGCCGTCCGGTCGGTCGTAGATCGACGCGTCGTGCGTGGAGTAGTACTCCCCGTCGAAGCTCACCCGATCGCCCGACCACAGCGCGCGCATCAGGCGGACGGCCTCGCGCAGCCGCGCGTAGCGCTCCTTGAACTCCGGCCAGTCCTGCTCGCCGGCACCACGGAAGCCAGTGGCGATCTCGTTCAGCGCCTCCCCGGTGCCGACACCCAGGATGATCCGGTCGGGGTACAGGCATCCCAGGCTCGCGAACGCCTGCGCGAGCACCGCCGGGTTGTACCGGAATGTGGGTGTCATCACGGAGGTGCCGATCCGGATCGACGAGGTGCGCTCGCCGACCGCCGCGATCCAGGTGAGCGCGAACGGCGCGTGTCCGCCGTCGTGCCGCCACGGCTGGAAGTGATCGCTGACGAACACCGACTCCATGCCGTGCCGCTCCGCCTCGACCGCGATCTCGATGAGCTCGCGCGGCGCGAACTGCTCTGCGCTCGCCTTGTAACCCAGTTTCAGCGTCATGACTCTCCTTCAGAGGAACGGATTCCGGAAGAGCGGATGCCGGCGGCATAGCCCTCGTCGTATCCCTCGGCTCGCGCTTCCTCGCTGCCGAGGCGGAACAGGTCGTCGGGTCCGGTGCGCACGATCGAGGCGGCGCCCGGCAGGTCGAGATCGCCGACCAGGTCGGCGCGTCCACGGATCACCGCGACCGGCAGTCCGCGCGCCTTGCCCTTGACGAGCTCGGCGGCGGCGGCGAGCTCGTCGGCCACGCACGGCATTGTGACGCTGAGCGCCTTGCCGCCGTAGTCGAGCGTGCCGCGCAGGTCTTCGATGACGTGCACGCCGGCGGCTCCGATCGCGACGTCGATCTGCCCGACCCGCCACGGCCGGCCGAGTGTGTCGCTGAGCAGCACGCCGACCCGGTGGCCCGTGGCCTCGCGCAGTCGCGCGGCGAGCGCTCGCGCCGAGGCATCCGGGTCGAGCGGCAGCAGCAGGATCCAGCCATCAGGGGTGTTGCTGGCATCGACGCCAGCGGCGGCCGACACCATGCCGAGCCGGTTCTCGACGATGCGCATCGTGTGCCCGTTCCGAGTGCGGGATGCCACGACCCGCACCGTCTCGGCGGTGATCGCGTCCTCGCGGTCATCCGCGCGGACGTACCGATCCTCGGCCTTCGAGACGACCTTCGAGGTCACGACCAGGATGTCGCCGTCGCGGAGCCGCACGCCCGTGGCGAGGATCATCGCGGCGAGATCCTCGCCCGGCTGCACCTCGCCGATGCCCTCCGGGGCGAAGACGGTCAGCGTATTCATGCGCGCGCCTTCGGGAGCGCCACGCCACCGAAGGGCGCCGCGGCCATGCACTGGTCGATCACGGCGGTCGGAGCCACCTGTTCCAGCGCATCATATCCGATCTTCATGACCACCTCCTCCTCGAATTCTTCCGTGTACGCGGCATCCGCGCTCGCTTCTGTCGCTGCGGGTCGCCGAAGGCCATGATCCGATCCGCCTCGGGACCCAAGAGTCGATCTCGAATCCCGGGACGAGCAGCCTCGGTCCGCGCCCTGCCGACCTACGATGGCTTAGAGTGCGCCCCGATCAGCGCACCGGGAAGGAAGGGACAGCGTCGTGGATCCTGACGAGCTGGCCGTCATGGCCGCACAGCAGTATTACGACGAGGGCAGGACCATGGCCGCGATCGCCCACGATCTGCAGGTCTCGCGATCCAGTGTCTCCCGCCTCCTCGCCGGGGCGCGAGAGAACGGGCTCGTGGAGATCAGAGTCCTGCCGCCGCGGTTCCGCATCGACTCGCTCGAGCGGGCCATCGCCGCCCGCCACAACGTCCGCGCGCGCGTCGTCGCCGTTCCGGACGGCACCCCTGGCGATCAACGTTACGCGCGCACGGCGAACGCGGCGGCGGCACTCGTCGTCGAGACGATGAACGCCGACGCGGTGCTCGCGCTGTCCTGGGGAACCATGGTCAACGAGATCAGCCGCCACCTCACCTCGAAGCCCTGCACGAATTCGTGGATCGTCCAGGCCAACGGAATCGGGCAGTCCTCCAGCGGCATCCACCACTCCGTGGGGATCCTGGAGCGCTTCTCCTCCGCGTTCGGCGCCAGTATCCAGCAGGTGCCGTTCCCGATCTTCCTCGACTCCCCCGAGAGCAAACAGCTCATCGAGCGGGAAAGGCTGATGCGGAACGCAAGGAGCATGCTCGCCTCAGCCGACCTCTTCCTGTTCAATGTCGGCACGGTCAACAAGGGCCATCCGAATCAGCCGTGGCTGAACGGCCACTTCCTCGACGAGGATGAGTTCGGCGCGCTGCGCGAGGACGGCGCCATCGGCGACGTCGCGACGACCTTCGTCGACGCTGAAGGACGCACCGACCGGATCCGCATGAACGACCGGACGACGGGCCCCGACCCCACTGCGGTGCTCGGGATCCCGCGACGGATCTGCGTCACCTGCGGTAATCACAAGGTGCCCGCGCTCACTGCCGCACTCCGCGGAGGCTTCGTCACGGACCTCGTCATCGACGAGGTGACCGCGACGACGCTTCTGGGCTGAGCCGGAAGCGTCGTCGCAGTCGGTCGGGCTCAGCCGACCCTCTCGACCCGGTCCACACTGTCCGCGCCTCTGCCCCAGAGGGCGCGGCCGCTCCCCTCTTTGAGGAAGAACGCCGCGACCGCAGCGACGAGGCTCATTCCGATCATCACCAGAGAGATCGCCCACGTGCCGTGCGTGGCCGCCGTGAGCGCGGCTGCGATGAACGGCAGCGTTCCGCCCGCCACCGCCGCCGCGAACTCTCGGCTGAACGCCACCCCGGTGAACCGCACACTGCTGTCGAACTGCTCGGCGAGCAGTGCCGCCTGAGATCCGAGCATCAGATCGTTCGAGACGGTCAGCACCAGGAGCATCGCCAGCCAGACCAGGATGCTGAGCCCGGAGTCGAGCAACCAGAAGAACGGGAAGGCCAGCAGAGCGCAGAGCAGCGCGCCGGAGATGAAGACCTTCCTTCGCCCGAAACGATCTGAGAGCGCCCCGGAGAGCGGGAGGGTCACGAGTTTCACGACGTTCGCGATCAGTACCCCCACAGTGGCGATCCATGCGGCGAGCCCCACGTTGCCGGTGATGTAGCTGAGCGCGTACACGCTCGGCACATACGTCGCCACGTTCGGTCCCACGCTCGCCAGAACGGACAGGATCACCTGGCGCGGGTGACTGCGCATCAGCGCGAGGAACGGCACCCGATGGCGGTGCCCCTGCTCCACGTCATTCGTGAAGGCCGGGGTCTCGTCGACCCGTCGACGGATGTAGAGGCCCACCGGCAGGATCAGGATGCTCACCAGGAACGGGATGCGCCATCCCCAGGCGAGGAACTCCTCCTCTGGAAGCCAGGTGAACGGCGTGAACACCAGCGCGGCGAGGATGACGCCGAGCGCATTGCCCGTCGGCGGAATCGCCGCGTAGAGGCCGCGCTTGCCCTCCGGCGCGTGCTCGGCGGCCATGAGCGAGCCGCCGGCATACTCCGCACCGGCGCCGAGCCCCTGCGCGATGCGGAGCACCACGAGCAGGATGGGGGCGAGGATGCCGATCGTCCGGTAGTCGGGCACCACGCCGATCAGGCACGACGAGATCGCCATGATGGTGAGCGTCGCGACGAGCACCCACTTGCGTCCGTAACGATCCCCGAGATGCCCGAAGAGCAGTCCTCCGATCGGCCGGGCGAAGAACCCGACGGCGAACGTCGCGAAGGAGGCGAGCGTGCCTGCCACGGGATCGGCATCGGCGAAGAACACCCTGTTGAAGACGAGGGCCGACGCCGTGCCGAAGAGCATGAAGTCATACCACTCCAGCGCGGTTCCGATGGTGCTCGCCGAGACGACGCGTCTGATCATTTCCTTGTCACTCCAATGTGAGGAAGAGGTCCGGTCCGAGGGAAGGATGAGTCAGGGGGTGGCGGGAACAGCATCGGCCGGCGCCCCGAGGTACGCGCCGCGCGAGACCAGCTCCCGTTGCACGAGACCGACATCGGCGTCTCGCACGGGCGCGCCGGCACCGACCGCGAATGCCGCCGCGACGCCCGCCGCCTCGCCCATCGCGAACGACGGCGGCATCACCCGCACAGCTGCGAGGGCCTCGTGCGTGGCGGAGATGCACCGGCCGGTGACGAGCAGGCCGTCGACCTGCAGCGGAACCAGGCTACGGTACGGGATCTCATAGGCGTTCGCCGTCGGGGGGATGCCGTCGTCGAACGGTCCCTGCGTGCTGGACGGACTGTGGATGTCGACCGGATAGCCGGCCACGGCGATGACGTCGTCGAAATGCCGGCCCGCCACCAGGTCGTCCAGGGTCAACTCGTACTCACCGGCGATCCGCCTGGTCTCGCGGACGCCGACCGTCGCCGCGGTGTCGATGAGGGTGCAGTCCTGCAGGCCGGGGAGCTCGCGATGGAAGAAGTCCATCAACACGTCCACCTGCCGGCGCGCCTCGATCTCGCCGCGGGTGAGGTCCCTGGCATCCGTGCCGTCCAGGCCGAGCACACGCGTGGTGTTGATCCGCCAGACGCCAGGCTCGAGGGTCTTGAACAACTGGACCCCGCGGCGGGGCAGCACGTAGCGCCCCGACGCCTGTGCACGCTCGACGATCCCCTGGAACGGGAACAGCTCATCGGGATGCTCACCCCGATAGCGCTCGACCTCCGCGTCGTGCACGCCGCCGATGCGGAAGAACAACGTCATCGGCTGCATCAGCCCGTCGCTCTCCCTCCCCTTCGTGAACTCCGCGCCGGCGAGGGCGGCGATGTCGCCGTCCCCTGTCGCGTCGATCACGACCTCGGCGGGCAGGAACGACATGCCGCTCTTGTTGGCGACCACCACTCCGCGCACCGCGCCGTCCTCGACGACCGCGTCGACGGCCCAGGTGTGCAGCAGCAGATCGACACCCGCCTCGAGCACCATCTCCTGCGCCACGCGCTTCGCGGCCTCCGGCTCGAACGGGGTGACGGCGTCGTGTCCGAACCTGATGAAGCCCGCGTACGGGGTGCCGCCCTTGGTGTGGGAGGGATGGACGGCCGCGCCGATGGACTCCATCCTGCGCACGAACTCGTCGAAGACCCCGCGCACGAGCTGCGTCTCACCGTCCAGCGAGAAGGAGGTCATGCACGGCCCGACGAGCCCGGCGGTGAGGTTGCCGCCCAGGAACCCGAACCGCTCGATCATCCTCACGGAGACACCGCTCCTGGCGGCCGCCACCGCTGCGGCGAGCCCCGCCGGTCCGCTGCCCACCACCAGGACGTCGGTGGGCTCCTCAGACGTGATCGTCCTCGTATAGGTCCTCGTGCTCATGGTCATCCTCTCTCCGTGCTCTGATCGATCGTGCTGAGCGGCGGCCCCTCCGACAATCGCGTGCACAGAGGTGCAGGGGCCGAACCGCGACGTCCCGCGTGCTCCGGGACAGCGTGAACACATGCGCAACTCATCCCGTGATCTGCACCGTGAACGCGGTGCGCATCGGGCGCGGGGTGAGCACGTGCTCCGGCCGCACCCCGGGCCCGCAGGACCGGGAACCGAGACCCTGCTGCGCGAGATCGAGATAGAGGAACCAGGTGTCGCCGGGCGGCCGCAGCCGATGCCGATGGCTCGCCTTCGACAGCTCCTGCGCCGTCCACGGACCGACCGAGAACCCGGGCAGGTCGGGGTCGTCTTCGGCCTCGATACGCACGTCCCCCGCCGCCGTCTCCAGAACGAGGTGGCGCATCGCACTGCGGTGACCGGATTCCTGCGGGCGCACGGTGTTGGAGGCGAGCCGATCCGCGGATGAGCGGAACAGGCCGACGTGAACGCCGTCCCGCATGTCCGGGTACGACTCTCCCGGCCCCTCGCCGAACCACTCCGCCGCCTCGACCGCCGGGATGCCGAATCGAAGTCCCACCCGCGGCCAGCTGCCCGTCCAGGGCCCGACCGGCTCGACGGCCGCCGTGCACTGCAGCCGCCCGTCCCGCCAGCTGTAGCGGAAGGTGGAGTCGACGGCGAGCGACGACCCAGCCGGCGCGGAACGGTAGCGCACCAGCAGCCCCTCCCCGGTCGGCTCGACGCCGAGCACCCGGCGGCGGATGCGGTCGATACCCGATGCCCGCCATCGGTCCGCCGACGACGGTCCGGTGCCTCCGTCGGCGAATGCCTCGGCGGGACGTTGCACCTCGTAGTCGAACGGCCCGTGCCCCTCGTCGTTGTCGGTCGGTGCCCGCCAGAGCTCGAGCGTCGGACCGGACAGCGGGATCGCCCCGAGCCGGGTGATCTCCCCCGTCGTGCGATCGAAGCGGACCGCACCGATTCGCACCTCGTTCTGGAAGAGCTCTGCGGGCGCGGGAGCGGCGGCCGCACCTGAGCGCGCTCGCGCGGGCTTCGGCGTCAGAGCGACCTGGGTGCGATGCACGATCCAGCCGGGGTCGGCCCATTCGGTCGCCGCGACGCTGCGCAGCTCCAAGGTGAGCCAGGTCTCCTCCGGATCGGCGCGTGCGCTCTCGATCGCGTCCCGCACCTGCTGCGGCAGCGGCATCCGGTGCTCCTGCCCGGCAGGCACCGCATCGATGCCGAACTCCCCCTGCCGCACCGGCACTCCCCGGCGCTCGACCCTCCATGCGATGACGACGTCCGTCGGCCTTGCGTGCTGGTGGTTCTCGACGACGACCACGTCGCCGTCGCACCCGATCTGCACGGGCGCGATCGTCGCGGACCAGGACAACAACCCGGAGGTGGGGGTGGAGTCCGCCAGCACCAGGCCGTCGCAGACGAAGTCGCCGTCATGCACCTCTTCGCCGAAGTCACCGCCGTACGCGAGATGTCCGTCATCGTCGAGCAGCGCGTGGTCACGCCATTCCCAGACGAATCCGCCCACGAATCCTGGACGGTGAGCCGTGTGCGCGGCGTACTCCGCCGCCCCGCCGGCCCCCGTTCCCATCGCGTGCAGGTACTCGCACATCAGGTACGGCATGCTGCGCACCCGCGCGGCCTCCGCGGGTGTCACGTGTGAGGCCGGATGGTGCGCCGCGGCGATCGGACCGTCGGGGGCGAAGAAAGCATCGATCTCCTCCAGAGCCGGGTACATCCGGGAGTACACATCGACGTACTCGCCGGCGTGATCGCCTTCGTAATGGATCGGGCGCGAGGGATCCCGCGTGCGGATCAACCGGGCCATCGCCGCGAGATTTGCCCCCGTCCATGACTCATTGCCCAGCGACCAGAACACGACCGACGGATGGTTCTTGTCCCGCTCGATCATCCGCTCCGCCCGATCGAGCATCGCTGCTGCCCACCGCGGTTCGTCGGAGGGGTTCTGCCGCCAGCCGACCAGTTCGAAGCCGTGGGTCTCCAGGTCGCACTCGTCCATGACCCAGAACCCCAGCTCATCCGTCAACTCGAGGAGCGCGGGGTGGGGCGGGGCGTGCGCCATCCTGATGGCATCGACGTGATGTCTCTTCATCGAGAGCAGATCCGCCCGTGCCCGATCGAGGTCGAACACGCGCCCTGCGCGGCTGTCGATCTCGTGACGGTTGACTCCGCGCAGTCGGAGTGGACGATCGTTCACCAGCACGCGCGTGCCGTCCACCCGCACGGTGCGGAACCCGAGTCGCATCCGCACGGTCTCTCCCTGCGCCTCAACATACGCGTCGTAGAGACGCGGGATGTCGGCGCTCCACGGCTGCACACCGAGCACGGCGACTGGTGAGACGTCACCGGGCGCATCCCAGCGGACGGCGACGCCGCACTCCGGAATCCGGAGCGTCACCGGGTACGCGTCCGATGCCGCCGTGATCTCGGGGACGACCGTCCCCCGCCCTGCTTCGAACTCTGCCCGCAGCCAGACGTCGTCCAGGCAACCGGACGGCCGCGACAGGAGGGCCACCTCGCGGAAGATGCCGGGGAGCCACCACTGGTCCTGGTCCTCCAGGTACGAGCCCTCGGACCACTGGTGCACGCGGATCAGCAACACGTTGTCCGCTCCGCGCAGCAGGTCGGTGACATCGAACTCCTGTACCAGTCGCGACCCGGAGCGTGCGCCGACGTAACTGCCGTTCAGCCAGATCCGCGCGACCGACTCCGTCCCGTCGAGGCGCAGCAGGGTACGACCGGAGGGCCAGCCTGCCGGGAGCTCGAACCGTCTGCGGTGATCTCCGGTGGGGTTCTCGTCGGGGACGTGCGGAGGATCGAGTGGGAACGGATAGCGCTTGTTCGTGTAGATCGGACGTCCGTACCGGCCTCTCCCGTGCAGCACCCAGTGCGAGGGGACGGGCAGCTCGTCCCACGCGCTGTCGTCATAGTCCTCGGCCCATGGGGCGTCTCCCGGATCGGCCACCGGGGACCACCGGAATCTCCACGACCCCGACAGGTCCAGCTGCGGCGCGTCGCTGCGCAACCAGGATCGGGCAGGGCTCCGTCTGGCGGCGTCCCCGTCGGTCGGGTGTTCATCGGTCGGGTGTTCGTCGGTCATTCTGCGCGCGCCTCCATCGGCATCGAGGTTCTGAGGTGACGGCCGATGGCGTGGGCCAGGTCGGCACCGAACGCCCTGGCCGACCCGGTGTCGACCTGGACGCCCTCAGCCGAGGCGTAAGGCACCTCGAGGATGGCATGCGTTCCCACATCGGACATACCGTCCAGGAAGAGACCGATCGACTGCTGCGGCCGGTCGGAGCCGTCGCGGGCGGTGTAGTTGCCCTCGACGTTCCAGGACGTACCGAACGGCAGGTCGTTCGCCCGGTGGTACGGCAACCCTTTCGCGCCGCGCTCCAGCTCCCTGCTGAGTGACTGCACCGCGGCCCAGTTCTCCATGTCCGGCGATCCGACGAAGTAGATCCGCTCCGAGGTCGGACCGGTCATGTTCGGACAGTGCAGATCCAGCACCACATCGAAGCGCGTTGCGCGCACCAGATCGCGCACCGCGCGCACCGCGGCGTACCGTCCGTCCTCGGCGGCGTAGTCGCGCCCGTGGTCGTGCGGCGCGCGGTTCTTGCCCTGATCGCCCTCCTCGACGCCGTCGACGTCGACGAAGGGCAGCACGACGAACTCGACCCGGGAGGCGAGCCATCGCGTGACGGGGTCCGCGACGGCGAGGAGTTCGTCCAAAGCCCCCTCGAGCACATGACTCGCCATCATCTCACAGGCGTGGTGGCGGCAGGTGAGGAGCACTCGGTGATGTGGCTCCTCCGCTGTGCTGCGCAGCACGAGCAGCTCGACGGGCCTGCCGTGCTCGGAACGGGTGAGCTCCCGTCGTTCCAACCGCGGATCGTCCGCGTGACGATCGAGGAATGCGGTCAGATCAGAGGCCGTGTACGGCATCCCGAACGAGAAGCGGATCTCGTCGCCGTCGTGCGGCGCATCGAAGACGAACTCGTCGCCGGCGAGCGCGTCGTTCCCGAGCCATCGCCAGGAGCGTCCCGCATCTGTGCTCACTGCCGGACCGCCGGGGCCGATCGGCGTGTGCGGCTCGCCGCTGACCCTGACCCGGATCCGCCGCCCCGCACCATCGCGCACCCGGAAGCACCAGTAGAACCAGGTGCCGATCGTGTCGCGCAGATCAGGACGCACATCGATCCGCCCGTCCACCTGCTCGATGAGCCCGTTGCCACCCGGGAAGTCGTCGTCAGCCCGCATCCGTCGCTCCTGCCCCTCGCCGCGCCGTCATACTCAGACCTCCTCCGTCGTGAAGGCGCGCCACGCCGACCACGATCCGGCTTCGGCCTTGGTCTGGATGAACACCTTGCCCGCGTTCTCTCCGCCTGGGGCGCCGAAGAGCAGGTTGATGAGATCACCGTCTCCGTGGACGATCCGCTGCAGCACCCCGCCGAACGGCTTGCCCTTCGGCGCACCCGACGCGTCGGGCCCGACCTCGTACAGGCCGTCGCCCAGTGCGGTGTCCTGGAGCCCGCCACTGTCCGTGCCGACGCCTTGGCGCGCGTCCGTGGGCGCGACCTCGCCGGTGGGTTCGCCCGCGGCGTCGAGCGTGAGATGGTAGCGCTTGATCGCGGTCGCCGACGTAACGGTGTAGTCGAACTCCCGCTCGCCCCACATGGTGAACTCGACGAACGACTTCGCCGGAAATGCCGCCGATCCCTGCTTCATCCCGCTGAACTCCACCGTCGAGAAGCCCAGCGTGACGACTCCGATCTCGCGCATCAGGCGCGCCACCGCCGCCGATGTCGAGACCAGTGCGCCGGTGAGCGGATGCCGGATCATTCCCTCCTTGGTCGGAACCGGATAGTACGCATCCGTTCGCGCGTTGTTGCCCAGTACCATGGCCGACGAGGAGAAGTCGGTCGCCTCGGCGCCCGCGCCGCAGAACTCCTGGACGAGATACATCCACATCTTGTCGCCGCCGCCGACCTGCAGTGTGAAGACATCTCCTGCCTTGCTCACCCAGACGCCCTCGTTCTCCATCCGGGTGGTCGGCGAGGCCCCCTCCATGGTCTCGAAGACGGTCCGGTAGAGCGCGCGCTTGTGCAGACTGGATCGGCGCACGCCGCCGTCAGGGCCGAAGAGCACGCACCCGATCGCGTCATAGCCGTGGGTGTCGTTCTCCGCCTCTCCCCGGCCATAGCCCGCCGCGATGAATCCGGGCCCCACCCAGAAGCTCTGCCGCTTGGGCGTCATCTTCCCGGTGTAGAAGTTGCCGTTCGACATCATCGGGATCTCGAACTGCGCCCGTGGGGTGAAGTCCCAGTCGTAGACCATGGTCACCGACTTGTACCCGGGACCGGAGGCCCGGCGCTGGGCTGTGGACACGTAGGCGTAGTCGCCGGTGACGCAGACGTCCGTGGTGCAGTCGACCGTGAAGACGGACTCCGGCTGCACCGTCGACCCGGTGGCCGCGGCGGTGATGTCGTATCTCCCGATGCTCTGCTGGTACTTGTGCACGGCCACCAGCCACTTCACGCCTGCACGACGCACGATGCTGAAGGACTGCGCGTAGCCGCCCGCCCCCGCCAGGAACCACCGTTTGGTCGCCCCCGTCTCGAAGTCGAAAACCACGTAGCACAGCGGCTTCGTCGTCGCCGAGGTCACGGCGGAGTAGGAGACGTACAGTTCGTTCTCCTCCTCGTCGACAGAGAACCCCTGCGGGAAGTAACTGTTCACCCCGCCCGCGGCGACGGCATCGGCGAAGCCGTCGAATGCGCGGTCCAGCTTCAAATGGATCCGTTTCCGATGATCCGTCGTCGCGGACGCCGTGGTCTCGTCCACCGTCGATCTGGCGAGCGCGGCCTCTCCCGGCTGCGCCTCCTGCTGTACGGCACCGTAAGCGCCCACCGCGATCGGTGCTCCTGCCAGCCCCGCGAGGAGCAGGCGACGACTCACACCCTTGTGATCAGACATTTTCTTTCCCTTCACTGGACAGTTCCTTCTCGAGTTCACGAAGACGCGCGGTCGTGACGGACGGCAGGATCAACGCGATCTCCCACAGAGTTCTCCTGCTCACCGATGCGAGACCCGCCATCCCCATCACGTCCGGGAACAGGTTCTCGACGGTCGCCCGCGCGCGGTCATCGGCGCAGAGCTCGGCAACACTGCGCGCGACCACCGGTGAAGCGCTGTGGAACAGCGCCCTGACCGGCGGATCCTTCCTCGCGGTCGCCGCCCGCTCGTGCTGCGCGCGCAGCAACAGGTGTCGGTACTGCACAGGGCCCCGATCGGGCAGGCCGAGCCGCACGAACTGCTCGTCCGGGGCGTCGTTGTCCCGCATCAGCTGCACGAGGAGCGTCGCGAGGCGCAGCTCGATCTCGTCGTCGACGATCAGGTGCTCCTGACCGGGGTCGTCCTCGAGGTCGAACAGCATCGAACCGAAGTGGTACGGATTGCCGTGCGGCGAGGCCGGGGTCTTCAGCAGGGGCATCCCCTTGGTGAACGGCATCGGCGCCACCAGTTCGGCCCCGGACAGCTCCTCGGCACTGAATCGCGATGCGGCGTGCACAGGCATGAGCGTGAAGTTGGACAACGGCTCGTTGCACGCGGTGAGGGGAGCTCGCATGTAGATGTACCGCCCGTCCGTGACGTTCACGTGGCCGCCGAATGAGCCGAAGAGCGCGGCATCGTGCACTCGCTCGTCATCCCGCAGCACGACGTCGAGACTCCTGCCCTGCATGTCGTTCGGGCGGGGCACCGCGAAGTACTCCAGTACCGTCGCCGGAATGTCGATGGTCTGCACCAGCGCATCCCTGACGACTCCCTCCGCAGGATGCCGGGGATCCCGGACGAACAACGGTGTGTGGATGTTCTCGTCGTACCAAGGCTGCACACCCTTGCCCCACCAGCCCTGTTCCCCGAGCATCAGTCCATGGTCGGTGCAGACGATGAGCAGCGTGTCGTGCCACAGGTCGAGCTCGTCCATCACGTCGAGAACACGCCCGAGCGACTCGTCGCACATGCTGACCAGCGCCTGGTACTGCGCCCGTAGATGGTCCGCCTGCGATTCGGTTTCGAGCACCTTGCGATATGAAGGCCAGTCCTGGTGAGGGCCGTCGTAGTCCGTCTCGTACAGGCGCTGGAATCGCTCAGGAGAGAAGAACGGCTCATGAGGGTCATAGGACTCGATGGTCAGGAACCAGTCGTCCTCCCGCGCGTTCTCACGGAGGAATGCGATGCCGCCGTCGAAGGTGCGCGTCTGGGGATGGTCGGCCTCCTGGGTCATGTGCCGGCGGTTGGCCCAGTCGTGCCGCCAGATGCTGTCGTCCCGCGGCTGGAGCTCCGGGGCGATGTCGGGCGTCTCAGGATCGATGACCGCACTCTGCCAGGCGTCGCCCTCCTGCCCCCGGATGAACTCGAAGCTGCTGTAACGACCGTGGAAGGTGGCCCCGCCATCGCCCCAGTAGTGGCGGTGGTCGGTGACCAGGTGCGTGTACACACCGCTGTCCCGGAGCAGCTCCGGCATCGAGTCGTCGAACGGTTCGAGCGGACCCCACTCCCTGTGCAGGAAGTTGTGCCGGCCCGTGTGGAGCTCGCGTCGCGCAGGCATGCACGGCATCGAGCCCGCGTAGCAGTTCAGGAAGCGCACCGTCCGGGCGGCGAGCCGCCGGAAGTTCGGTGCGTGCACGCGCGTGGCGCCGTAGGGCGGGAGGTAGCGCCGGTTCAGGCTGTCGAACATGACCATCAGGGCCCTCATCGGTCGCCCTCCGCCCATCGCGCCTTGTAGATCCGCATGCCGGCGAGACGGACGCGCTCCGGGCGGCCATTCTCCCGGCTCGACTCCTCCGTGAGGATGTTCAGAGAGTCGGTCCACCACTCCTCGTCGGCCTGCGTGTACAGCACATCCCCTGCGGCCGAACGACCGATGCTCTTCACGCCCCGCGCACTGCGCAGGCATACAGGTTCCGGCGGCAGCCACTGGCGTCGACGGACGTCGAAGGAATGCACCCCGTAGTCCGTCGTCACCCAGAGCCGGTCCGGGTGCTGTCCTCGCTCCCAGGCGAGGTCGTGACCGTGTGCACTCGGCAGTTCGGTGCGGAACGTCTCATGCAGGGCCGCGATGCCGGACTGCCAGCTCCAGTGCACCAGCCATCGACCGCCCAGCGCCCACAGCCCGCCGCGTGCCGGATCCCACGCAAGCCCATGCGCATCGTGAAGTGCCGCCTCGGCGATGAGGCCACCCTGCTCATCAGCATCCCCCTGACCGACTCCGCGATGCACGCGCACCGTCCCGCCGTCGGACGAGGCCACGGCGACCCGGCCGTCGCTCAGAAGCTCGGCGGAGTGCGGATTGGCGTCCGGTCCTTCATCCACCCTCCATCTCAGGTCGCCATCCCAGGTGAACAGCCCCGTGAACCCGCGCGAGTCCGTGACGAGCAGCATCCGCTCACCGCTCCAGCCAACCGCCTTGGCCTCGTTCGGCAGACCCCATGCCGGGTCGCCATCGACCCGCCATTCACGCAGCACGAGCCCGACTTCATCCGTCAGCACCACATGTGCCCCGGCCTGATCGGTCACGAGCATCGATCGATCAGACGGTGTCATCGTCGCCGCCTCTCGCGGCGCCGACCAGTTCGACGCTCTCCACGCCTTCGAGTCCCCCCAGCGAGGGCACCAGGTCGGTGAGCGGCTGCCTCCCGTGGAACCTCACCGTCACGCGCACGGCAGGGACATCGGCGACGCTGCTGCGATGGCTGCTCAGCACCGAGGCGCTGTACCCCATCGATGTCGCTCGTGCCAACGCGTCCCGGAGCACGCCGCCGCCGTCGATGTAGGTGATCTTGATCACACGGTTGCGGTCGGCGCTGGGCAGGTGCCGCAGGAGCGGAGCGAACACGAACAGCGTCAGCAGGTGAAGCACCGTCAGGGCGACGCCGAGCGAGATCATCCCCGCCCCGCAGGCCATTCCGACGGCGGCGGCCTCCCAGACCGTCGCCGCCGTCGTGAGTCCGCGCACCGCGCTGCCGGCTTTGAAGATCACCCCTGCGCCGAGGAAGCCGATGCCGGAGACGATCTGCGCGGCGATCCGCGATGGATCGAGGGTCACGTCGGCGCCGAGCACTTCACCGAACCCGTACGCCGACACCAGGGTGAAGCCGCAGGCGCCGAGTCCGACGAGGACATGGGTGCGGTATCCGGCACTCTTCTGGCGCATCTGGCGCTCGACGCCGATCAGCGAGCACAACAGGAACGCCGCGAACAGCAGCTCCACCTCGATCCAGGTGGAGTCGGTGAAGAACCCGATCATGAGACGCGCAGACTCCTCCCCGGAACCGGGAGGGAAGCGGGATTCCGAGGTGGCTGAGGATCGTGGGGGCGATGTCGACGTTCTCCGCGTGATCCGCCCATGCAGCGGGCGGGGCGACCGGATCGTCCGTGATCAGCCCCGCCACCACGAACGACTGCCGCTCCTGCCAGGTGCCGCCACCGTGTCCGCCGCCGTCCCGGTGACCGTGGTCGGTCGTCACCATGACCAGCCAGTTCTCCTGGGCGAACCGCGGTCGGCCGCGCACGGCGGCGATCAGCCGGCCGAGCCTGCCGTCCTGCCGCCGGATCGCGGCCTCGTACTCATCGCCGGTGCCGATCTCGTGCGCGATCTGATCGGCCTCACCGAGATAGACGAACGCCAGATCGGGGTCGTGCTCGCGCAATTGACGCTCGGCGGCCTCCTGAATCACCAGATCCGTCTCGGTGAACTTGCCCGGGTACTCCCGCCTGTCCACCCAGTCGACAGTGCGCACCCCCGGCCCGAACAAGGGGCCTGGCCCGTGCGCGGTGCCGAAGATCAGCGCTGAGGCCGCGCCATAGGTGTTGAGTGTGGGACGCTCGCAGTAAGCGGTCGTGAGCACCTCCGGGTATCGGTGCAACCGGTTAAGCTCCGCGTCGTTACCCATCACTCCGTGCTCGTCGGGTCCCACGCCGGTGAGGATCGTCGACCAGCCCACTGCGGTCCATGTCGGTGCGACGTCCACATCCGGCAGAGTCGTGGTCCACCACCGCCCCGCTGCGGCCAGACCGCCGAGCGCGGGCAGCTGCAGACCACGGGCCGTGTCGTCGCGCACGCCGTCCCATCCGACCAGCAGCACTCTGTGGCGGACCGATTCGTCGGTTCCTGCAGTCATGCTCATCCCTTCACCGCGCCGGCGGCGAGCCCGGCCTTCAGCTGACGCTGTCCGATCACCAGGACGAGGACGGTCGCCGCCATCACCATCACGGTCGCCGCCATCACCAGCGGCCACGCGGTCGTCGCCTCGCCCTGCATCCCCTTCAGAGCGATCTGCACCGTGCGCACCTTGTCGGTGCTGGTCACGAGCAGCGGCCAGAGGTACTTGTTCCAGGTCGTGATGAAGCTGTAGACCCCGAGCGTGGCCAGCATCGGACGCGAGAGCGGGAGGACGACGGACACGAAGAACCGGAAGCGGGACGCACCATCGATCTGGATCGCCTCGTAGAGCTCCACCGGTAGCGTGCGGAAGGACTGCCTCAACAGGAAGATGCCGAACGCCATCGCGAAGGACGGCACGGTCAGCCCCGCGAACGTGTTGAGCCACCCCAGATCCCGTACCGTCTGGAAGTTGACGATGATCGTCGCCTCCCACGGGATCATCAGAGTCGCCAGTACGATCCCGAACAGCACGCTGCGCCCGCGGAACGGGATGAAGGTGAACGCGAACGCCGCGAGGCTCGACGTGATCAGCAGGGCCACGGTGACGATCCCGGACATGATGAGCGTGTTGAGCAGATAGTGCAGCAGCGGGAACTTGCCGAACGCGGCGGCATAGTTGCCGAACTCGAGCGGCCAGGAAGGCAGCACGGCGCCGGCGTTGAAGTCCCGCTGGGTCATCAGGCTCGACGAGATCGCGTACAGCACCGGGAACGTGGTCAGCAGAGCCGCCACGCACAGGCCGGTCCAGACCAGGATTCGGGATACCCGTCCTTGCGCGAGATTCACTGGTAATGCACCTTCCGCTCACTGAATCGGTACTGCACGGCGGTGAGCACCAGGATGATGACGAAGAGCACGATGGTCTGCGCGCTCGCGTAGCCGACGCGGTTGCGCACGAACGCGTTCTGATAGATCTCGTAGACGATCAGGTTCGTAGCTCCCGCAGGGCCGCCCTGGGTGAGGATGTCGATCTGCCCGAACGACTGGAACGAGTCGATGACAAGCACGATCCCCACGAAGAACAGCACAGGAGACAGCAGTGGCAGCGTGATGCTCGTCAGCTGACGCATGCGCCCCGCCCCATCGATCGCCGCGCTCTCGTACAGCTCGGTGGGCAGCGACTGCAGCCCGCCGAGCAGCACGATGAAGTTGAACCCGAGGTGCATCCAGATGGTCGTCAACGACACCGATATGAGGGCGACATTGGGATCGGTGAGCCATCCGACCGGCTCGACGCCGAACACCCCGAGCAGCGAGTTGAGGATCCCCTGGCTGGGATGGAAGATCAGTCGCCAGACCACTGCGGCGGCCGCGGACGACACGGCGAGCGGGATCGCGTACACAGTGCGGAAGAACCCGATGCCGCGCAGTTTCTCATTCGCGAGCACAGCCAGGCACAACGCGACGATCATCGTCACCGGCACCACCATCAATGCGAACAGCAGCGTCACTCGAAGACTCGACAGGAAGCCTTCCGATGTGAGGTTGTCGATGTAGTTGCCGAACCCCACGAAGGCTTTCGGCAGCCCCCGCACGTTGGTTGTGAACGCGCTGAGCCACCCCGTCTTCACGGCCGGGTAGAACAGGAACACGCCGAAGACGATCAGGGCCGGTGCGAGGTAGACGAGTCCGCTGAGCAGGTTCTTCCATTCCTTGCGCCGCCTGCTGCGGCGGCGCGCGTCCACCATGGTCATCAGTTCACACCGTTGTAACTCTCCAGTGCGTCCGTCACGAGGTCGGCCGCCTTGTCGAGCTCGGCCTGCGGATCGCCTCCGTTGTAGACGGCCTCCCACGCGTCGGCGATGTAGTTGTTGGGGCTGACACCCGACAGCGCGCCGAGGGAACCGACATCGTCTCCGGCCTCCCTGGCCTGCTTGTTGGCCGATGCGAGCGCGGGGCTCTTCGCCATCGCGTCGATGAGGATCTGCTCGTCGTACGCGGTCTGCACGACGGGGAAGTAGCCGGTGCTCGCGGCCCAGCGTGCCTGGATCTCCGGCGAGACGAGGAACTTCACGAACTCGTACGCCGCCTGCTGCGTCTCATCGGGGCTGTCGGAGAAGATCGCCAGCCCTGCGCCGCCCAGCGAGGCCGCACCAGGGGTGATCCCTTCCGGCACCGGCATGGGCATCGAGTTGAACTCGAACTCCGCCGCCTGCGAGTGCATCATCGTCGCTGCTGTCGTGTCGACGATCATGCCGATCTTCTGCGAGTACCAGGGTTGGCGCATGTCGTCATACGCCCGGCCGTAGTTGCCGATCACGCCCTCGTCGTACATGCTCTTCAGCCAGGTCATCGTCTCGACGCCCGCCTTGTCGTTGAAGACCGCCTCCGTGGGCGTGTCCTCTCGGCCGTTGCCGTTGTTCACCACAGGCTCGCCCTGCACGCTCATCAGCGATGAGAACGCCCCGCCCTCGATCAGGAAGGCAGCGCCCTGGTCCATGCCGAGCTTCTGCTTCAGCACGCGGGCGGCGTTCTCGAATTCCGCGTAGGTCTTCAGCGGCTTGTCCGGGTCGAGCCCGGCCTGCCGGAAAGCATCGACGTTGTAGAACACGACGTTGTTCGACGCCGCCTGCGGCATGTACTGGAGTCTGCCGTCGGCACTGTAGGTGCCGCGTGCGGCGTCGAGAAGAGCGTCCTCATCGAAATCGTCATCGGCGTCGATGAAGTCCTGCATCGGCGTGATCATGTCGGCGTCCATCGTCTCGCGCAGGTTGCCCATCTGCATGAGATCGGGGGCGTCCTCGGTCCCCACCACCTGCATCACCTTCGTGTACGCCTCTCCGTACATGCCCTGCTCGGAGGCATCGACGTAGATCTTGTCCTGACTGTCGTTGAACTCATCGATGTACTTCTGCAGCTGCTCGCCGTTGTTCGCCCTCATCGAATGCCAGAAGGTGACGACGATGCGGCCGTCGTCGTCCTTCTCCGCGGCGCTTCCGGCGCAGCCTCCGAGGGCGAGCATCATGGTCCCGGCGGTCGCTGCCGCGATCAGTGCCTTCTGTGTCCGTCTCATCTGACGTTCCTCCTTTGGAATCAGAGATCTCTGGGTTCGGGTTTCGCGGATCTTTTCACAGCGGAAAGAGGCGAAGTGAGTTGAAGTTACTGCGCAGACTCCGGCGCGCCACAGGAGCTGCACATGTGTGCCCGCCCTTGTCGTCGGAGTGGCCAGGTATTTCGCGGCCTCGTGCACGGACGTGCAGGCGCACGGGATCCGTCCTCGCGAGGACGGACGGCCGCGACCGCAGACCCCGCGCTAGTGTCGCTTCCGTCGCAGCTTTCCCCTGCGAAAAGAAGTCGACCCCGTCAAGGAGTGATGCGCATGGCCGAACTCTCCTCGACCCCGGCTCCGACCGCGGTCCTGCTGGATCTCGACGGCACGATCACCGACTCGGCCGCCGCGATCACCACCGCCGCGGCCGCCACACTGCGCCGGGCCGGGTATCCGGCTCTGCTGGCGTCCGCGCTGCTGCGGTTCGCCGGCCCGCCGATCCGCGAGGGCTTCTCGACGATCGTCGGCGCCCCGGGCGACCATCTCGACGACCTCGTGCGGGAGTTCCGCCGGCAGTACCGGCCGCGAATGCACGACGTCACCGTCTACGACGGGATGAGAGACCTGCTCGCAGACCTGAACTCCGCGGGCATCCCGCTGGCGCTGGCGACATCCAAGGTGCGCACCCTGGCCGTGCAGATCCTCCAGCGGCTCGGACTCGATCAGCACTTCGTCGTGATCTGCGGCGCACGCGACGACGAGACCGGCGGCACGAAGGCCGAGGTGGTGCGCGACGCCCTGCGCGCACTGGCGGATGCCGGCTGCGATCTCACCGCCCCCGTCCTGGTGGGCGATCGTCGACACGACATCGAAGGGGCGCAGGCGAACGACATCGCCGCCATCCTGGTGCGATGGGGCTTCGGAGACGACGATGAAGGCGCAGGAGCGATGGCGGTCGTGCAGGACGTGCCGGAACTGGCGACGCACCTGCTGCCCGCACGGATCCCTGGTGCGGGGATCCGTCGATGAGCACCCCCGTCGCGCCGCAGATCTCTCGCGCACGATCGCGACGGATCTCCTGGTGAACGGGCCTCGAACACGCTCGGAGCTCGCCGGGCTTCTGGGCGTCTCGCTCGCGACGATCACCCGGCTGATCCGTCCCCTCCTTGCAAGCCAAGTGCTCATCGAGACCGACCGACCGCTCTCGTCCGGACTGGGACGGTCGGCGTTCGGACTCGACGTCGAGCCGAGCCGAGGGCGCTTCGCCGGCATCAAGGTCACCTCGGACACGGTGTTCGGCGTCACCACCGATCTGCGCGCTCGGGAGCTGGCACGCACGGCGCTGCCGCTCCCGTCGACCGGTGTCGACGCCGTCATCGACACGATCGCCGCGGTCGCCGCCGAACTGCAACGCGGCTCGGCGCGACCCCTCGATGCGGTGGGCGTGACCCTGGGCGGGACAGTGTCCGCCGATGGCAGGGTGATCGTCGGTCCGCATCTGCGATGGGAGGACGTGCCGCTGCGGACCCTCCTGGCCCCGCACTTCACCGTGCCGGTGCACGTCGACAGCGACGTGGTCGGCCTGCTCCGCGCCTTGCACTGGTTCGGCCATGGGCGGGAGTACGACGGATTCGCTCTGCTCACCGTGGGCGCAGGGATCGGCTACGGAGTGGTCATGCACGACGGCGTGGTGATGCACGACTCCGTCCTCAACTCCCGCATGGACGCCGTCTCGCATCTGCCCGTCGACCCGGCGGGCCCGCTGTGCCCGAGGGACATCGCGGATGCCTGACCAGCTACGTCGCGCCCTCGCTGATCGTCGCCGCGGCGTCGGTGGGCCGATCGCGTCCGCTCACGATCGACGATGTGCTGGAGCTCGCCCGCCGCGGTGATCCACTCGCTCTGAAAGTCGTCCAGGAGGCGGCGTACGCGATCGGTCACGCCGCCGCCGAGATCGCCTCCACCACTTTCGTGGACGCCGTGATCCTGTCCGGTGAGGGCATCCATCTGTGTGATCTCGCCGAGGAAGCGCTCATACGGGGATTCCAGCAGTACGCGTCAGCGGGAACCGCACAGCAGCGACCGCTCGTGCGTCCGATGGACTTCTTCGAGTGGGCTCGAGGGGCTGCCGTCACGGCGATCCACGCCGAGTTCCCCGGCGACCGGCGCCGGAGCGACGACGCGAGCCGACAGCGATGAACCCTGCTGCGGGCGACGGCCACCCGTCCTGCTGCGCACCGTCGCGGCCCCGGCACTCACGGTCGCTGCCGGTTTCCGCGGCAGCACCCCAGTCGCCCGAGCACCGGTCGACGGATCGGCATCGGATCTGCCAGACACGCATACCTGCGGGGTCGTTCCTGATGGGCGACTCGTCCGGAGATGCGAACGTCGGCGACGGGGAGACGCCTCGACACGGCGTGGCTCTCGGCCGGTTCGACATCGATGTCACGACAGTGACGAACAGCGACTTCCTGCGGTTCGTCTCCGACACCGGTCACCGCACGGAGGCCGAGAACTTCGGGTTCTCGGCGGTCTTCCAGGGCGCGCTGGCTGCACGGGACGACGACATCATCGGACGTGCGCCGGGCACCCCCTGGTGGTGGGGCGTCCGAGGTGCCGACTGGCGGCATCCGCGCGGACCGCTGAGCGACCTCGACGGACTCGCCGACCATCCTGTGGTGCACGTCAGCTGGAATGACGCCAACGCCTACTGCGCCTGGGCGGGGCGTCGCCTCCCCACGGAAGCAGAGTGGGAGTACGCCGCCCGAGGCGGGATCGAATCGGCCAAGTATCCCTGGGGAGACCGCGAGATCGACGATGGCGGATGGCGGGCGAACATCTGGCAGGGGACCTTCCCGCATGAGAACAGCGGCGAGGACGGATGGCTGACGACAGCCCCTGTGCGGACGTTCGAACCGAACGGCTACGGGCTCTGGCAGATGGTGGGCAACGTCTGGGAGTGGTGTGGAGATTGGTTCACGCCGAAGTCGACCAGAGTGCTCCGCGGCGGAAGCTTCCTGTGCCACGACTCGTACTGCAATCGCTATCGCAACTCCGCGCGCTCGTCGAACACCCCGGACTCATCGATGGCGAACGCGGGGTTTCGAACGGTCTCAGTCTCCTGAGACGCCGAATGCCCCGCTCTCCGAGGAGAACGGGGCATCCTCCGACAGGCTCAGGAGCCCATCGGGCGAATCACTTCGCGGCGATCACCTGCAGCACGATCACGGCGGTCACGTCGTCGTGCAGACGAATGGTGGCCTCGTGGTCGCCGACCGACTTGATCGGGGCGGTGATGTGCACCTTGCGCTTGTCGATCGAGCCCACTCCGGCCGCGGCGACGGCGTCGGCCACGTCGGCCGGCTTCACCGAACCGAACAGACGGCCCTCGGCGCCGGCCTTGACCGACAGGCGCACCTTGCCGGCCTCGAGCTTCGCCTTGAGGTCCTTGGCCTCGTCGAGGTCGTGGATCGCGCGTGCCTGGCGGGCGGCCTGGATCGACTCGACCTGCTTGGCGCCACCACGGGTCCACGCCACGGCGTAGCCCTGCGGGATGAGGTAGTTGCGGGCGTACCCGTTCTTGACCTCGATGACGTCGCCTGCGCTACCGAGCCCGGCGACCTCGTTCGTGAGAATCAGCTTTGCCATGTCGGTACCCCTCAGCGGCCAGCGCCAGCGTAGGGCAGGAGCGCCATTTCGCGTGCGTTCTTGATCGCCTTGGCGATCAGACGCTGCTCCTGCACCGAGACACCGGTGATACGACGGGCGCGGATCTTTCCACGCTCCGAGATGAACTTGCGAAGCGTGGCGACGTCCTTGTAGTCAATGACGCCCACGCGGATGGACTTCGCGGGAGCGGTGGGCTTGCCACCCTTCCGCGGCTTGCGGCGGTCGCCGCTCGACTTTCCAGCCATGAGTTTTCCTTACGAGATGAGTTGGGAGTTCCTGTGCCCTTCGACAGGCTCAGGGACCCAGAAGTTAGAACGGGGTGTCGTCGCCGAAGCTGCCCGGAGCGCTCCAGGCGTCGGCGCTCGACGAGCCGGGGGTCGACCACGGCTCTTCCGAGACCTGCTGCTGCGGACGGGACTGCCCGCCGCCGAAGTTGCCGCCGCCGCTGTTGCCGGATGCGGCGCGCGTGACCTGAGCGGTCGCGTACCGGAGCGAGGGGCCGATCTCATCGACCTCGAGCTCGATCGAGACGCGGTTGTTGCCGTCCCGGTCCTGGTACGAACGCTGACGCAGACGACCCTGTGCGACGACGCGCATGCCCTTGGTCAGCGAGCCCGCCACGTGCTCGGCGAACTCGCGCCACACCGAGGCGCGGAGGAACAGCGCTTCGCCGTCCTTCCACTCGTTCGCCTGACGGTCGAAGGTGCGCGGGGTCGAGGCGATGGTGAAGTTCGCCACCGGCAGCCCGTTCTGCGTGTAGCGCAGCTCGGGGTCGGCGGTGAGGTTTCCCACCACGGTGATGACGGTTTCGCCGGCCATGGCGATTACGCCTTCGCTGCCTTGGGCTTGCGCGCGGCCTTGGCCTCGGCGCGCTTCGCCTCTGCGGCGACCATGGCCTGGGCCTCTTCGGCGCGCAGGACCTTGGTGCGGAAGACGAGCTCGCTCAGCTTGAGCTGGCGGTCCATCTCCTGCGTGGCCTCGCTGGTCGCGGTGAAGTTGACGACGGCGTAGATGCCCTCGGTCTTCTTGTTGATCTCGTAGGCGAAACGGCGCTTGCCCCAGATGTCGACCTTGTCGATCGAGCCACCATCGTTAGTGATGACCTTCAGGAACTTGTCGAGGTTGGGGGCAACCTGTCGCTCGTCCAGCTCAGGGGTCAGAATGACCATGAGCTCGTACTGGTGCGTCACTTACCCACCTCCTTCGGACTAGAACGGCTCCCGGGACTTTCCCGGAAGCAGGAGGGTGTGTTGCACGTGCCTGACCCGGTTGCTGAGCTTGTCGAAGCATCCGCCGGGCAGACAACCACAACAGTCTAGCGGATGACGGCGGCGTGCCTCTTCACAGGTTCGACCAGCGGCGAGGGCGCGAGCGTGAAGTCGTTCGCCTCGTCCTGCCATTCCCTGCCGTCGGATGCCGCGCGGCGGCGCTTACTGGCCAGCAGAGCCGCCGCGACGGGGGCGCCCACGAGGCCGGCGATCGCGCCACTGACGGTGCGGTCCTCTGCGCCGAGCACGCTCTTGCGGTGCCACGCCGCGTGCAGTGCGCCGCCGCGCGGCCTCGGCACGGAGCGTGCGGGCAGCAGTCCGCGACGACGCAGCGCGACGAGGTGGCGCACCTCGTCCCACCAGATCGACTCGTCCGGCCGATGGAAGTAGTTGGTCGCCGCCCACTGGGCATCCGGATACCGGAACCGCCGCGCGACGACGTCATCGGCGGAGCCGGCGAGCTCGCTGCCCTCGAAGACCTGGTTGAGCAGTTCCGGCCGCACCCCGAACTCGTCCAGGACGATCACGGGGACTCCGTGCCCCAGAGCCTCGATCGCCGCGGTGGAGCTGACGGTGACCAGACCCTGAGCGGTGAGGAGCGCCTCGGACATCGGCGCGTAGGAGAGCACCAGGTTGTCCGGTGCGCCATCGAGCAGGTCGATGTATGGGTCGCGCTCCTCGTGCGTCTCGGCCTCGCCGGGGCGCGACCGCAGCTTCACGACCACCCGCCGAGCCGGATCCGCCACCGCGGCGAGACGAAGGATCTCGGCGATCCGGCGGCGCTCGGCACGCGCGGCCGGAACGAGCGCCTGGGCCGCGAAGACGAGATCCGTGCCGGGGCCGGTGAGCAGCTCGGTCTCGGTGCCGCGCACCGGCGCGCGGGGAGCGCCCTCGGCCGCGGCATCCGATCTCGGCGCGTACGGCAGCGTCGCGAGCGCGATCGGCACCGTGACGCCGAGCCGGCGCCCGAGCCGGGAGTACGCGGCCACCTCGCGTCGGGAGTGCACCACCATGAGATCGGTGTGCCGGCGGTACTCCAGCGCACCGCGCAGCGCGGGGATCGACATGCCCGGCAGCCCGCTCACGACGATCGGCCGCTCGGCGAGCCGGTCGATCTCGCAGCCCAGCAGTCGCACGAACGGTGCGCGGCCGGCCAGCACGACCACGTCGGGGCGGTCGCGGGCCAGCCACGACGCCACATCGGCGTACGCGAGGCGGGTCACCGACCTGGCATCCTCGGCGAACCGGGTGCCGGCCAGCGCGGCGCGCTTCTGCGCGTCGCTGACGACCAGCGGAGTGCGCACCAGCAGCATGTGCTGGCTGATGTCGGGCACCCGGTCGATCAGCGCGGCCGACCACTTCACGAACGAATCCGCATCACCGATCGCCACCACCCGCAGGCGCGGGGCCCGGCTGCCCGGGTACGTCATGCTCCCACGCGCCTCAGCTTGGCCATCGGGGCGAGCTCACCGGGGTAGACGCGCTTGACGCCGTCGCCGAGCGCCTCCTCGATGACGCGGATGTCGCGCACCAGCCGCTCGAAGCCGCCCGGCTCGAGTGAGGCCGCGTGGTCGGATCCCCACATCGCGCGATCCAGGGTGATGTGCCGCTCGACGGCCACGGCGCCCAGGGCGACGGCGGCGAGCGAGATCTGCAGGCCGCGCTCGTGGCCCGAGTAGCCGACGGGCACGCCGGCGTAGCGGTCGCGCAGCGTGCTGATCATCTTGAGGTTGGCCTCGCCCGGCTCCATCGGATACGTCGACGTGGCGTGCATGAGGATCGTGCGGTCGGTGCCGAGGGTGTCCAGGGCGCGGTCGATCTGCTCGGTCGTGGACATGCCGGTGGAGAGGATGACGGGCTTGCCCGTGGCGCGCAGCGCCTGCAGCAGTTCCGTGTCGGTCAGGCTCGCCGAGGCGACCTTGTGCGCGACGACGCCCAGGTCCTCAAGGAACTCGACGCTCGGCACATCCCACGGCGACGCGAACCAGTGCAGACCCGACATCGTGGCGTGGTCGCCGATCTCGATGTACTCGTCTCGGCCGAACTCGACCCTGCGGCGGTAGTCGAGGTAGGGCATGGTGCCCCACGGCGTCTCGCGCGGCACGTCGCGCATGTGCTCCGGCGTGGCGATCTCGGGGGTGCGCTTCTGGAACTTCACCGCGTCGGCACCGGCCTCCCTGGCCACGTCGATGAGCTTCTTGGCGATCTCGACATCGCCGTTGTGGTTCAGGCCGATCTCGGCGATGACGTACGCGGGGCGGCCCCCGCCGACCACACGGTCTCCGATGCTGACGGTCACGATGACGCTCCGTTCCGGGGCCTACGGTCCCCTCCCTCCGGTCTACGGGCGGCAGGTGAACCCCGGGAGACGCGGCGGTGACGGGCCGCAGGCGGGACGGTGACGTCAGTGAACGGATCCGTGGGGCACGATCCAGCGGTGCGCGAACTCCGGGGCGATGCGTGCGACGTTCTCGAAGTCGGCGTCGTAGTGCACGACGACGACTCGCTGCGCCTCATCGGTGTGCCGGATCGCGGTTGCGGCGATCTGCAGATCGCTGACGCCGACGGAGCGGCCGGCGCCGGAGTTGAACAGCCTGCTCTGCAGGTCGACCGCGATCTCGGCGACCCGACCATCCGGCGGGAGGAAGATCTTGGCTCTGCGATTCGCATCGAGCAGGATCGCATGCTCGTCGGCCGACCTGGCGGAGTACCCCTCTTCGAGGAGCTGCGGCAGGCATCCGCCGAAGTCTCCGGCGGCGAGAAGTTCGGTGAGCGCCTCCTTCACAGGCACCGAGCGGTGGACACGCTGGAGCACCGAGTTGTCGACGAGGAAGATCTGGCGCATGGCGCAGGTCCGGTCAGCGCTGAGCGCCGTCGATCACGTCCGGGTCATCGAGCTCGACCACGATCCCCGTGCTGATCAGATCGATGTAGCCGAGAGCCTCTCCTCTGCGCACGACCTGCGCAAGGGCTTCGTTGACGGCGGCTTTCTTCGTCGCCGTACCGGTCAGCTCCATCGCGCGTTCGAGCAGCGTGTCGTCGACATCTATGAGTGTCTTGGTCATCGCGACCTCCGGATATCCTGTTCTTCAGTTCAGTATATCCGTTGCGAGCGCTCCGCGGCCAGCATCCGCTCGGCGACCTCGCGCACGGCGCCGGCGCCGCCGCGCCGCGCGAGGATCACACGGGCCGTGGCCCTCACCTGCGGATGCGCGTTCGCGACGGCGATCGGCCAGCCCACGAGCCTGAGCGGACCGAGGTCGTTGACGTCGTTGCCCACGTACGCGATGTCTTCGAGGCGGATGCCGCGTTCCTCCGCCCACGCGGCGAGCGCGGCCGCCTTGTCGTCGACGCCGTGCAGCACGGGCACCCGCAGCTTCTCGCCCCGACGAGCGACGACGGGGTTCGTCTCGGTGGAGAGGATGAGCATCGGGATGCCGGCCCGGCGCAGCCGGGCCACCCCCATGCCGTCCTCGCGGCTGACCCGCACCGACTCGCGCCCGTGCTCATCGACGGTCACGGTGTCGTCGGTGTGCACGCCGTCGAAGTCGGTGACGAGGGCGAGAGCCGGGATCGGGGCGGGCGCGGGGGTGCGTGCGGGCGCGGGAGGGGCAGCCGCGGCGAGGGCCTCGGCCAGGGCGAGCTGATGCTCGTCGTCGATCTCGATCGCGGTGCGCTCGGGCACCGTCACGATGCCGACCAGCCCGAAGAAGCGGTGCCGGAAGCGCCGGAACCCGGTCGCGTCGAAGGCGTAGAAGGCCCCGGTCTCGAGATAGTGCGGCTCGCGGTCCTGCCGGCGCGGGCGGTGCGCGGCGTCGTGGTTGATCGCCGCGGCCACTCCCCCGGCATCCCTCCGCCAGAGGAAACCGTAGGTCTCGTGCGCCGAGAACAGGCTGTCGTAGGTACCATCCTCGATCAGCGCGACCGCCTCGGCGAGACCCTTGGTGGGGATGAACGGCGACGTCGCCTGCACGAACACCACGGTGCCCACCCGCAGGCCGTCGTCCTCGAGCACGTCGAGTGCGTGCAGCAGCGCGCTCTCCGAAGAGGCCTCGTCTCCGGAGAGTTCGGCGGGGCGGTCGACGATCCGCGCCCCGGCATCCCTCGCGACGGCGGCGATCGTGACGTCGTCGGTGCTCACGACGACGAGATCGACGGCGGATGCCGCGGCCCGCACCGCTCGCTCGACGAGCGGCACCCCGCCGACCCGGCGCAGGTTCTTGCCCGGCACACCCTTCGACCCTCCCCGCGCCGGGATGATCGCGACCGTCAGTCCTCTGTCGTTCATCGTCCGCCCTCTGTTCCTTCGCCCTCTGTTCCCTCAGCTCCCTGTTCCCTCAGCTCCGGTCTCACTCGTTGCGGGTCCACGCCCTCCGCACCCGCAACGGCTGCGACCGGAACGACGTGAGCACGCCGTTTCGCGCCAAGGGGGCATCGGAGCGCGTCACCGGCCGGTCACCGCCTTCCACGCCCGTCGTGCCCTGCGCCTCGCTCCGGCGGCGGTGAGCCGCAGCTCCTCGACGCGGCCGACGCCGCCGGCCGGCTCGAGCATGCGCTGCATCGTCGTCGCCGCCGGAGCGCCGGGCAGGTCGAGTGCGCGCAGGCGCTGCGGGGGCACGTACCGCTCCCGGACGGATGCCGGCAGAGACGTCAGCCGCTGCACCGCACGTGGCCGCAGATGCGCCATGATCTCGGGCTGCATGGCGTAGCCGACCGCGTCGACGAGCCGCTGCAGTGAACCGGGCGTCGTGAAGGCGTCCCGCTCCAGAGCGTCGACGATCGTCGCCGGGATCCGGTTGCTGTTCTCGTACGGGTCGAGCCGGGCCAGCACGGTGCCCGTGCCGACGGCGTGCACACGGATGCCGGACAGCGTGCGCAGCGTCGGCAGCGCGGTCGAGAACCCGGCGACGGCATCGGTCGCTCCGAGGCGCTGCGCGACGTACTCGGCCGGCTGATCCCCTTCGTAGACCGCGAACGCGACCCTTCGGGACGACGCCCGGGCAGCCAGAGTCTCGCGCAGGGCCGGCGGCGCTGACGGATGCGGCTTGAACACGATGCGCTCGGCGCCGGCGGATGCCGCCCGATCGACCATCGCCACCTGCATGGCCGTCTCCTCTTCGGGCGAGACGAGCCGCAGGGCCGAGGATACTGCCCGAGCACCAGCGCCGTCCGGCGTCCGTCTGCGGCGAGCGCGTCGAGGGCGGCATCCGGGGCGGCGTCGCCGACCTCCCGCAGAGCGGTGCCGAAGGGGCCCATCGACACTGGCATCCGCACAGCCTCGGTCTCGGCGAACACGAGTGGCTCGACCCCGGGCACCACATCGGAGTAGACGACCCGGGCGATGCGTTCGGTGACCTGTCGCGGCAGCCGGCTGCGGATCGGCGAGTACGTCATCAGTCCGTCGCCGATCACGCCGAGCCGCGCGTCACGGAACAGGCTCATCAGGGTGAGCGCCGGAGCGACCTGCGGAGACTGCACGTACAGCTCCACGTCCTTGTCGCCGATCGCCCACGCGCGGCGGAACAGTCGCTCGAGCATCGGCAGATCCTGCTCGTCGGGATCCCAGGAGGTCGGATGCCGCGGATCGATCAGCGGGTTCAGCGGCTCCACCCGGTCGAATCGCGCCCGCAGGGTGCGGAACCGCGCTGTGGTCGCCAGGTCGATCGCCGTCTCGGAGATCTTCGCCGTGTTCATCGGCACGAGGATGCGCTCGGCGTCGCCGAGCAGACCGGTGTCGATCGCCGCTGCCGGCGGTCATCAGGCCGTAGCCGCTGTGCAGCGCGAAGACCTGGATCATCGTCGTGCCCCCGGTTGCGGTCGCGCGCGGTGTGGGTCGAAGCTGCTGCGTATCCGCAGGCGATGGGACCGGATCGACGGGGTGGGGAGGGAACGGCATCGCTCGGGGCGCGGTTCTCGACCGTGACCCGGACTCCGTTCGCGTCCGCGCCTCCGACCGCCACCGGGCCGCCCCGCCGCGTTTCCGCACCGCGTTCCATGATGACCTGGATCATGGTCGCCGAACGCCTGCTCCGGCAGCCCGGGAGCATCCGTGCGGACGCGCGAGGACGGCGGCGAGACGCGGGTCGCTTCGCGCAGGGTGCGTGCGAGCACCCGGCGGCGCGGGCCGCCGAGCTGCGCGACCGCCGCTCGCGCCTCCTCCTGCGGCAGCCGCGCCAGCAGGTCACGGATGCCGGAGCGCAGCTCCCTCCGCACGGCCGGCTGCATCCGGCGCGCGCGCACGAGGTGGTGCGCACTCAGCGCGAGCACGGTCACGACGGCCTTCGGCATCAGCGGCGCGGCATCCGGATCGGACTCGACCAGATCGAGCACCTCGCCGAGCGCGCGGCTGAAGTCCAGCTGCCGCCGGTCGAGCGTCTTCGACAGCGAATCGGTCACCCCGCGCCGGTACAGCAGATGCGGCGCGTCGACCACGGCGAAGGAGGATGCCCGCAGGTGCAGCCGCCAGATCCACGGCCGGTCCTCGGCCGTGAACAGCCCGTCGGTGAAGCCCGCCAGGCCCTGATCGAGCACCCTTCGGTGCAGTATTCCCGCCCAGGCACACGGATAGTCGACCATCGTGCGGTCGTCTGCGGGCAGGATCGCCGTACGCGGGTCGGCCACCGCCCCGCGGTGCGTGAACGGCGCACGCACCAGGCGCCGCTCGGAGCGCTTGACCGTGACATGGTCGGTGCGCAGGAAGTCGCAGCGCAGCTCGCCCAGAGCCCGCACGAGCACCTCCAGCCGGCGCGGCTGCATCCAGTCGTCGCCGTCGAGGAAGCAGAACGCGTCGCCCTCCACGTGCACGAGGCCCTGGTTGCGTGCTGTCGCGAGGCCGCGCGGATGCGGGTTGACCACGACCTCCGCGCTGTCGAACCGCTCGGCGTACCGCCGCATCAGCGCGCCGGTCTCGTCGCGAGAACCGTCGTCGATCGCGACGAGCTTCAGCGCCCGGGATCGTCGAACTGCCGGGTGAGGGTCTCCAGCGTCGTGCCGATGTACTGCCCTGCGTCCTTCGCGGGCAGGATCACGGTCACGAGCGGTGCGGCCATCCGCCGATGGTGCGACACCGACCTGAAGCGCGAGCGACGCCGAGGTGAACGCCGGGTGACACGGATAGCGTGATCCCATGGAGTTCACCATCTTCACCGAGCCGCAGCAGGGCTTCAGCTACGACGACCAGCTTGCCTGCGCCCTGACCGCCGAGCGACACGGGTTCGACGCCTTCTTCCGGTCCGACCACTACATGCGCATGGGAGACGGCTCTCCCCTGCCCGGGCCGACCGACGCCTGGACGACGCTTGCCGGCCTCGCCCGCGAGACCACGAGCATCCGCCTCGGCACCCTGGTGTCGTCCGCCACGCACCGGTACCCGGCGATCCTCGCGATCCAGGTCGCTCAGGTCGACGCGATGTCCGGCGGCCGGGTCGAGTTCGGCCTCGGCACCGGCTGGTTCGAGGCGGAGCACCGCGCCTACGGCATCCCGTTCCCCGCGCGCCGGTTCGGGCTGCTCGAAGAGCAGCTGGCCGTGATCACCGGCCTGTGGCAGACGCCCGTCGGCGACACCTTCTCGTTCTCCGGAGAGCATTACACGCTGCAGGACGCCCCCGCGCTGCCGAAGCCGGTGCAGACCAGGATGCCGGTGGTCATCGGTGGCGGCGGACCGCGACGCACGCCGGCGATCGCCGCGCGCTTCGCCACCGAGTTCAACATCGGCTTCCAGCCGAACGAGGTCGTCGAGGAGAAGCTCGCCGGCGTGCGCGCGGCCTGCGAGGCCATCGGCCGCGACCCGCGGACGCTGAAGATGTCCGTGGCGCTGCCGACGTTCGCCGGCGCGACCGAGTCCGACATCCGGCGTCGCGCGGAGACGGCGGGACGCACTCTCGACGATGTGCGCAGCAGCGCCACCGTCGTGGGCGATGCCGCCGAGATCGCGGAACGCGTCGAGGGTCTGCGCGCTCTCGGCATCGACCGCATCCACTTCCAGGTCATGGATCTGGGCGACACCGAGCACGTCGACTATCTGGGATCCGAGGTGCTGCCTCTGGCACGCGCGTAGCGCCCGGGTACCGTGGAGCCCATGGAGTGGATCGGCGACCCCCGCGTCGGAGACTGGCTGCGCGACCGTCTCGATGACGACCTCGGCGTCGTGCCGCACGGCTACGACGCCTACGCCCGCATCCTGCATCCCGCGCAGGTGCGATCCCTTCCCGATCGCGCGGTTCCGACGATCGAGGAATGGTCTCGGATGCCGGGTGCCGAGCAGGATGCTCTGATCGGACGCTTCATCGACCGCGACACTACCTGGGCGGAGACGGCCACCGCGTTCGGCACCGTGCTGCATCCGCTCGCACAGTGGCAGCGGATCGTGCGCACCCCACCCGAGGAGGACTGGAACGTGCGGGTCGCGCCCGACGGCCGGGAGTTCACCTCGCCCGACGAGGGCATGATCGACCCCGCCCTGTTCGCCGCGATCGCCCGGCACCTCGCTGCGCACACCACGACGCCGGATGCCGGGGTCGCGGCGATCTGGGAGGGCTGGGGCGGCCTGGTCGGCCTTCTCGGTGAGTCGCCGTCACGTGCTGTTCTCGAGTTCGGCGGCGACCCTGCGCACGAGCAGATGCTGCGTCAGAGCGTCCGCGATCCGTTCAACAATCCGTTCCGCAAGCCGACCTGGCAGCCGGGCATCCTCTCCGACGAGATCTCGAAGGCTCCGCGACTGCAGCTGCCCGGCCGGGACTACGTGACCTTCGCGGCCGGTGCCTCGGTGTTCACCGACCCGGCGTGGGTCACGGACGCGCCCTGGACCGAGGGGGCCACCGCGCAGCATCCGAACCTGCTCTGGCCCGGGGACCGCTCCTGGGTGATGGTCAGCGAGATCGACTTCGACTCGACCGTCGTCGCCGGATCTGCGGCGCTGATCGCCGCGCTCGTCGCCGACCCCGCCCTCGAGGCGTTCATCGTCGCCGAGGACGCCGACCTCACCTGGGACGGCGACGGTGTGAACCGATGATCGGCGCCACCTTCGACGCCCGTCCGCTCACCGACCCGGTGGACATGCAAGCGGTGCGCGCCTTCCGCCGAGAGCAGCGTGCCCGGGGCAGGGCAGGAGGCTCGACGGCGTCGACGATCATCGTCGTCCTCGTGTTCGCGATCATGGCCGTCACGGTGATCCCGCTGGTCCTCGTGCCGATCGCGGTGGGCGTGTTCTCAGGCGACCTGCGCTTCGGACTGGCGGGTCTGCTGCCGTTCCTGCTCATCGGCGCCGTCTTCGTCGTGGTGATCGTCATCCTCATCGTGAATCTGCGGAACGGCGGCATCCAGGCGTATCGGCTGGCCCGGTTCGCCGCCTCGAACGGCATGGAGTTCGTCGGGCGCGTCGACGATCCCCCGCTGCCCGGAATGATCTTCCAGAACGGACGCAGCCGGCGCACCGAGCTCGCGCTGCGCGGCCACCAGCCCAGATTCGTCGAGTTCGGCAACTACCAGTACACGACCGGCTCGGGCAAGAACTCCACCACGCACCACTGGGGCTACATCGCGGTCAAGCTCGACGTTCCGCTGCCCAACATCGTCTTGGACGCGCTCGGCAACAATGCGCTGGGCAGCAACCTGCCGGCATCGTTCTCGAAGGATCAGCGGCTCTCACTCGAGGGCGATTTCGACCGGTACTTCACGCTGTACTGCCCGCAGGGCTACGAGCGCGACGCGCTGTACCTGTTCACGCCCGACATCATGGCGCGGTTCATCGACCACGCGGCGCAGCTCGACGTGGAGATCGTCGACGACTGGCTGTTCCTCTACATGCAGCGTCCGGTGTCGACGGTCGACGCGCCGACCTGGGCGTGGCTGTTCGGCACGGTGGGCGCCCTGCTGACCAAGTTCGACCAGTGGGCGCGCTGGCGCGACGATCACCTGACGGCGGCACCGGCGGTCGCGGCCGCACCGACGCCGGTCGGCGTCCCCGCGCCGGCGGCCCTTCCGTTCGCGCCGCCGGTCGGCATGCTCGCTCCTCCGCCCGGCGTCGCCCCGCAGGGGCGACGGCTGCGCCGGCGGCGTGCCCTGGGTGACGGTCATCGCGATCGTGATCATCGCCAGCGTCTGGATCCTGCCCCAGCTGTTCGGCGGCCTGGCGCTGTTCTTCCGCTGAGCCTCGCGCGGGGCGCGATCCATCCCGCCGCTCGTTGAGCGGAGGCGAGGAACGAGCCGGAGACGAAACGCGGTGACGTTCCTCGGGAGTCTCGGCGCGTTTCGTCTCTGCGTTTCGTCTCTGCGTTTCGTCTCGCTTCGCTCGCTCAACGACCATCGCTCGCGGGGCAGGCGGTCAGTGCGCCTTGCGTACTACCGCGCATAGCGTGGTAGTGTGCACGACAACGCACCGGTCGGTGCCGAAGGAGGCTCGATGGACACGACGCAGCTGCTGAAGGGCGTGCTCGATCTCGCCGTCCTCGCCGTGGTGCGCGACGAGGACGGATACGGCTACGACATCGTGCGCCGCCTGCGCGACGCCGGCATCGGCGACGTCGGCGACGCTTCGGTGTACGGCACGCTGCGACGGCTGTACTCGGCCGGCGCGCTGTCGAGCTACGTCGTCCCGTCCGACGGCGGACCGCACCGCAAGTACTACGCGATCAACCCGCAGGGCACGCGGATGCTCGACGAGCAGACCGACACCTGGGTGCAGTTCGCGGTGGCGATGTCAGGGCTGCTGCATCCGCACGCCAAGACACAGGACACGGCCATCTTCCGGCCCCGACCCGAAGCAGGAGCGCAGCGATGAACGACCTCACCACCTCGCCGGCGGAGCGCATCCGCGCCTTCGCCGCCGCCGTCCGTGCCGAGCTCGCGGACCTGCCCGAGGACGACGTCGAGGAACTCGCAGGCGGGCTCGTCGGCGACCTCACCGATCAGGCCGCCGACAACGGCGGCGTCATCGACCTCGACGATCCGGCCGAATACGCCCGCGAGCTGCGCGCGGCCGCCGGTCTGCCGGAGCGGACGGATGCCGCGGTGCCGCGAGTTCCGTGGCATGTCCGCTTCGCGGACTGGAGAGCCGGCATCGCCGTCGGTATCCGCCGCTCCCCGTTCGGGGCATGGCTGCTCGACCTGCTCGTGGCACTGCGTCCGGTCTGGTGGGTGCTTCGCGGCCTCGGGCTCTACGCGCTCACGGCGTGGATGCTCTGGCCGTGGGATGCCCGTTCATGGGATCTGCTGCGGATCGCATACCTCGGCGTTCTCGTCCTGATCAGCGTGCAGTGGGGTCGTGGCCGGTGGCTGCCGTGGCGGTGGCTGCGCCCGGTGCGCACGGTGATCAGCGTGCTCGCGGTTCTCGCACTTCCCGGTGCGATCGGCTACGTGATCACACCTCACTACGTCTACGAGGGCGACGGCGGATCGACCCCGCCAGGGCTGCTGCTCGACGGAGTCCAGGTGGGCAACCTGTTCGCGTACGACGAGAACGGCGACCCCATCGAGCAGGTGCAGCTGTACACGGATCGGGGCACACCGGTGAATCTCTACGGCGAGCAGAGCCGCGACATGACGGAGGGCTGGGACGACCGCGGCGACGGCACGGTGACCGTCCCCCTGCAGGATCTGCAGGGCAGTCCGATCTGGAACACCTACCCGCTCAGCAATGCACCCGTCGACGATACGACCGGCCAGGTCGATCCGGATCGGGCGACCCAGCCGGTGCCGCCGTTCGCTCGCGCCCCGCAGCGCCTCCCTGCGCCGGAGCCGACGCGGACACCATCGGCGACGCTGCTTCCGACCGCCGCACCCGAGACGCCGGCGCCGTGAGCGAGCGGATCGTGTCGATCGACATCACCCATCTCGTGGAGGCGGCGCTGCGGGGGGATGCCGCCGTCTCCACGGACCCTCCCGAAGAGGACGGGCCCGCCCCATCGAGTCGTTGAGCGGAGCGAGGAACGAGCTGTAGCCGAAACGCCGCAATGCTCCCCGGGAGCCTCAACCCGTTCGTCTCTGCGTTTCGTCTCTGCGTTTCGTCTCTGCGTTTCGTCTCTGCGTTTCGTCTCTGCGTTTCGTCTCTGCGTTTCGTCTCGCTTCGCTCGCTCAACGACCATCGCTCGCGGGGCGACCGAGTCAGCTCAGGCGAACAGGTCGTCGAACTCGTCCAGCCGCACACGCGCACCGACAGGCGCGGCGAGCACCGGCTCGCCGTCCCGCACCTCTCCGGTCGCCGTGTCGACGGTGTCCATCAGCGCACGGGCCTCGGCGGTGAGGAACCGGCTCGGCTTGGCGATCACATGCCGCGCGAGGAAGGACGTCGGATGCGTGGGCAGCCGCGCCGGCGCGTACACGTCAAGGGTGTCGCGAGCCCGGGTGAGCCCGACGTAGAACAGCCTCTGCTCCTCGATCAGCCCGGAAGGCGACGACAGGGCCATGTCGGACGGCATCGCCCCGTCGCTCGCACGGAGCACATGCACGGAGCCGAACTCGAGGCCCTTGGCCGAGTGAATGGTCGACAGCGTCACCCAGTCCTCGTCGAGGTGCGGCTTCTTGGCCCAGTCGCCCGCGACGTCGATCGGGTCGATCGCCTGCTCGCTGACGAAGGTGCGCAGGTCCGACTGCCGGGCCGCCGCCTCGGCGATGCCGTCGACGTCGGTCACCCGACGCTGCCAGTCCGGGTAGTGCGCCCTCAGCAGGGGATCGACCGCCGCCCGGCAGGCCTCGACCACTTCGGGCACCGTCGTCGTGGCATCCACCGCGCCCAGCAGCGAGAGCGTCGACGCGAGTCCGGTGCGCGCCTTCGCCGGCGCCGCCGCGACGGCATCCGGAGCCCGGTCGATGCCGCCGTCGGCGAGGATCGCCGCCAGCCCCCGCGCGGAGGCCTTGCCGATCGCGCGATGTCGTGTCAGCAGCCGGTACCACGACACCTCGTCAGCGGGGTTGAGCACCACTCGGAACCCGGCCAGCAGGTCGCGCACGTGCGAGGTCTCGAGGTAGCCGATGCCGCCGAACTTGCGGAACGGGATGTCGCGCACCTTCAGCTCGACCTCGAGCTGTGCGCTGTGCGAGCCGGTGCGCATCAGCACCGCCTGCTCCCGCAGGGGCATGCCGTCGACGTGTGCCTCGAGGATCCGATCGGCGACGGTGCGCGCCTCGTCGTCCGCATTGCGGCACACGATGAGGGACGGTCGGATGCCGGCATCCGGCCGGTCTGCACGCAGACGCAGCCCGAGCTCGCCCGGGCGCACCTCGTTCGCGAGGTCGAGGATCGGCTGAGTGGAGCGGAAGTTGCGCTCCAGACGCACGAGCGTGGCGTCGGGGAAGGCGGCCGCCAGGTCGAGCAGGTGTCCGGCGCTCGCGCCCCGGAATCCGTAGATCGCCTGCGCGTCGTCGCCGACCACCGTGAGACCACGCCCGTCGGGGGCGAGCCCCCGCACGATGTCGACCTGCAGGCTGTTGACGTCCTGGTACTCGTCGACGAGCACCCAGTCCCACCGTGCGCGCAGCCGCGCACCGACGTCGGGGTCGCGCACCAGCGCTCTCCAGGCGATGAGGAGGTCGTCGAGATCGAGCAGTCCGCGCTCACGCTTGCGGGCGCTGTAGTGCCGCAGCAGCGCGAGTATCGGATCCGCGTGTTCCAATGCCCACGGGAACTGCTCCTCGATCACGGTGCGCGCCGGCGTACCGGTGTTGATCGCTCGCGAGCCGATGTCGGCGATCGTCCGGGTGGTCGGCAGGCGCTTATCCGTGCCGTCCAGCTGGAACTCCGACCGCAGCAGGTCGAGCAGGTCGATCACGTCGTCGGGATCGAGCACGGTGACATCCGCCAGACCCAGGTGCTGGGCATGCTCGGCGATGATCCGGTGCGCCACCGCATGGAACGTGCCGCCCGCGATCCGCTGCGCCGCCTGTGCATCGCCGCACTGTGCGGCCGCGCGAGAGACCATCGAGGCCGCAGCGCGCCTGGTGAACGTCAGCAGCAGGATGCGCTCTGGTGCGACGCCCGCCTGCAGCAGCCGAGCCACCCGCGAGGTGAGCACCCGCGTCTTGCCGGTACCGGCGCCGGCCGCGATCAGCAGCGGCCCGTCGCCGTGCTCGACCGCCTGCAGCTGGGCGGCGTCGAGCCCTGCGAGCGCGTCGCTGTCATTCACAACAGTGGTGTCCGTCACGCTGGCGACGGTACGCGGAGGCTCGGACATCGACTCGCCCGACCGCGGATGCTGGCAGAGTGATAGCATCGGGATCAGGAGGCAGATCATGGCCGCGATAACGATCCGCAGCCTCGCCGACGACGTCGTCGAGAAGCTGAAGCAGCGCGCGAAGCGCAATGGACGCTCCATGGAGGCTGAGGCGCGGGAAGCGCTGACCCGACTCGTCGCAGAGGACGACCGAAGCGGGCTGGAGAACGTGCTCGAGCACGAACTCGCACCCCAGCGATGGGGGCGTACAGGTGCGGAGATCAGGGCATGGCTCGACGCGAACCCGCGCACTGAAGAACAGCTCCGTGTGGCCAAGGAGTGGGCGGATGAGATCGACGCCCGCCCCTACGATGGCAACCCCTTCCGCGATCCGTGGGAGGCAGCGGAAGAGCAGTACCAACAGCTGCGGAAGGAGCACGGCCGATGATGCTCCTCGACACCAACGCGCTGATCCGCATCGACGATCTCCGGCTCCCCGACGATCGTGCCTTCCTCAGCGCCATTACCCTCACGGAGTTGAGATTCAGTGTCGAGAGTGCGGCCGACCCGCGCACGCGACGTCTGCGCCTCGAACACATCACCCGCGCCGAGGCCCTGTTCTCGCCGGACTGGCTGCCATTCGACAGGAGGGCAGCCGAGGGCGCCGGTCGCCTTTCGGCGATCGTCTCACCCCGGCGACCAGCGCACGCGCGCAGTCGTGACCTCCTCCTCGCCGGCCACGCATACGCGCTGGGTGCCCGGCTGGTCACCCTCAATCCAAAGGACTTCGAACTCGTCGCCGACGAAGTGGAGATCGTCGTACCGCGATTGCAGAGATAGGGCGATGACCCGGGGATGATGCGTTTCGTCTCGCTCCTTCGTCGCTCGCTCAACGAGCGGGGAAACAGGCCTACCGCCGCCGCACCTTCTCCCACTGCGCGCGGCGCTCGGCCTGAGCCACGGGGTCGGGCACGGGCAGCGCGGCGAGCAGCTCGCGGGTGTACGGGTCGCGGGGATCGCCGAGCACCTGGGCGGTCGTGCCCTGCTCCTTGATCTCGCCCTGCTGCAGCACGATGATCCGATCCGACACCGCGTCGATCACGGCCAGGTCGTGGCTGATGAACAGCGACGCGAAGCCCAGCTCCGCCTGCAGCTGCGTGAACAGCTCGAGCACCGTGGCCTGCACCGAGACATCCAGCGCGCTGGTCGGCTCGTCGGCGATCAGCAGCTTCGGGTCGAGCGCCAGGGCGCGCGCCAGCGACGCGCGCTGGCGCTGACCCCGGACAGCTCGTGCGGGTACCGATCGCCGAAGTTGGTCGGCAGCCGCACCGCGTCGAGCAGCTCATTCACCCTCGGGCGGGCGGCCGACAGGCTGGATGCCCGGCCGTGCACGACCAGCGGCTCGGCGACGCACTCGGCGATCGTCAGCAGCGGGTTGAAGCTGGTCGCCGGGTCCTGGAACACGAACCCGATCTGCGGACGCAGTGGGGTGAGCGAGCGGGTCTTGACCCCGTTCATCTCGTGCCCGAGCACGGTCAGCGACCCGCCGAGCACTGTGGTCAGGCCCACGACGGCGCGCCCGATCGTGGTCTTGCCCGAGCCGGACTCGCCCACCAGGCCCACGACCTCGCCGGGGGCGACGTGGAAGTCCACGCCCTTCACCGCCATGACCGCACCCCGGCCGAAGCGGCCCGGGTATCCGATCTCGGCACCGGATGCCACGATCAGGCTGCCCTCGGGGACGGGGGGTGCCACATGCGGGGCCGCATCCCGCACAGCATCCTGCGTTTCGTCTCTGCGTTTCGACTCGCCTCCGGCTCGCTCAACGACCACCGCTCGCTCAACGACCGAGGTGGCGACCAGACTGGACTTGCCCTGTCCCACATGGGGGACGGCGGCGAGCAGCTTCTTCGTGTACTCCTCGCGCGGGTTCGCGAACAGCTCCTGCACCGGCGCCTCTTCGACGATGTCACCCTGGTACATCACGATCACTCGGTCGGCGAGATCGGCCACCACGCCCATGTTGTGCGTGATCAGCACGATCGTCGCACCGAACTCGTCGCGGCAGGTGCGCAGCAGATCGAGGATCTCGGCCTGCACCGTGACGTCCAGCGCGGTGGTCGGCTCGTCGGCGATGATCAGCCCGGCGTTCAGCACCAGCGCCATCGCGATGACGATGCGCTGCTTCTGTCCGCCCGAGAACTGATGCGGGTAGTCGTCCACGCGCTTCTCGGGAGAGGGGATGCCGACGCGCCGCATGATGTCGATCGCGCGGTCCCTGGCATCCTTCTTCGACAGCTTCGTGTGCGCGCGGATGCCCTCGGCGATCTGCCACCCCACGTTGTACACCGGGTTCAGCGCGGTCGACGGCTCCTGGAACACCATCGCGGCGTCGCGCCCGCGCATCGCGCGCAGCTTCGCCTGCGAGGCGTGCACGATGTCGGTCTCACCACCCTCGCGGCCCCGCACGATCACGGCGCCCGAGGTGGTCGCCGTCTCGGGCAGCAGACCCAGCAGCGTGTTCGCCGTGACGGTCTTGCCCGACCCCGACTCGCCGACGATCGCGAGCACCTCGCCGGAGCTCGCGCTCAGCGAGATGCCCCGCACGGCCTCCACGGGGTCGCCGTCGGTGGCGAACACGACCCGCAGATCGCGGATCTCCGCAACATCCGTCACTTCGCACCTCCTGCGCGACGGCGGGTGCGCAGTCGCGGATCGCTCAGGTCGTTCAGGCTCTCGCCGACCAGCGTGATGCCCAGCACCACCAGCACGATCGCGAGCCCGGGGAACACGCTGGTCCACCAGATGCCGCTGGTCACATCCCCCATCGCCCGGTTCAGGTCATAGCCCCATTCGGCCGCGGCCGTGGCCTCGATGCCGAAGCCCAGGAAGCCGAGACCGGCGAGGGTCAGCAGCGCCTCGGATGCGTTCAGGGTGATCAGCACCGGCAGCGTGCGCACCGAGTTGCGCAGCACGTGCCGCAGCAGGATGCGGTGGGTCGGCACCCCGATCACCTTCGCCGAGTCGACGAACGGCTCGGCGCGGACGCGCACCACCTCGGCGCGGACGACCCGGAAGTACTGCGGCACGAACACCACGGTGATCGCGATCGCGGTCGCCATGACGCCGCCCAGCAGACTGGACTGGCCGTGGCTGATCACGATCGACATGACGATCGCGAGCAGCAGCGACGGGAACGCGTAGATCGCGTCGGCGAGCACCACGAGCAGACGGTCGAGCCATCCGCCGAAGTAGCCGGCCAGCAGCCCGAGCGCGATGCCGACGAAGATCGAGCAGATGATCGCCGCGATGATCACGAGCAGCGCGGTCTGCGCGCCCCAGATCACGCGCGACAGCACGTCGAAGCCCGAGACCGTGGTGCCCAGCAGATTGACGGCGTTCGGCGGCTGGCGAGTGCCGAACGAGACGCCGGCGTCGGTCTGCTGCTGCGCCCAGCCGTACGGCGCCAGCACCGGCGCCAGGAGCGCGACCAGGATGAACACACCGGTGATGACCAGACCGGTCACCAGCATCCCGCGCTGCAGGCCGACGCTCTGCCGCAGGTGCGAGACCACCGGAAGCCGCTCGGTCCAGCGCTTCTTGCGCGGCGGGACAGCGGCGAGCGCCTCCGTCTTCGGGGTGGGGAGGTCTTCGACAGGCTCAGGGACCCAGGACATGTCAGTACCTCACCCTCGGGTCGATCATCGCGGCGACCATGTCGACGATGAAGTTCGTGACGGCGACGACCACGGCGATCATCACGACGATGCCCTGCACCGCGACGAAGTCGCGCGCCTTCAGGTATTCGGCGAGCATGAACCCGATGCCCTTCCACTCGAAGGTGCTCTCGGTGAGCACGGCGCCGGCGAGCAGCATCGCGATCTGCATGCCCATCACGGTGATGATCGGGATGAGTGCGGGCCGGTACGCGTGCTTGGTGAGCAGACGGTACTCGCTGACGCCGCTGGACCGCCCGGATGTCACGTACTGCTGCCCGAGGGTGCCGATGACGTTGGTGCGGATCAGGCGCAGGAACACGCCGGCGGTCAGCAGGCCCAGCGCGATGGCGGGCAGGATCGCGTGCTGCAGCACGTCGCCGATCGCCGCACCGTTGCCGAGCCGGATGGCGTCGAGCAGATAGATGCCGGTGGGCGTGTCGATGCCCGCCATCAGCAGCTCGGTGCGCGTGTTGCCGCGCCCGACACCGGCAGCCAGTCCAGCCACACCGCGAAGACGAGCTTGAGCAGCAGACCGGCGAAGAAGATCGGGGTCGCGTAGGCGAGGATCGCCATGACCCGCAGGGTCGCGTCCTGCCAGCGGTCGCGGCGGTAGGCGGCGATCAGCCCCAGCGGGATGCTGATCAGCAGCGCGACGATGAGCGCGTACAGCGCCAGTTCGAGCGTGGCCGATCCGTACTGCAGCAGGATCTCGGTGACCGGGCGGCGGTCGGTGAGGGTCGTGCCGAAGTCACCGCGCAGGATGCCGCCGAGGTACTCCAGGTACTGCACGATCAGCGGCCGGTCGAAGCCGGCCTCGTGCACGCGCTGCGCGAGCTGCTCGGGCGGCAGGCGTCCGCCGAGGGCCGCGGTGATGGGATCACCGGTGATCCGCATCAGGAAGAAGACCGTCGTCACCAGGATCAGGACGGTGGGGATGATCAGCAGCAGGCGGATCAGGATGTAGCGCCACAGTCCTCCGCCTTTGGAGCGGCTGCGGGGCTGGACGGGCATGAGGGCATCGACGGCATCGACGGCCATGGGGTACCTCTTCTTGCGTTCTTCGGGCGAGTGCGACCCGGGGATGCTGCGAGCGCAGCATCCCCGGGTGCAGAACGCGTTACTTCGTCAGCGGCGCGTAGCGGAACTTGAACGAGGCATCCAGGGTGGTGCCCTTCACGTCCTTGCCCACGATCGCGACCTGCTTGCCCTGCAGGATCGGCAGCGTGGACAGGTCCTTCGCCACCGCCTCCTGGATCTGACCGATCTGGTCGAGGCGCTTCGCCGAGTCGGTCTCGGTCTGCTCCTTGACGATGGCGTCGTTCACGGCCTTGTTGTCGTAGTGGTTCGCGAGGAAGTTCTCGGTCATGAAGAACGGCGACAGGTAGTTGTCGGCGTCGGAGTAGTCCGGGAACCAGCCCAGCTGGTACATCGGGTACACGTCGGCGGTGCGGTCCTTGGAGTACTGCACCCACTCGGTCTGCTGCAGGTTGACCTTGAACAGGCCGCCCTTCTCGAGCTGAGTCTTGTACGCGGCGTACTCGTCACCCGACGACGGACCGTAGTGGTCGCCGTTGTACTGCAGGTTCAGGGTGACGGGGGTCTGCACACCGGCATCCGACAGCGCCTTGGCCGCCTTGTCGGCGTCGGGTCCGCCGTTGCCGTCGCCGTACATGTCCTTCAGCGGCGTGGTGGCGCCGGGCATGCCCTCGGGCACGTAGGAGTACAGCGGGCTGAAGGTGTCCTTGTAGACGTCCTTCGCGACCGCCGCGCGGTCGATCAGATCGGCCATCGCCTGACGCACGGCGAGCGACTTGGCCGGGTCGGCCTCGGGGGTCTTCGCGCCGAACGGCATCGTGTCGATGTTGAACACGATGTAGCGGATCTCGCCGCCGGGGCCGTCGACGACCTGCACCTTGTCCTTCTGCTTGCCGAGGTCCTCGACGTCGGTGGCCGACAGGCTGCGGAACGCCACGTCGATGTCGCCGTTGCCGATCGCGAGCTTCAGGTTCGAGGCGTCGGCGTAGTACTTCGCCTGCACACTCGTGTTCTCGGCCGCGCCCAGGCTGCCCTTGTAGTCGGGGTTCGGCTTGTACGAGACCAGCTCGTTCACCTTGTACGAGTCGATCACGTACTGACCGGCGAACGCCTCGCCCTTGACGATGTCGTCGTCGGGGGTGACCGCGTCGGGCGAGAAGACGTCCTCGTCGACGATCGGGCCGGCCGGGCTGGAGAGGATCAGCGGCCAGATCTGGTCGTTGCCGTTCTTGAGCGTGAAGACGACGGTGGTGTCGTCGGGGGCCTCGACCGAGGCGAGGTTGTTCAGCAGCGAGGACGGGCCGTTCGGGTCGGCGATCTTCACCATGCGGTCGAACGTGAACTTGACGTCACTCGAGGTGAGGTCGTTGCCGTTGGCGAACTTCAGACCCGACTTGAGCTTGACGGTGTACTCGGTCGGCGAGGTGAACTCGGCCGACTCGGCGATGTCGGGGCTGACCTCGGCGGTGCCGTACTTGCTGTTCAGCAGGAACGGGTAGATCTGGTTCATCACGGCGAACGAGCCGTTGTCGTACGAACCGGCCGGGTCGAGCGAGACGATCTTGTCGGTGGTGCCGACGATGATGTCCCCGCCCGCGGAGTCCCCGCCCTTGTCGCCGTCGTCGTTCGAACTGGTCGCGCAGCCCGAGAGGACGAGCGCGGCGATTCCTATCGCTCCGACGGCCAGACCGATGCGGCCCCTGGTGGTCTTCATTGACATGCTCCTGCCCCTGTGGTGTTCGGGTGCCCGCGCACGTCGACGTGCGCGGGTTCGGGTTCACACTGAATCACGGTCGCCGAGATACCCAACCGATCGGTAGGTATCGTGACGAGACCGACACGATTCAGCCCCGCGCTGCCCACCACTCCCGCAGGCGCTGCTCCGCGGCATCGGGGCCGACGACCCCCTCGTCGAGCCGCAGGTCGAGCAGGAAGCGGTACGCCTCACCGACCTCCCGCCCGGGCGGGATGCCGAGGATCTGCTGGATCTGATTGCCGTCGAGCTCGGGACGGATGCTGTCGAGCTCCTCCTGCTCGCGCAGCAGGTCGATGCGCCTCTCGATGTCGTCGTACGCGCCCGCGAGCCGGGCGGCCTTGCGCTTGTTGCGGGTGGTCACGTCGGCGCGGGTGAGGATGTGCAGCCGCTCGAGCAGATCGCCGGCATCCCGCACATAGCGGCGCACGGCGCTGTCGGTCCAGGCGCCCTCGGCGTAGCCGAAGAAGCGCAGGTGCAGCTCGATGAGCTTCGCGACGGCGTCGGTCGTGTCGCCGTCGAAGCGCAGTGCCTGCAGGCGCTTGCGCGCCATGCGCGAGCCGACCGCGTCATGGTGGTGGAAGGTCACGCCGCCGCCGGGCTCGAGCCGGCGGGTGCGGGGCTTGCCGATGTCGTGCAGCAGAGCGGCGATGCGCAGCGGCACGTCGGGCGCCGCGCCGGGGTGACGCTGCTTCTCCAGCGCGATCGCCTGGCGCAGCACGGTGAGAGAGTGCTCGTAGACGTCCTTGTGGTGATGGTGCTCATCGACCTCGAGGCGCAGCGCGGGCACCTCGGGCAGGAACAGTTCGATGAGTCCGGTGTCGACCAGCACCCGGATGCCGCGCACGGGATCGTCGGTCTGCAGCAGCCGGATCAGCTCTCCCTGGATGCGCTCCGGGCTGACGATCCCGAGGGTGCCGCGCAACTCCTCGATCGCCGCGAGGGTGTCGTGCTCGATGCCGAACTCGAGCTGGGCGCTGAAGCGCGCAGCGCGCAGCATCCGCAGCGGGTCGTCGCCGAAACTGACCGCAGGATCGATCGGGGTGCGCAGGGCGCCGGCGACGAGGTCCTCGACGCCGGATGTCGGATCGATCAGCTTCACCTCCGGCACGCGGAGCGCCATCGCGTTGACGGTGAAGTCGCGACGAAGCAGGTCGCCGGCGATGTCGTCGCCGAACTCGACGACGGGCTTGCGCGTGGTGCCGTCGTAGGCGTCGGCGCGGTAGGTGGTGATCTCGACCTGTTCGCCCTGCACGCGCGCACCGATCGTGCCGAATGCGCGACCGATGTCCCACTGGGCGGTCGAGATCGGCGTGACGATCCGCAGGATGTCGTCGGGTCTGGCGTTCGTCGTGAAGTCGAGGTCGTGCGTCGGACGGCCGAGGAGCGCGTCGCGCACCGGGCCCCCGACGACAGCGAGTTCGAAGCCCGCGTCGGCGAACGAGGTCGCGAGGGTGCGGACGACCGGATGCGCGGCGAGCGCGCCGAGTCGGGACAGGCCCTCGGCCATGTTGAGCATGGGTTCCAGGGTACCGGGGCCGATGACTCGCCCGTCCCCGCAGGACGGATGCCGAGGCGTTCACGCCGAAGTCTTCTCCCGGTCACCTCCGGGCCATCACGGATCAGTTGGGTGGAGGGGCGCGTGCACCCCGGCACGCACTCATTACGACCGAAGGATCGACATGCACATCCGACCCGTCGCGCGGCGCCGCAGATCCGTTGCCGCCGCTGCGCTCGTCACCGTTCTCGGCAGCCTGCTCGTCGCACCGGTGGCCGCCTCGGCAGCATCCGCTGCGTCCGCACCCGAGGTGCCGACCGCGCCGCTGATCACCACCGACAGCAGCTGGCGCTACCTCGACGACAACACCGACCCGGCACGGGGCGACGCGAACCTGCGCGTCTGGACCACGGCCGACTACGACGACAGCACCTGGAAGAGCGCGCAGGGCTCCTTCGGCGCGAAGAACGGTGCCCTCGGCAAGGTCGGACCGCATCAGCCGCGCACGCTGCTCACCCATTACATCGGCGACACGAAGACCACCGTGCCGACGTACTTCTTCCGCTCGGAGTTCTCGCTGGATGCCGGTGTGGCCGAGCAGGTCGCGTCGCTGAAGGGGTCGGTGACCTACGACGACGCCCTCGTGGTCTGGGTGAACGGCACGAAGGTCGCGTCCTACGTCGACGGGCGCATCACCGAGACCACCAACCTCGAGTACGCCGGTGACAGCAACGGCGATCCGCTCACCAGCACCTTCACCGCGAAGGGCGACGTGCTGCGCGACGGCGAGAACACCGTCGCGGTCGCGCTGTACCAGGACCGCGCGTCGAGCTCGGACATCTACTTCGACATGGCCGAGCTCGCGCTGATCCCTGCCGGCACCGCTCCGGTCGCGGCGCCGCCGTCGCGGGTCATCCTCACGCCGACCGAGACGCCCGAGACCTCGCAGTCGTTCTCGTGGCAGGCCGGCGACCCGTCGCAGACCACCGGACAGGTGCAGATCGCCCCGGTGTCCGGCGGAGACGTGCGCACCGTCGACGGGTACTCCGCAGGTGTCGTGAACGGCAACCCGCTGCAGCACTTCTCGGCCACCGTCGACGGCCTCTCCCCCGCCACCGCCTACCGGTACCGGGTCGGCGTGGAGAACGGCTGGAGCCCGTGGCACGAGTTCCGTACGGCCGACCCGAAGGCGACCGACTTCCAGTTCGTGTACTACGGCGACGCGCAGATCGGCCTGGACAGCACCTGGCCCTCGGTCGTGAAGCAGGCCGAGGCGAACGCGCCGCGCTCGATCGGCTCGGTGCACGCCGGTGACCTGATCAACACGTCGTCGAATGAGACGGAGTGGATCAACTGGTTCACGGGCATGAAGGATGCCGCGACGACCACCAACGTGATGGCCGCACCGGGCAACCACGAGTACTCCGGCGACAAGATGCTCACCGCCTGGAAGGCGAACCTCGAGTACCCGCACAACAACCCGGCCACCGGCACCGTCGGCGAGCTGGCGAACCTCGCGCAGGGCGACACCGACGTGGCGCGCCAATACCGCGCCTACTTCGAGCACTGGAGCGAGTTCGCGAAGGAGACCGCGTACTACACCGACTATCAGGGCGTGCGCTTCATCACCCTGAACGCGACGCGCGACACGACCTTCCTCACCCCGGGCAACCTGCCGGCGTGCACGGCCGCGGAGTGCCCGCAGAAGGACGTCGCCCGGCTGTGGACCCGCTTCCAGGCGGCCTGGCTCGACCACATCCTGGGCGACAGCCCGTCGAAGTGGAACGTCGTCACCTTCCACCAGCCGGTGTACTCGACCTCGGCCGGTCGCGACGAGCCGGTGCTGCGTGACGAGTGGGTGCCGGTGTTCCAGAAGCACGACATCGACCTGGTGATGATGGGCCACGACCACACCTACGCCCGCGGCTTCAAGAACACGGATGCCACGGACACACCGGGCCTGACCACCGGCCCGGTGTACATGGTGTCGAACTCTGGCGCCAAGCACTACGACCTCGAGTCCGCCGAGAAGAACGTGTGGACCCTGAACGGCGCCACCCAGGTGCTGCGCGGCCAGAACGTCACCACCTACCAGGTGATCGACGTCTCGAAGGACCAGCTGGTCTACCGCTCGTACCTGGCCGAGAAGGTCGCCGGCGCGACCACCGACAAGAACGTCGGCGACGTGTACGACGAGTTCACCGTCACCAAGTACGACGACGGCGAGAAGTGGGTCACTGAAGCGGGCATGACGCCGCCGGCGCAGAAGGAGCCTGCGGCGATCTCGCTGAACGCGGCCGAGGTGCGTGCCGGAGGCACGGTGCAGATCGAGGGCACCGGGTTCACTGCTGGAGAGGAGCTCGACTTCGAGCTGCGCTCCGAGCCGGTGCGTGTGGGCACGGCCGCGGCCGACGCGCAGGGCTCGGTGACGGCCTCCGTCACGATCCCGGCATCCACCCCCGCCGGCGAGCACACGCTCGCCGCGATCCGCGCCGACGGATCCGAGGTGACGGCGGCGATCACGGTCGCCGCCGCCGAGACCCCCGGCCCCGGCACCGATCCGGATGCCGGTTCGCCCGCCGCTCCGGGCGACGGGTCGGATGAGCCGGATGCTTCCGGGTCCGGTGCATCCGCCCTGGCGACGACCGGCGCCGACAGCATGCCGCATGTGATCACGGCCGCCGTGCTGCTCGCGCTCGGCCTCGGCCTGGTCGCGCTGCGACGCCGTAAGGGCGCCACTCCTTCCGGTCGTTGAGCGAGCGAAGCGAGACGAAACGTCTTCGGTTCGGCTGAGGCCGTTTCGTCACTTCGACTCGCTGCGCTCGCTCAGCACGGCGCTCGTCGCTGCGCTCCTCGCTCAACGACCCGGGAGACCACCTTCCGGTCGTTGAGCGAGCGAAGCGAGACGAAACGCTCTCAGCTGCCGGCGACGGCGTCGCCCTGCACGGGGCCCTCGGTGTTCGGCTTCCAGCCGAGCGCCGGGGCCACGTGCTCGGCGAACGCCTGCAGCACGTGCAGGTTGTACGCGGGTCCGAGCTGGTTCGGGATCGTCAGCATGAGCGTATCCGCGGCCATGACGGCCTCGTCGCGCTTCAGCTGCTCGATCAGCGCATCGGGCTCGGCGGCATAGGTCTTGCCGAACGTCGAGCGCAGCCCATCGATGATTCCGATCTGGTCGTCGCTCTCCTCGGAGCGCAGGCCGAAGTACGCGCGGTCCATGTCGTTGATGAGCGGGAACACGCTGCGGCTCACCGAGACGCGGGGGCTGCCGGTGTGCCCTGCTTCCCGGTAGGCGGCGCGGAAGATGTCGATCTGCTCGCGCTGCAGCTCGTGGAAGGGCTGACCGGTCGCCTCGGTCACGAGCGTCGAGCTCATCATGTTCAGGCCCATGCGCCCGGTGCTCTCCGCCGTCGCCCGGGAGCCCGAGCCCCACCAGATGTGGTCGCGCAGGGTCGGCGAGTGCGGCTCGACGTGCAGGTACTGGCCCGGTCCGACCATCCGCGGGTCGCCGGGGGCGATGCGCTCACCGTCGATCGCACGCAGGAACAGCTCGAACTTCTCCCGCGCCATGACGCTGCCACGCTCGGCATCCTCGCCGTCGTGGTAGCCGAAGGTCTCGTAACCGCGCAGCGCGGTCTCGGGTGACCCGCGGCTCACGCCGAGGGCGATCCGCCCGTCGGCGATGAAGTCGAGCGCCGCGGCCTCCTCCGCGAACTGGAACGGATTCTCGTAGCGCATGTCGATGACGCCGGTGCCCACCTCGATGCGCTTGGTGCGGTCCGCCATCGCGGTGAGCAGCGGCATGGGCGAGGCGGCCTGCCGCGCCCAGTGGTGCACGCGCACGTACGCGCCGTTCACGCCGATCTCGTCGGCGCCCTCGGCGAGCTCGATGGTCTGGCGGAGCATGTCGCCCGCGGTGCGCGTCGTCGAACCGGGCACATCGCCGTAATGCCCGAAGGAGAGGAATCCGAAAGCCTTCACGATGCATGCGAACGCATGGATGCCGCGGGCTATTCCCCGCTCGAAACAGCAAGCCCGCGCCGAGACTGCGGTATTAGCACCACGTTTCGGCGCGGGCGTGCCGTTTCGCGGGAGGTTCTCTGGTTACTCCCCGGAAGGCAGCAGGAAGCCGTCGCGCACCAGGCGACGGATGCGGGGCTCGAGATCGGCCCAGAGATCGGCGAGCGGCACGTCGAACAGGTCCGCGAGCGCGGCGACGATCTGCCCGACCGTGAGCTCGCCGTCGCAGGCGCCGACGAATCCGGCGAGCGCGGGATCCACCGACACCACTCGGCCGAAGCCGCCGCCCTGGTGCAGCTCGATCACGGTCGGATCGTCGTCGCCGGGCATGAGGTGCCGAGCCTCGGTGACGTCCGATGCGACGACCAGCCGGTCGGGCGTCCCTTCCTGCAGCAGGTCGTGCGCCGCGAGGCCCGCCTCGAGCGCCCGTCCGGTGTTGGCGAGCGGCTGGGACAGGCTCTCGAAGCGGCGCAGCGGCCCTTCGACACGCTCAGGGACCGAGTCGGGTCGCCGCAGCAGCACGTATCCGAAGCCGATCGCCGTCACCCCGCGCTCTGCGAAGTCGTCCAGCCACGCGGACAGCAGCGGGGTGAACCCGCCGTCCCTCGGCAGGGTTCCCCCGTCGCGGATCCAGAGCTCGGCGTACGCGAGCGGCGAGAGCGACTCGCGCTCGATGACCCAGGCGTCCAGGTCGTCCGGCACCCAGGAATCCACGCGCTCCAGCCCGCTGAGGTCACGGGACTCCCAGTTGCCGAGCAGCTGCGCGATGCCGCCGGGCGCGAGGTGAGCGGGTGCGGTGCGCAGGAATCGCTCGACGAGGGCGTCGCCGACGAGGCCGCCGTCGCGGTACTCGTACTCCGGGACGCCCTGCGCGCGCGGAGTGATCACGAAGGGCGGGTTCGACACGATGAGGTCGAACGCCTCCCCCTCGACCGGCTCGAACATGCTGCCCAGCCGGAACTCGATGTTCGCGACGCCGTTCAGCAGCGCGTTCAACTCGCCGAACGCGAGTGCACGCTCGGATATGTCGGTCGCGATCACTCGTCCGGCGTGCCGCGCGACGAGCAGCGCCTGGATGCCGCATCCGGTGCCGAGATCGAGGGCCCGCTCGACCTGTGCCGGGATGACGAGCTCGGCGAGAGTTCGCGACGCGCCACCCACCCCCAGCACGTGATCGGCCGGCAGCGCGGAGCCGAGCGCCACCTCGTCGAGGTCGCTCGCGATCCACCATTCACCCACTCCATCGGTGTCGACGAAGGGCTGCGGTCGCAGCAGCGCCTTCGGGCGAACCTCGTCGAAGTCGACGACCGCCAGCACGAGTGAGGCCAGCCCTGAGAGGCCCAGCCGCGGCAGCGCCCGCTCCACGGCGACCGCCGGCTGCGGCATCCCGAGCACGAACAGGCGGCCGAGCGTCGCCAGCGGCGTATCCGTGTCGCCGAGCGCACGCAGGATCGGCTCACGCAGTCCGCGGGCGAGTGCGTCATCGGCCTCGGAGCCCCACAGCAGCCGCAGCGGGTCGGAGCGGAAGTCGGCCGCATCCAGGTCGGCGGCGAGCGCGCGGGCGAGCTGCGGATCGGGGCGAGGAGCGAGATGCACGGCCGTCACTCTACGCGCCTTCAGTGTTCCCGAATCGGGCCGCCCTAGAATCGGGGCAGCACACTCACGGGCGCCCGGCGGCGTTCGAGAAAGATCCTATGACCGCGACCTCCCCACTCCCGGCCTCCGCGCGCGCGCACGGCGGCTGATCGGGCGACTCGGTGCGGTCGCGATCGTCGCATCCCTGCTGACCTTCCCTGCCGCGGCCCCCGCGTCGGCGGCGGCGGACGAGCCCGAACCGACCGTCACGCTGGAGGTCGCTCCGTCCGGCGCGATCCTTCCCGAGGCGCCACTCACCGCCGATGTGGCGGTGCACAACGACACCGACGACACCCTCGCCGACGGCATGCTGACGCTCGCCATCGACCGCACGGCCCTGACCGACGGCACGACGCTGGACTCATGGCTCGACGACGGTACGGCGACGGGACTGTTCGAGACGATCGCCAGCCAGCCCGCCGATCCGGTGCCCGCGGGCGAGACCGACGTCACGAGCGTCCTGGTGCCGGCGACGATGCTCACCGGGCTCGCGCCGGGAGTGTATCCGCTGCGAGCGACGTTCAGCGGCACGACCGGCTCCGGCGATGATCCGACCGCGTGGGACCTGTCCTCCGGGTCGGTCGTCGTCATCCAGACGGCGAAGCCCGCCGATGTGAGCGTACTCGTGCCGATCACGGCCACGCCGAAGAACGGCAGCCTGCTCACCGCGGACGAGCTCGCCGACCTCACCGCACCCGAGGGCGCCCTCACCGCTCAACTCGACGGAGTGGCCGGCACGGGCGCGATCCTCGCGGTCGATCCGTCGATCCCGGCCGCGATCCGCGTGCTCGGGTCGTCGGCGCCGGCGAGCGCAACGGACTGGCTCACCCGCTTCGAGGCTCTGCCGAACGACCGGTTCGCGCTGCAGTTCGGCGATGCGGATGCCGCAACGCAGGCGCACGCCGATCTGAGCGCCCTGCTCGCACCCGCTGACCTGACCGGCCTGATCCGGACCGCGGACTTCGCCACGGCCGAGCCGACGCCGACCCCCACGCCGACATCGGCGCAGGCCGCACCGACTCTGCCCGACAACTCGACTCTCACCGATATGCGTCGCGCGGCACCGGGCATCCTCTGGCCGCGGAGCGACGTGACCGGCGACGACCTCGCCACTTTCAGCCGATACCTCGGCGACGACGTGACCACGGTGCTGCCCGCCAGCGCGCTCAAGGGCGCATCGGGAGCCCGCGCGACCACCGGCGGACACGCTGTGCTGGTCACCGACGACGATGTCTCACGGCGGCTCTCCGCCGCAGTGGTGGCGGCCGATCCCACCGCCCGCGACGGGCAGATCGCCGCCGCGGCCGGCCACCTGTTCTTCGCCGCGGCCGCCGCACCCGGCCGTCCCCTCCTGATCGGGCTGGACAGGTCCGAGAAGCGCACCGCCGACGACCTGCGGACGGCGCTCGGTGCCGTCGCCACGTCGCCGTCAGGACTCGCCGGCCTGCGGGGTGCGGCCGCCGTCACGGTCCAGAGCACCGCGCAGCCCGATGGGGGGCGTGCGACCTCGCTCCAGTCGATGCTCGACGATGAGACGCGTCTGCGGGCCTTCTCGTCCATTCTCGAGCAGCCGCTCCTGCTGCTCGCCCCGGAGCGCAACCGGCTTCTGCGCGTCATCGGCGTCGGGATCAGCGACAAGGCCTTCCCCAGCGGGTCAGCGAGCACCGCTCCGACACGGTCGACACGCTCGACTCCGTGGGCATCCAGGACCCCCGGCCGGTGCAGCTGTTCACCTCGGCCGCACCTCTTCCGGTGTGGGTCCGCAACGAGCTGCCCTGGCCGGTGAACGTCACCCTCTACACGCAGCCCTCCGATCCGCGTCTCAGCGTGCAGGAGCGGACCACGGTCGCCGCGGACGCCGCCAGCAACACGCGGGTCACGGTTCCGGTCGAGGCCCGCGTCGGCAGCGGTGAGGTCGAGGTGCGATTCGGGCTGACCAGTCCGACCGGGGTGCCGATCGGCTCCCCGGCATCCGCCACGGTCACCGTCCGGGCCGACTGGGAGGGCATCGGCCTCGGCGTGCTCGGCGGCGTCATCGCGCTGCTGCTCGGCATCGGCATCCTGCGCACCGTGCTGCGCCGCCGGCGCGCACGGAACGACGTGGATGACACGGATGTCACGGATGCGGCTGCCGCGGACGCGGATGCCTCAGGACCGGCATCCGAGAAGGAGTCGGAGTGAGCAGTCTCGGCCGCGCCAGCGCCATCCTCGGGGCCGGGACGCTGATCTCGCGCGTCACCGGGCTGGTGCGCACGATCGTGCTCGTCGGCGTCATCGGATCGAACGCGTCCGCCGCGGCCGACGCGTTCGCCGTCGCCAACCAGCTGCCCAACAGCGTGTTCAACCTCATCTCGGTGGGTGTGCTCACCGCGGTGATCGTGCCGCAGATCGTGCGGGCGAGCACGCAGTCCGACGGCGGCAACGCCTTCATCTCGAAGCTGTTCACGCTGGGCACGGTGGTGCTGGTGGGGGCGACCGGCGTCGCCATGCTCGCTGCACCCTGGCTGGTGTCCCTGCAGGTGCGCGCCGACAACGTCGAACAGCTCGCGCTCGCGACCGCGTTCGCGTACTGGTGCCTGCCGCAGATCCTGTTCTACGGTCTGTACGCCCTCGTCGGCGAGACGCTCAACGCGCGCCGCATCTTCGGGCCGTTCACCTGGGCACCGGTGGCCAACAACATCGTGTCGATCGCCGGCTTCTTAGCTGTCGGCGCCGTCTTCGGCGAGAACCTGGTGAACCTCTCCGACTGGACGCCCGACATGGTGGCCTGGCTCGGCGGCACGGCGACGGCCGGCATCGCCGTGCAGGCGGCCATCCTGCTGCTGTTCTGGCGGAAGACCGGGCTCGCCCTCAGAGTCGACTTCCGCTGGCGCGGGGTCGGACTGGGCAACGTCGGACGCGTCGCCAGCTGGACGCTGCTCATGGCGCTCTCCAGCATGGCCGCCGGCTTCTACCAGAACTGGGTGGCCAACGAGGCCTCCGGCGAGGGCGCTGCCGTGACGGTGATGAACAACGCCTGGCTGATCTTCATGCTGCCGTACTCGATCATCGTGCACTCGATCGGCACCCCGTACTTCACCCAGCTGTCCGAGCACGCGCATGCCGGTCGCGACGAAGAGGTGCGTGCCGACATCTCGCGCAGCATCCGCACTCTGGGGTTCTTCCTGACCGGAGCGCTGGCGGCCGTCGTGGCCGCCGCGGTGCCGGCATCCCGCGTGTTCACGAACTCGTCGTCGGATGCGGTGGATGCTGCCGTCGTGCTCGTCTGCTATCTCGTGGGTCTGCTGCCGCTGGCGGTGCTCTTCATCGTGCAGCGCACCTTCTACGCGTACGGCGACACCAGGACGCCGTTCTTCTTCACGCTGCTGCAGTGCGTGCTGATCGCACTCACTGCCACCGTCGCCTGGTGGATGTCGGCATCCGGCGTGCTGCCGATCACCCTGCTGGCCGCAGCCGTGGCGGTGGGCCAGTCGCTCGCCGGAACCGCGCAGACGATCGTGGCCACGGTGCTGCTGCGCCGTCGGCTGGGAACGCTCGGAACAGGACGCTGGATGGCCGCGCTCGGCCGGTTCCTCCTCGCGGCGGTGCCCGCCGCCGCCGCCGGATGGGGAGTGTTCCTGCTGCTCGGCGGGGCCGGCGGATGGACCACAGCCGACAAGATCCTGGGCGTCATCGGGTCGGGCATCATCGCCGTCGTGGTCGTGATCGTGTACGTCGCCGGACTGGCTCTGCTGCGCGCACCGGAGCTGCAGGTCGCCGGCGGCATCGTGAAGCGGTTCCTGCCCGGGCGCTGACCCTCGTCGCCTGCCGGGGGCGGGAATGTCGCGCGGTTACCATTGGTTCTGATAGGCGACTGCGCTGTTCGCGGTCACAAGGGAGATCACATGCGTCAGGTCATCATCATCGGCTCCGGTCCCGCCGGGTTCACCGCCGCCATCTACGCGGCGCGCGCGAACCTCGAGCCGCTGCTCATCGCGAGTTCGGTCGAGGTCGGCGGAGAGCTGATGAACACCACTGAGGTGGAGAACTTCCCCGGCTTCCCGGAGGGCATTCAGGGCCCCGAGCTGATGGCCAAGCTGCAGGCGCAGGCCGAGAAGTTCGGCACCGAGGTGCTCTACGACGACGTGGTCGCCCTCGAGCTCGACGGACCGGTCAAGAAGGTCGTCCTGGGCAGCGGCGCCGAGCACGAGGCATCCTCGGTGATCTATGCGACCGGCTCCGCTTATCGCAAGCTGGGCATCGAGGGCGAGGAGCGGCTCTCCGGTCACGGCGTCTCCTGGTGCGCGACCTGCGACGGCTTCTTCTTCCGCGAGCGCACGATCGCCGTGGTCGGCGGCGGCGACTCGGCGATGGAGGAGGCGACCTTCCTCACGCGCTTCGCCTCGAAGGTCTACGTCATCCACCGCAAGGACACCCTGCGGGCATCCAAGATCATGCAGGAGCGCGCGTTCGCGAACGAGAAGATCGAGTTCGTGTGGAACAGCGAGGTCGAGGAGATCCTCGGCGATCTCGAGACCACGGGCGTGCGCCTGCGCTCCACGGTCGACGGCACCGTCAGCGAGCTTCCGCTGGACGGCCTGTTCATCGCGATCGGCAACGACCCGCGCACGCACCTGGTGCACGGCAAGCTCGACCTGACCTCCGAGGGCACGATCTGGGTCGACGGGCGGTCGTCGCGCACGTCGCAGCGCGGCGTGTTCGCCGCCGGTGACGTGATCGACCCGACCTACCGGCAGGCGATCACCGCGGCCGGCACCGGCACCGTCGCGGCGCTGGATGCCGAGCACTTCCTCGCCGACCTCGCCGACGGTGCCCCGGTGGCGGAGCCCGTCGCGGTCTGAGCCCGGGAACACCGCACCGTCCTCCGGTGTTGTGATCTGATGAGCAGCACACGAAGACTTTCAAGAATGACTTTCGAGAATCAAGGAGAATCCATGACTGCCAAGGCAACCAGCCAGGCGACCTGGGAGCAGGACGTGCTTCAGGCCGATGGCCCCGTGCTCGTCGACTTCTGGGCCGCGTGGTGCGGTCCGTGTCGGATGGTCGCGCCGGTGCTCGACGAGATCCAGTCCGAGAACCCCGAGAAGATCACCATCCTCAAGCTGAACGTCGATGAGAACCCCGAGCTGGCGATGAAGTACCAGATCACGTCGATCCCGGCGATGAAGGTGTTCCAGGGCGGCGAGGTGAAGACGACGATCATCGGCGCCAAGCCGAAGTTCGCTCTCGAGCAGGACCTGGCCGCGTTCATCGGCTGATCCGCTGGGTGCCTGAGCCTGTCGAAGGCCTGAGCCGGTCGAAGGCCTGAGCCGGTCGACGGAAGGCCCGTCCCGTTCGCGCGGGGCGGGCCTTCGGTCTATATTCCCGAAGTGGAATGGGGCGTCAGCATCTGCCAGACGGTCGTCGACAGGTCGGGGTACTCCAGGGCGATGCGGCGCAGCACGCCATCGTTCCAGTCCCGGTCTCGGATGCTGCCGCCGTGCGCATCGACCCAGTCGCTGCGCAGCAGCAGGACGACGAGTTCGTCCGTCGTGGGCAGCTCGCTCATGAATTCCCAGGGGTCCTCACCGAACCGCAACCGCTCGTGCACGAGCACGGAGCGCTCATCGGCGGCCTCGGCGCGCAGCACCTCGAGACTCGCTCGGCGGGGAAAGGGAAGATCCACCCCTCAAGCCTAAACGCCGAGGGGCCCGAGGGTCCCCCGTGCCCCATCCCCAATACGTCACCCTCAGCGCGGACGCGCTCTCCCAGAAGCATGAGCGGGCGGAGAGGTTCCCGGAGCGAGCATAGGGAGGGGCCGCTGGCTGGAGCGGGCTTGCCCGCTCCAGCCAGCGGAGGGTCCCTCTCTGCGAGCGCAGGGAACCTCTCCGCCCGCAACCCCCGACTCAGACTGAGCGACGTCAGCGCGCCCCGTACTCCTCTTCGCCCAACTCCCCAAGGATCCTGTTCAGATCCTGGATCGAAGCGAAATCGATCTTGACCTGGCCTTTTCTTGCTCCGAGCGAGATCTGCACGCGCGTGTTCAAGCGGTCGCCGAGCTTCCCCGACACTTCGTCGAGGTAGGCGCGTCGCGCCCCCGGCTGCGGCTTCGGCGCCTTTCCGGCGCTCTCGGGCATGGTCTTGGCGGCCTGCTCGGTGGCGCGCACCGAGAGATCCTCGTTGACCACCTTGTCGGCCAGTCGCTGCATCCTCTCCGGATCCTCGAGCGAGAGGATGGCGCGCGCGTGCCCGGCGGAGAGCACGCCGGCAGCGACGCGCTGCTGAACAGGGACGGGCAGCTTCAGCAGGCGGATGGTGTTGCTGATCTGCGGACGGGAGCGTCCGATGCGGGTGGCCAGCTGATCCTGGGTGATGCCGAAGTCCTCGAGCAGCTGCTGATACGCCGAGGCCTCTTCGAGCGGGTTCAGCTGTGACCGGTGCAGGTTCTCGAGCAGGGCGTCGCGCAGCAGGTCCTCATCTGCTGTCTCGCGCAGGATGGCCGGGATCGACTCCAGACCGGCCTCCCGGGCGGCGCGAGTGCGCCGCTCCCCCATGATCAGCTCGTACTCGCCCTCGCTGTTGCGCCGGACGACGACGGGCTGCAGCACGCCGAACTCCTTGACGCTGTGCACGAGTTCGGCGAGGTCGTCCTCGTTGAAGTGCGTGCGCGGCTGCCGAGGGTTGGGCACGATCTCGAGAGGGTTCACCTGGATGAGGCGCACACCCGGCACGGATGTCAGATCAGAGGCATCCTGTGCATCCGACGTCACGCCGGCCGGCTCTGCGGGTGTCGACTCGGCAGTCGGCTTCGAGATGTCGACGATGACGTCGGTCGTCCTGGAACCACCGGGGAAGAACACATCCACCGGTCGTTCGGCCTGATCGGCCGTCGGGATGAGAGCTCCGATACCCCGACCCAGACCTGTGCGCTTCGCCATCAGTTCTCCTCACCCTGCGTCCGTGACGCGATCTCGACAGCCGCCTCCTGATACGCGATCGCTCCGGCCGACGTCCCATCGTAAGCGATCACGGACTGTCCGAAGCTCGGGGCCTCGGATACTCGGACCGAACGCGGGATCACGGTGCGGAGCACCTGTTCCGGAAAGTGATTGCGCACCTCGTCGGCGACCTGCTGCGCAAGACGGGTGCGTCCGTCGAACATCGTGAGCAGGATCGTGGAGAGGTGGAGTTCGGGATTCAGGTGCTGCTGGATCATCTGGATGCTGCCGAGCAGCTGGCTGAGCCCCTCGAGCGCGTAGTACTCGCTCTGGATCGGGATGAACACCTCGGATGCCGCGGTGAAGGCGTTGATGGTGAGCAGCCCCAGTGACGGAGGGCAGTCGATGATCACGATGTCGGTCGGATGCGACGCGAGGTAGACCTCCAGGGCCCGGCGCAGCCGGAACTCCCGAGCGACCTGAGCGACGAGCTCGATCTCGGCTCCGGCCAGATGGATCGTGCTCGGCGCGCAGCGGAGGTTCGGATGCTCCGGACTGACCTGCACGACGTCGGCCAGCGGCGTGCCGTTGATCAGCACGTCGTACACACTGGGGACATCAGCCGAGTGCGGAATGCTGAGGGCGGTCGAGGCGTTCCCCTGCGGATCGAGGTCGATCACGAGTACGTGCGCACCGAGGGATGCGAGTGCCGAGGCGACATTCACCGTGGTCGTCGTCTTGCCGACACCGCCTTTCTGGTTCGAGACCGTGAAGACGCGGGTCTTCCCGGTGAACTCGACCGTGACGTTCTCCAGCGCCCGTCGGCGGGAGGAGAGGTCTGCGAGTTCTCGAGCAAGAGGAGTATCCATCGCGAAATCGTCGTTCGGCGATGCCTGTTCGGACTGTTTCACGTGAAACATCGACTCCTTCCGGGACCGTGTTCCACTCTAATCGACTGTCCTGCTCCGATGGACGACGGGCTCACCGGTTTGTTCAGGTCGAGCGTGATTCCGAGGGTTCGGGGAGTTGCCGGCGGCGGGCGCGGTCGTACCTGGACCATCCCCCTTGCTTCCTCGCTCGGATCGGCTCGCCTGGATCCGCGGTGGCGCCGGCGTAGTCCCGTGTCCTGAGCTGATGCCGGGCACAGGCCGCCATGATCATGATTCGCGGTCAGCGCGCGTGCGCACGGTGGCACGACAGCAGTCCGGTGTCGTGGTTCGGCCCGGGGAAACTCACTCCTGCTGTGCCCATGTTTCACGTGAAACAGACCGGAGTGTCCATGAGCGCGTCGACCCTCGCGATAGCTCCGGGGATGCGCGAAGGGGAACATGCGTCGCCGTCGACCATGGCACAGCATGCCGCGCCCGAAGCGCGGTCTGCGAACAGGGCACTGCCTCTGAGCGACGCGCGTCTGCCCCTCCCCCGCAAGTCGTTGTTCGGGCCCACTCATTCAGCGTGCGCCTGCACAGACCCCGGACGATCCCCCGGGGTCAGCTTCCGGGGTGCTTCGAACTGATCGTCGTGATCGTCGAGCATCGCGGATCACTGACGTTTGACAGGTTCGCAGCCCTTCGTCGTGACCATGGAGGACGAGTTCTGCCCGGCGCGCAGCCCGTGGACGTACTTTGCCGGGCCCACGCGTCTGATCCGGCGCGCCTGCAGTGCACCCGATCTGTGCTCCACGCGAGATGCTCGGCGGGCGGCGACGGCAGGCCACCCGCGACTACAGTTCACCTCAGAGCCCAGTCAGTCCTTCTCTGACTCCGCCTTTCCCGCGAACACGACCATTGTGGAAGGCGGAGCGTGCACCTGCCCGCCCCCTCGCTCGACATGCTTCCATTCGGGCCGAGCTGCCCATCCACGCCTTCGCCCGGCACGCGAGACCGCGGATCGATCCCTACGACCCTCGCCAGATGTGCATCCGCCCATCGCCACCGTCCACCGCGAACAGTGCGGTTGCCGGGCCGCGCTCCGGGCGTCTCGGCGGAGCGCGAGGCTGCGGATCGCGCGGCGCGCGTACTCCTGCACGCCTCTCCGTGCGCTGTGCCGCCAGTCGTCACCACCATCCACATCAAGACAGCCGAACGAGCCAGCACGGCAACCACGATCGTTTCACGTGAAACACTGCATCACTGAACCTCCAACGGCAAGTTGGAGACGTTCCAACTGGTGAGCCCCGGGCGAGACCCTCGCCGCATTCGCCACGCGGGCGCTCGCGCACTTCGGCGACAGATTCGAGCACGTAGGTGATGGCAGCGCGTTGATCGCCAATGAGCGTGAGCCCTGCACCATCGGTCGCGAACCCCAGCGACAGAATCGCCAGGTGACGGTCGGTCCATCGCCCACACACCAGAGTCCGCGACCGATCCCCGGACATCGCAGCAGGCAGACACCTGGGGCCCACCTACGTGTTTCACGTGAAACACCCACCGCTGGCTGCCAGCAGACGGTGAAAGGAGGACGCGAGGTCATCGGTGAGGGCGCGTGTTCCCCTCAGCACGCGTAAACGCTTCACGGCCCGCTGGTGGTCAGCACCCAGCTGCCACGTTCGAACTGCCCGGGACCGTCCGGGTGTTTCACGTGAAACTCTGCATCGCTCGTCGCCAGCGCCGGTGTGACGGGGTCCACCCAGCGCGGTCGGTATTCACTGTCTTCAAGACGCTGAAAGCAGGACCCGAGGTCGTCCGTAAGAGCCTGATCCTCCCCGGCACGCGCAAGCACGCCAGCCCCCGGTCATAGTCAGCGCGCGGCTGACACATCCGAACTGCCGTGGAACGCCCGGGCGCTCCACGTGAGACACCGCATCGTTGGTGACCAGCGCAGGTGTGACGCTGTCCGGGTGGCGAGATCCGCACCCCAAAGAGCACTCACGTTCCTAGGACTGGGAAAGCAGGACGTGAGGGCTTCGGTGATGGCGTGTTCCCCGCGGTACGCGTAAGCACTTCACCGACCGGTGATGGTCAGCGCGCAGCTCACACAACCGAATTGCCGGGGAGCATTTCACGTGAAACACCGCATCGCTGCCGACCAGCGCCGGGATGACACTGTCCAGCTGGCGATAGACGCATCGGTAAGCCGGGCGGAACCCTGCGCGGTGCTCCAAGACTGCGAAAGCAGGACCCGTCGCCATCGGTGAGAGCGTGGTTCCCCCAGTACGCGCGGGCATTGTGGGCCGGTCATGGCTCAGCACACAGCCGAAGCAACCGGACTGTCGGGGCGTTTCACGTGAAACAACGTATCGCCGACCAGCGCCGGGATGACACTGTCCAGCCGGCGAAATCTGCATCGATAGGACGGGTGAACCCCCTGCGCCGCGCTCTACCGGACCTTCTTCAAGACTGCGAAAGCATCACCCGAGGTCATCGGTGAGAGCGCTCTCCCCCGCAGTACACGCAAGCACTTTGCGGTCCGGTGATGATCAGCGCACAGCCCACACAACCGAACTGCCAAGGATACCCGGGTGTTTCACGTGAAACACCGCGTCGCTGCTTACCAGCACCGGCGTGACGGTATCCACGGCGAGATCCGCATCGATGAAGCGGGAGAGACCTGCGCCGCACCCCGACGGAACAGCACTCACGCTTCCGAACACTGCGAAAACAAGGGCCGAGGTCATCGGTGAGGGCATGTTCCCCGCAGTGTGCGTAAGTACTTCAGCGCCCGCTGATGGTCAGAGCGCAGCACACATCCGAACTGCAGGGGACCCACCCGCGTGGGAACCCTGCGCCGACCCGGCCGTAGAACGTTCGCTGTCTTCAAGACGGTGACAATAGGACCGGAGACGATCGGTGAGAACGGGGTCCCCGCAGTACGCGCAAGCGCCTCATCCGGTGGTGGTCAACACACAGTTCACGCATCCGAGTTCACGGCCAACGCTGGGCCTCGCCACATCTCGGATGCCTGGGCTCCCCCAGTGCGTTTCACGTGAAACCTGCCAGGACCAAGACGCCGTGCGGACGCCGACTGCAGATGTCCAGATGGTGCGATTGCCAGCGGTAGGAGGGTGTGAACTGCGCTGCACCCGGCCGGAAGGCGTGCTCGGTGCTCGCGAGCCGACCGCGAGAACCGAGGTCGTCGCCGACGGCCCTTCGCCCGTCAGGAGGCGGAAAGCTCGAGCGTTTCACGTGAAACATGCCACCGCTGAGCCAACGGGCGACAGTCTCCAGATGCTCAGGAATGAGACCCTGACATCCAGAACGCGTGACCTGCACCGCACACGACCGGACAGCACGCGGTCCTCAGGCGGACGAGGCGAGACCCCAGATCGACGGTGACGGCGAGAGTCGCGAACTGCTGGCAGCGGTACACGGCCTTCACATTCGTGCCCACCGGGCTTGTCCACAGGGTGTCCCCCCTATGCCCCGGCAATCCCTGAGTGACCGCCGACGACTTCATCGCCAACCGCCGAACACCACGATGCGTCCGGTGAACGGCTTCGTCACCGCGAGGCTCGTCTCGATTGTCGCCTGCCCGACTGACTCCAGCACGAGATCAACAGCGCCTGCGGTGCGGACGGGTCTCGCGATGCCGGATCCATCGGCCTCAAACCCTGCGAAGACTCCGAGGTCACTGAAGGCGTTTCGACTCCGCTCCTGCGTCGCTGCGCTCAACGACCACAGGCGGCAACTCCACCTGGCACGCTGTCTATGAAGCCCGCACCACTCCCCGCACGACGCGCGTGGTCTCCGTCAGCACGCCCTCGCCGAGCACCTCGACGCGCACATCGGTCACCTTGTACTTGCGCAGCGCCTTCTGCGCCGCCTCGATCTCAGCCGGGGCGCCCTGGCCCTTGAGCAGGACGATCTCACCGCCATCCCGGACCAGGGGTGCGACGACAGGAATCAGGGTACGCAGCGCACTCACCGCTCGCGCGGTGACCATGTCGAACTCGATGCCGACGTCCTCGCCCCGCGCCCGCATCACCGTCACGTTGTCCAGTCCCAGAGCCTCGACCTGCTCGCTCAGCCAGTCGGTGCGGCGCTCCATCGGCTCGATGAGCGTCCACTGCACATCGGGCCGCGCGATCGCGAGAACGATGCCCGGCAGGCCGGCACCGGACCCAACATCCGCCACAGATCCGGAGAACAACGGGGCAGCGATCGCGCTGTTCAGCACGTGCCGCGTCCACAGCCTCGGCAACTCCAGCGGACCGATCAGTCCACGCAATTCTCCCTGATCAGCAAGGTTTTCTGTGAACTGGCGAGCCAGCTCGAGGCGGTCGCCGAAGAGTTCCGCCGCGGCGGACGGCTCCGGCTCGAGCTGTGTGTCAGGAGTAGGGGGCATTTCGTCTCGCTTCGCTCGCTCAATGACCGGACCGGAGGCCTTCGCTCGCTCAATGACCCGGTGCAGCAGGGGCGATCAACCCCGGCGGATCACCGTGTGACGGTCGTTACTCTCGCCGTACGACTCCGAGATGAGTCCGCGTTCGGCGACGATGTCGTGCACGAGCTTGCGCTCGTAGCTCGACATCGCAGGCAGGGACGCCTGCGACGCGCCCTCGTCGAGCTTCGCCACGGCAGCATCCACCAGCGATTCGAGCTGCCGGCGACGCGTGTCGCGCGAGCCGCCGATGTCGAGGATCATCCGCGAGAACGCGCCGGTCCTGCTCTGCACCGCGAGCCGCGTGAGCTCCTGCAGCGCCTGCACGGTGTCCGGCGCAGAGAGAACTGCCAGGCCGTTCCCCTCCGCCTCGACCGACACATATGCACGCCCCTGACGCACGTCGAGGGTCAGATCGCCGTCGATGTCAGCGATGTCCAGCAGCTCCTCGATGAAGTCCGCGGCGATGTCGCCCTCGTGCTCCAGCTGCTCGACGGTGGACTCGGTGTGGTGCTTCAGGTCTCCGCTCACGAGTTGCCGCCCTTCTTCTTGGCACGCTTCTTGCTCATCGGCTGCTCGCGCTTGGGCTGCTGCGCCTTGAGACGCTCCGCGTCCTCGAGCATCTTCTGCTGCTCGGCCTCATACGCCGCAAGCGGCACGATCTTGCCCTGCGAGTTGATGGCCTTGCCCCTGCGCGCCAGACGCTCCTCACGCGCCTTGGCCGCATCCGATCCTGGCGTCGGCATCTCGCGGATGACGAGGAACTGCTGACCCATGGTCCACAGGTTGGAGATGAACCAGTAGATGACCACACCGAGGGGAAGAACACACCCGAGAAGATGAAGCCCAGGGGCAGGATGTAGAGCATGATCCGCTGCATCTGGTACGCCTGACCCGTCTTGGCCTCGGGCGACATGTTCTTCGAGATCAGCTGCAGCTGGGTGAAGAACTGCGATCCGATCATCAGGATCACCAGCACGACGAGGATGGTGACCGTCACCTGCCAGCCCTCGGGCTTGGTGGCGACGGCGTCCTTCAGGCTGACGTGCAGCGGCGCGACACCGAACAGCGTCGCGTCGTAGAACTGCTGGGTGAGCTGGGCATTCAGCAGGCCCACGCCACCGGCACCGACCACGGCGTGCTTGGCGACGTCGCTCAGTGTGTAGAACATCGCGAGCAGGAACGGCATCTGCACCAGCAGCGGCAGGCAGGACGACATCGGCGTCGTGCCGTGCTTCTTGTACAGCGCCATGGTCTCGCGGCTCATGGCCTCGCGGGAGAGCTGATCGCGCTTGCCCTTGTACTTCTCCTGGATCTTCTTCATCTCAGGAGCGATTTCCATCATCTTGCGCTGGCTCTTGATCTGCTTCACGAACAGCGGGAAGACCGCCAGTCGGATCACGACGACCAGGCCGATGATGGAGAGCACCCAGGTCAGGCCGGATGCCGCTTCCATCCCGAAGGCGGTGAACAGCCAATGCCATCCGACGAGGATCGCCTCGATGAGCCACTTGAACGGCCACATGATGGTGCCGATCAGGTCGAAGCCTCCGCCGGAGGGCTCAGGAGTCGGCGTGCTGGCTGCGAGCAGAAGGTCAGGACCCACTGTTCATTTCCTTTCGAGCGGGTACGACGAATCCGTGCGGAGTCAGGTCGTATCGGAAGTGAGCGTGCGGACGGACGTCATCGACGCCGCCCTCGCTCCAGGGATTGCACCGCAGGATGCGCCAGGCGGAGAGCAGACTCCCTTGACGGCGCCGTGCTGCTGCACCGCTCCTACAGCGTAAGCGGAACAGGACGGGTAATACCTGCAGACGTCCCCGTACAGCGGGGAGATCAGCTTGCGGTACGCCACCAGGAAGCCGAGCACGAGGTTGCGCGGGACGGCCGGGATGCCGCGCAGCAGATCCTTCGGGTGCAGCGTCGCGGTCCCGTAGGCGTACTGGGGCAGGGCACTCATCGCGTCACCGGGCTGAGCCGGCGGATGCACCGGCCCACGTCGGCGCGGAGATCTGCGAAGTCGGCGGTGGCGGATGCAGGAAGGGCACGGATGACGACATCCGTGCCCTCGGGAATCGTGCTCAGCAGGTCCGCGCAGATCGCCTTGAGGCGCCGACGGACGGTATTGCGAACCACAGCGGTCCCTACCTGCTTGCTGATGATGAACCCGAACCGGGGTGCTCGCTCCTCGCTGCGCGGGAGCAGCGACACGATCAGGCGCGGACCCCCGCACCGCTGCCCGCGCCGGACCACCTGTCGGTAGTCGGCGCCGTCGGTCAGACGATTGGGGCGAGCGAGCACAGAGTCGTAGCGAGCACGAGGCCGGCGGGAGAAGGGGTTACGCCGAGAGCTCGACGCGGCCCTTCGAGCGACGGGCCGAGAGAATGGCGCGGCCGGCGCGGGTGCGCATGCGGGCGCGGAAGCCGTGCTTCTTGGCGCGACGGCGGTTGTTGGGCTGGAAGGTGCGCTTGCTCATGGAATCACTCCGGGATCGTTGTCACCGGAAGAAGGACCGGAGACGGGGGTACTGCCTCGAGGGCATAAGTCAACCGATTAAGGGTACGACCTGCCGCCGCGCAGGGCAAATCACGACCGAACACCGCTCTCGCCGGCATCCGGTTGCGAGCAGCTCTTCCCTGTCGTAGCGCACAGCTATTATCCACAACCTTTCCCCCGTGCGCGATCTCCGACACACCCGCGGTTTTCCCTGGGCGGCTTGCCGTTCCGCGCGTCGGTGACTACCGTGGCATCCGAAGTTATCCACAGGGGGAATCCGAGCTCGGCGACCCTCCATGAACGGCCGGAGCCCCATGTCCACTGCAGCAACATCCGACGTCCCGATCTGGTCGGAGCTGCTGGACCGCCTGACCGACGACGAACGAGTGACCCCGCAGCTGCACGGATTCCTCAGTCTGGCCGTACCGGCCGGCGTCATGAGCGGCACTCTCTATCTGGACGTGCCGAACGATCTCACCGCCGCGCAGATCAACAAGCGCCTGCGGATACCGATCATGGAGGCGCTCGGCGTCATCGGCGACGAGGTGACCTCCTACCGGGTGGTCGTGAACCACGAGCTCGCCGACCAGCCCACCGCACCGGTCGAGGTCCCCGACTTCAGCAGCCCGGAGCCATCGCGCCCGGACTCCCCGCGCGAGCAGCCGATCCCCACCCGGCACGAATCCCGCCTGAACCCCAAGTACACCTTCGACAACTTCGTGATCGGTCAGTCCAACCGTTTCGCGCACGCCGCCGCGGTCGCCGTGGCCGAGGCGCCGGCGAAGGCGTACAACCCGCTCTTCATCTACGGCGACTCGGGCCTGGGCAAGACGCACCTGCTGCACGCGATCGGCGACTACGCGCAGTCCCTCTACACCGGGGTGAAGGTGCGATACGTGTCGAGTGAGGAGTTCACCAACGACTTCATCAACTCGATCGCCAACAACCGCGGCGCTGCCTTCCAGGCGCGCTATCGCGAGGTCGACATCCTTCTGATCGACGACATCCAGTTCCTGCAGGGTCGTGCCGAGACGCAGGAGGCGTTCTTCCACACCTTCAACACCCTGCACGACCACAACAAGCAGGTGGTGATCACCAGCGATGTCGCACCGAAGCATCTCACCGGCTTCGAGGACCGGATGCGCAGCCGCTTCGAGTGGGGTCTGATCACCGACGTGCAGGCGCCCGACCTCGAGACCCGCATCGCGATCCTGCGCAAGAAGGCGCAGAGCGATGCCCTGCACATCCCCGACGAGGTGCTCGAGTACATCGCCACCGTCGTCTCATCCAACATCCGCGAGCTCGAGGGCGCCCTCATCCGCGTCTCGGCGTTCGCGAGCCTGAACCGCTCGACCCTCGACATCGCGCTCGCGCAGACCGTGCTGCGCGACATCGTCGATCAGGCCGAGGACAACATCATCTCGCCGACCGACATCATCACGGCGACGGCGCAGTACTTCAAGCTGACCGTCGACGACCTGTACGGCTCGAGCCGGTCGCAGCAGATCGCGACGGCCCGGCAGATCGCGATGTACCTGTGCCGCGAGCGCACGAACCTGTCGCTGCCCAAGATCGGTCAGCTGTTCGGCAACCGTGATCACACCACCGTCATGTACGCGTGCAAGAAGATCAGCGAGCTCATGAAGGAGCGCCGCTCGATCTACAACCAGGTCACGGAGATCACCACGCAGCTCGGTCGCCGCTGACGCGACGCTCCGCCCGACACAGTCCGAAGGCCGATGTCCCCCGAATGGTCGGGTTGACGTCGGCCTTCGCCGTGCTGTTCACTACGCAGTTCTGCACCTGTGGATAACTTGTGGAGAAACTCATCTCGAATCGGGATGATCGGATGCCGGACACGGCATGCTGTGGATAACTCCGAACTACAACCGTGTGAGTCACACGCCCGAATCCCGCGGATTCCCCAGGGATTCCACATGTGACATCGCTGTAGTTTCTTACTCCCGTCAGGTTTCCACCGACTTATCCACAGAATCCACAGTTGTTAACACCGTTAAGAGATCTCTGGAAGATTCAGGGACTCCGATGACCACAGAGGTGTGGAAAGGGGATCGGGTCCGAGGTGCGGACCGCTTGCGGCTTACGACTAGCATGGGATCGCCTGACGCATCTGTCGGGTTCGGCAACGACAAGGAGCGGCCGTGAAGTTTCAGGTCAACCGCGATGTGTTCAGCGAAGCAGTGTCCTTCGTCGTCAAACTGCTGCCGCAGCGCAACCCGCAGCCGATCCTGGCCGGAGTGCTCATCGAGGCGGGCGATCAGGGTCTGACCCTGTCGGCATTCGACTACGAGGCGTCCGCTCGCACCACCATCGAGGCGACCGTCGACGACCCCGGCACGATCCTCGTGCACGGCCGTCTGCTGTCCGACATCGCCAGCCGGCTGCCGAACGCACCGATCGAGATCGCTGTCGAGGAAGACGGCGGGATCGCCGTCACCTGCGGCTCCGCGCGCTTCACCCTCGCTGCCATGCCGGTAGAGGAGTATCCGTCCATCCCCGAGGTCTCCGGCTCGACCGGCGTCGTCCCGGCCGAGGACTTCGGCACCGCGATCGCTCAGGTGGGCTTCGCCGCATCGCGCGATGACGTCACCCCGGTGCTCACCGGTGTGCAGCTCGAGGTGTCCGGTACGACTCTCAGCCTGGTCGCCACCGACCGCTACCGCGTCTCGCTGCGCGATGTGCCGTGGGACGGCGAGGGAGCAGACCAGACCGCGCTGGTGCCCGCTCGCACCCTGACCGAGGTCGGCAAGACATTCGCACACGCCGGCAACATCGAGGTCGCGTTCTCGGGAGCCGGCGATCGTGAGATCATCGCGTTCACCGCGGGCAACAAGACCGTCACGTCGCTGCTGATCAAGGGCAATTTCCCGCCCGTCCGCCGGCTGTTCCCCGAGCAGACCGACCACTACGCGGTGATCAACACCGCCGACCTCATCGAGGCCGTGCGCCGCGTCGCCCTGGTGCTCGACCGCTCCGCTCCGCTGCGCTTCACCTTCGCGGCATCTACGGTGACCATGGATGCGTCGGGCAGCGAACAGGCGCGGGCATCCGAGTCGGTCGACGCGCACCTCAACGGCGGCGAAGAGGTCACTCTCGGCCTCAACCCGCAGTACCTGCTCGAGGCACTGGGCGCCGTGAAGAGCGAGTTCGTGCGGGTCACGTTCACCTCGTCCGACAACGCCAACAAGCTCAGCCCGGTGCTTGTCACCAGCCAGACCTCGGTCGACCAGGCCGGCCTGGACTCGTTCAAGTACCTGCTGCAGCCGAACCTGCTGCTGCGCTGATCCTGCCGCCGGCGATTCCGGGATCCGCAGCCCGGATCGTCGTGCGTGACGATCGGCCCGGCGGCGACTGACACCGGTCTTCTTCGGGAGGCCCGCTGAGGTGGAACTCTCCGGTGCACTGAGACCGTTTCGTCTCGCTCCGCTCGCTCAACGACCGAGGGCTGAGCCGTCCGCGCCCCCGACCGATGTCAGACACGAAAGATAAGCTGTCCCAGTGATTGTGGAGCACCTGAACCTGGTCGACTTCCGCAATTACGCGACCGCGGATCTCACCCTGCACTCCGGCCCCAACGTGCTCGTCGGCCGCAACGGTCAGGGCAAGACGAATCTCGCCGAGGCCATCGTGTTCCTTGCGACTCTCGGCTCGCATCGGGTCTCTTCCGACGCACCGATGGTCCGCGACGGTCAGGAGTTCGCCGTCATCCGTGCACGCCTCGGGCACGCGCAGCGCAAGGTGCTCGTCGAGGTGCAGCTGAACCGGCAGGGTTCCAACAAGGCGCGCATCAACGGCTCGCCCTCGAAGACCAATGAGCTCCCCCGCTATGCACACGTGGTGCTGTTCGCGCCGGAGGATTTGCAGATCGTCCGCGGAGATCCGTCGTCGCGGCGCCGGTTCGCGGATCAGCTGCTGATCCAGCGCACTCCGCGGATGGCCGGGGTCCTGGCCGACTACGACCGGGTGCTTCGGCAGCGCACCGCGCTGCTGAAGTCGGCGCGGGCCCGTGGCGTCTGCGGCGAGGGGCTGAGCACACTCGATATCTGGGACGACAAGCTCGTCGCGCTCGGATCGGAGATCATCGACGCCCGCATCCGGCTGGCCGCCGACCTGCAGCATCCGCTCGCCGAGGCGTACGCGACGATCGCGGGCGCGGATCACAGACCGGAGCTGGAATGGGCGCTGTCCGTGCGCGGCGGCGATCCGGAAGAGGGGCAGGACCCTTCGGCAGGTTCAGGGACCGAGACCGATCAGCGCGGTGAGATCGCAGAGCTGTTCCGCACAGCACTGCAGGCCAGGCGGGCGAGCGAGCTGGAGCGCGGGATCACGCTGGTCGGCCCGCATCGCGATGACCTCGTGCTGCGCGTGCGCGATCTTCCGGTGAAGGGATACGCCTCGCACGGCGAATCGTGGTCGGTGGCCCTCGCGCTGCGACTGGCGTCGGCCGAGCTGCTGCGAGCGGAGTCGCCGGCCGGCGATCCGGTGCTGATCCTGGACGACGTGTTCGCCGAGCTCGATGCGGATCGTCGCCGACGGCTGGCGGAGATCACGGCCGGATATGAGCAGGTCGTCGTCACCGCCGCGGTGGAGTCCGACATCCCGGAGGTGCTGCACCGCCATGTCGTGCGCATCGAGGCCGGCACGATCACGGATGACCGGGACCCTTCGACGAGCCCAGGGACCCAGAACGATGACTGATCGCGAGACCCCCGAGACGCCGGAGACTGTTGCCACCTATCTGCGGCTGCGCGGACTGAAGCCGAGTTCCAAGAACTGGAAGCGCAAGAAGCGCATCCGCGACGACGATGACAATGCACCGTTCACACCGGGGCGCGACCCCGGGGCACTGGGCGCTGTGCTCGACAAGCTCAGCCGCGACTCGGGCTGGGAGAAGACGCTCGCCGCCGAGGATCTCGTGCGGCAGTGGGCCGAGCTGGTCGGCGGCGAGACCGCGAAGCACTCCGAGCCGGTGTCGCTGCAGCACGGCATGCTCACGGTGAAGTGCGATTCCACGGCGTGGGCCAAGAATCTGCAGTACATGCGTGCCGTGATCATGACGGAGATCGGCAACCGCTATCCGGATGCCGGGGTCGTGGACGTCCGGTTCATCGGACCCGACGTTCCGAGTTGGAAGTGGGGACCGCGGACTGTCCCTGGACGGGGTCCACGGGACACGTACGGGTAGGGCACCACGAAGCTACCTCGACGCGCTCAGAACGCCACACACGGCCTCTGAGGCCCATTCGACCGTGGAAAACCGCTAGAATGGAAGCTCGAGATATCGATCTGGAGATTGCCCTCTGATGACGCCTGAACTCCCTGAAGACGCGAACGACCCTTCGAACAGCTCAGGGACCCCGGGAGGTGGATCAGGTGCCGCCGAGCAGGTGCCCGGCGAGTACGGAGCGGACTCCATCCAGATCCTCGAGGGTCTCGAGGCCGTGCGCAAGCGGCCCGGCATGTACATCGGCTCGACCGGCCCGCGCGGTCTGCACCACCTGGTTCAGGAGATCGTCGACAACTCCGTCGACGAGGCGATGGCCGGCTACGCCGACACCATCACAGTGACTCTGCTCGCCGACGGCGGCGTGCGCGTGGTCGACAACGGCCGCGGCATCCCGGTCGACCCGCACTCCTCCGACCCCACCAAGTCCACCGTCGAGGTCGTGCTGACCATCCTGCACGCCGGCGGCAAGTTCGGCGGCGGCGCCTACGCCGTCTCGGGCGGTCTGCACGGCGTCGGCTCGTCGGTCGTGAACGCGCTGTCGACGCGATTCGAAGTCGAGGTCAAGCAGAAGGGCCACGTCTGGCGGCACCTCTTCGCCGACGGCGGCGTGCCGCAGCAGGAGCTCGAGAAGGGCGAGGAGACCAGCGAGACCGGAACGACGATCACGTTCTGGCCGGATGCCTCGATCTTCCAGGAGACCGTCGAGTTCGACTACGACACCCTGCGCACCCGCTTCCAGCAGATGGCGTTCCTGAACAAGGGCCTGCGCATCAGGCTGCTCGACGAGCGTCCGTCCGCGGCCGAGGAGGTCGAGGTGGACGGTGCGACCGTCTCGAAGCAGCGCAGCGATGACTTCCACTACGAGCGCGGCCTGGTCGACTACGTCGAGTACCTGAACAAGGTGCGTCACGCCGAGGTGGTCAACGACGAGGTCATCGATTTCGCCTCCGAGGACACCGTCCGCAAGATGTCGGTCGAGATCGCGATGCAGTGGACCACCTCGTACACCGAGAACGTGTTCACCTACGCGAACGTGATCAACACGCACGAGGGCGGCACGCACGAGGAGGGCTTCCGCGCGGCGCTGACCACGCTGGTCAACAAGTACGCGAGGGCGAACAACCTGCTCAAGGAGAAGGACGACAACCTCTCCGGCGACGACGTGCGCGAGGGGCTGACTGCGGTCATCTCGGTCAAGCTCTCCGAGCCGCAGTTCGAGGGCCAGACCAAGACCAAGCTCGGGAACACCGAGGCCAAGGCGTTCGTGCAGAAGATCGTGAACGATCAGCTCGGCGATTGGTTCGAGCGCAACCCCGTGCAGGCGAAGAACGTGGTGCGCAAGGCGATCGACGCCGCGACCGCGCGTCTTGCGGCCCGCAAGGCCCGCGAGACCGCACGCCGCAAGAGCGTCTTCGAGTCGGCCGCGATGCCCGACAAGCTCAAGGACTGCACCAGCAAGGACCCGTCGATCAGCGAGATCTTCCTCGTGGAGGGCGACTCGGCCGGCGGCTCGGCCGTGCAGGGCCGAGACCCGCACACCCAGGCGATCCTGGCGCTGCGCGGCAAGATCCTCAACGTCGAGCGGGCGCGCCTCGACAAGGCACTGGGCAACAAAGAGGTCCAGGCGATGATCCAGGCCTTCGGCACCGGCATCGGCGAGGACTTCGACATCGAGAAGGCCCGCTATCACAAGATCGTGCTGATGGCGGATGCCGATGTCGACGGTCAGCACATCGCCACACTGCTGCTGACGCTCCTGTTCCGCTACATGCGCGGGCTCATCGAGGCCGGTTTCGTGTACCTGGCGATGCCGCCGCTGTACCGGTTGAAGTGGACCAACTCCCCCACGAGTACGTGTACTCCGACGCGGAGCGTGACGCGCTGCTGAAGGACGGACTGGCGAACGGCAAGCGGATTCCGAAGGATGCCGGTATCCAGCGCTACAAGGGTCTCGGTGAGATGAACCCGAAGGAGCTGTGGGAGACCACGATGGACCACACGACTCGCACTCTGAAGCAGGTCACCATCGACGACGCGGCGGCGGCCGACGAGATCTTCAGTGTGCTGATGGGTGAGGACGTCGAGTCCCGGCGCACGTTCATCCAGCGCAACGCCAAGGACGTCCGCTTCCTCGACATCTGAATTCGGCTGGGTCCCTGAGCGTGTCGAAGGGGCCCGGATGCTTCGACAAGCTCAGCAACCAGGAAAAGAAACTCATGACTGACGAAGAACGCCCCGACCCGGCCGACCTGCACGACCACGGCCGGATCGAGCAGGTCGACCTGCAGACCGAGATGCAGAAGTCGTACCTCGACTACGCCATGGCCGTCATCGTCGGGCGCGCCCTGCCCGACGTGCGCGACGGGCTCAAGCCCGTGCACCGCCGTGTGATCTACGGCATGTACGACGGCGGCTTCCGCCCCGACAAGTCGTTCTCGAAGTGCGCCCGCGTCGTGGGCGAGGTCATGGGACAGTACCACCCGCACGGCGACTCCGCGATCTACGACGCCCTGGTGCGTCTCGTGCAGCCGTGGTCGCTGCGCTACCCGCTCGCCCTCGGCCAGGGCAACTTCGGCTCCCCCGGCAACATGGGCGCGGCAGCCCCCAGGTACACCGAGACCAAGATGGCTCCGCTCGCGCTCGAGATGGTGCGCGACATCGAAGAGGAGACCGTCGACTTCTCGGACAACTACGACGGCCAGACGCAGGAGCCCGACGTCCTGCCGGCGCGCTTCCCCAACCTGCTGGTCAACGGTTCGGTCGGCATCGCGGTCGGCATGGCGACCAACATCCCGCCGCACAACCTGCGCGAGGTCTCCGAAGCGGCGCTGTGGGCGCTGGACAACTCCGATCTCCCGCGCGAGGAGCTGCTCGAGGGTCTCATCCGTCGTGTACCGGGTCCGGACTTCCCGACGGGCGCGCAGATCCTCGGCACCAAGGGCATCCAGGAGGCGTACCGCACCGGTCGCGGCTCCATCACGATGCGCGCAGTGGTCGAGGTCGAGGAGATCCAGGGCCGCACCTGCCTGGTGATCACCGAACTGCCGTACCAGGTCAACCCCGACAACCTCGCGGTCAAGATCGGCGACCTCACTCGTGACGGCAAGATCTCCGGCATCGCCGACATCCGCGACGAGTCCTCCGACCGCACCGGCCAGCGGCTCGTCGTCGTGCTCAAGCGCGATGCGGTTGCGAAGGTCGTGCTGAACAATCTGTACAAGCACACGTCGCTGCAGGAGAACTTCGGCGCGAACATGCTGGCGATCGTCGACGGCGTGCCTCGCACCCTCGCGCTCGACGGGTTCATCACGAACTGGATCGACCACCAGCTCGACGTCATCGTGCGCCGCACGAAGTTCCGGCTCCGCAAGGCCGAGGAGCGGATGCACATCCTGCGCGGCTACCTCAAGGCGCTGGACGCGCTCGACGAGGTCATCGCGCTGATCCGCCGATCGCCCACGGTCGACGAGGCCCGCGAGGGTCTGAAGAAGCTGCTCGAGATCGACAACGACCAGGCGGATGCCATCCTCGCGATGCAGCTGCGTCGCCTCGCCGCGATGGAGCGTCAGAAGATCATCGACGAGGCGACCGAGCTCGAGGCCCGGATCGCGGACTACAACGACATCCTCGCCACGCCGGCTCGTCAGCGCGCGATCATCCGCGAGGAGCTCACCGAGATCGTCGACCGCTTCGGCGACGAGCGCCGCACGCACATCCTGCACGGCTTCGACGGCGACATGTCGATGGAGGACCTCATCCCCGAAGAGGAGATGGTCGTCACCGTCACCCGCGAGGGATACGTCAAGCGCACCCGCAGCGACAACTACCGTTCGCAGCACCGCGGCGGCAAGGGTGTGAAGGGCGCGCAGCTGCGCGCGGATGACGTGGTCGAGCACTTCTTCGTCACGACGACGCACCACTGGCTGCTTTTCTTCACCGACAAGGGCCGGGTCTACCGCACCAAGACCTACGAGATCCCCGAGGCCGGTCGCGACGCGAAGGGCCAGCACGTCGCGAACCTGCTCGCGCTGCAGCCCGACGAGAGCATCGCGCAGATCCTCGACATCCGCGACTACGAGGCCAAGGAGTACCTGGCTCTCGCGACCGTCGGCGGAACAGTGAAGAAGACGCGCCTCACCGACTACGACACCAACCGTCAGGGCGGCGTGATCGCGATCCGCCTGCGCGAGGGCGACGAGCTCGTCAGCGCGATGCTCGTGGACAGCTCCGACGACATCCTGCTCATCAGCCGCAAGGGCATGTCGGTGCGGTTCAACGCCACCGACGAAGCGCTGCGCCCGATGGGCCGCGCCACCGAGGGTGTGCGCGGCATGAAGTTCAAGGAGGACGACGGCCTGCTCTCGGCATCCGTCGTCGACGAGAACTCCTACGTGTTCACCGTCACCGACGGCGGCTACGCCAAGCGCACCAAGATCGAGGAATACCGGGTGCAGGGCCGCGGCGGAACCGGCATCAAGGTGGCCAAGCTCAACGATGATCGGGGCGTCCTCGCGGGTGGTCTGATCGTCTCAGAGGACGACGAGGTCTTGGTGGTTCTGTCCAGCGGCAAGGTGGTACGCTCTGCCGTGGCCGAGGTGCCCGCCAAGGGCCGCGACACCATGGGTGTGCTGTTCGCCCGCACCACCGACGACGATCGGATCCTCGCCATCGCCCGCAACACCGAACGCGGACTGGCAGAAGAGGACGACGCGGAATCCGACTCCGAGGCCCCTGAGACCCCGACCCCGAAGAGAGCCAAGACGCATGAGCACAGTAGCCGACAAGCTCGCGAAGAAGTCCACGCGCAAGACCGGCGGCAAGCAGGTCAGGCTGCGTCTGGTCTACGTCGACTTCTGGTCGGCTGTGAAGCTGTCGTTCCTCGGCGCCGTGGCGCTCGCCGTGGTCACGATGGTGTCGTTCTTCCTCATCTACCTGGTGCTGCAGTCGACCAACGTCATCTCGCAGGCCGATGAGTTCCTCTCCGGCTTCACCGACGGGCAGGTCAACCTGACCGAGCTGATCGGACTGCCGCAGGTCATGGCGTTCGCGGCGGTCGTCTCGATCCTGAACCTGATCGTGTTCACGGTGCTGGGAGCTGTCGTGGCGGGGATCTACAACGTGGCGGTGAAGGTGACCGGCGGACTGCTCGTCGGCTTCATGTCGAACTGAGCAATACTTGGTCCCTGAGCCTGTCGAAGGGTCGAAGAAGGGCGGATGCTGCGGCATCCGCCCTTCTTTCGTCGGGGAGTTTGAATTCCGGGGCGCGGGCGGGGAGGTTCCCTCCCCGCCCGCTCGTGTTTCTGGGAACCGCGCTGACCATCTCGGTCGTTGAGCGGAGCGACGAAGGAGCGGAGACGAAACGTGGTGAGGTGCTCGCCGGCGGGGTGGTGGGAGTGGAACAACGGGGCGTAACGTAAGGAACGTGACGTTTCTTATGGTGGTCGGACTGGACGAGGCACGGGAGATGGCGACGGTCGGGGGAAGGGCGCGAACCTCGGGGAGATGCGGCGCGCGGGGCTGCCCGTGCCGAGCGGGTTCGTCGTCACGACCGACGCGTATGCGGCCGCGGCGCAAGCGGTCGGGCTGGCGGAACGAGTCGCCGACGCGGAGCCCGCGGAGCTGCGACGGATGCTGGAGGGGGCGCCCATCCCGCAGGATCTGAGGCCCGCCGTTGCCGATGCCTATCGCAGGCTCGGGCCGGACGCGGCGGTCGCCGTGCGGTCGAGCGCGACAGCGGAGGACCTGCCGGGCGCGGCCTTCGCAGGGCAGCAGGACACCTATCTGAATGTGGTCGGAGTCGACGCCGTGCTCGATGCGATGCGCCGGTGCTGGGCATCGCTGTGGACCGATCGCGCGGTCTCGTACCGGCGTGAGCGGCGCGTCGACCCCGACGGGGTGCGGATCGCCGTCGTCGTGCAGCTGCTGGTCGACGCGGACGTCGCAGGCGTGATGTTCTCGGCCGATCCGGTGACGGGCCGGCGCGACCGCATCATCGTCGACGCCGCGGCCGGCCTCGGCGAGGCGGTGGTCTCGGGCATGGTGACGCCTGAGCACTACGAGCTCGACCAGGACGGCGTGCTGCAGAAGTGGACCGCGGGGCGCGCCGACGTCGCGATCAGGCCGGATGCCGACGGCGGCATCCGGCACGACACCCCTGCGCAATCCGGCGTCCGCCTGCTCAGCGCGAGCCGGCTCGCCGCCCTTGCCGGTTACGCGCGCGCGGCCGTGACGCACTTCGGCGGCCCGCAGGACATGGAGTGGGCCATCGCCGACGGCACGGCGCACATCCTGCAGGCGCGTCCGATGACCGCCCTGCCACCCGAACCGCGGAAGCTGAATCGGCGCGAGCGCGTGCAGAGCATGATCTTCAGCGAGTACCTGCCGGTGCGGCCCTATCCCATGGATGTCACGACCTGGCTCGGCCGGGGGCCGGCCGACATGATGCGGCAGATCACCGTGTACTACGGCATCCGCGGAGCGTTCACCGACTTCCTGGTGGAGGAGGCCGGGGTTGTCACAGGATTCGTGCCGCCGCACATGCGTCCGGGTCCGGGGGTGCTGCTGACCCCGTTCAAGGTCATCCGCAAGGCACTGCACTTCCACCCCGAGGACGCCACGCACGACCCGCGGCTGGCACAGCTGCTGAGCGAAGCCGACGAACTCGACGCCCTCCCCCTGGCCGACCTCCGCTGGAGGGACCTGCTGCAGGTGCCCGACCGCGCCATCAGCCTGATGGAGCTCAGCCGCGACATGCGCATCGACTACCTTCCGGGTACGGCGATCGCCGTCATCCGCCTCGGCATCGTCACCGCGCTGCTCGGCCGACGCGAACTGCTCGCCGAGCTCACCGGCGGGGCGCCGACGCGCACCGCGGCATCCGAACGCGCGCTGGCCGAGATGGCCGGCATGGTCCGGGCGGATGCGGCGCTGCGTGAGCTCTTCGCGGCGAAGACGCCCGACGAGGTCGTCGCCGAGCTGGATCGGTTCCCCGGCTTCGCCGCGGCGCTGGGTGCCTTCCGGCACGACTTCGGGCGCAAGGAGACGGCGTCGCCGCTGCTGGTCAGCCCGCCCACGCTCGCGGAATCCCCCGAGGTGATCGTCGGCATGGTGGCCGGGCTCGTCGACAGCCCGCCGCAGGATGACCGCCGTTCACGCTCCGAGATCGCGTTGCGGCAGCTGCTGCGGCATCCGCTGCTTCGCCCGAAGGTGCTGCAGGCCGCTGCGCGGCACTGGGTGCGCGCGGCGCAGGCCGGCGTCGCCTACCGCGAGGACAGTCACTTCTTCTTCACCGCGTCGCTGCCGGCGCTGCGTCGCGCGCTGCTCGAGATCGGCCGGCGGATGCAGGATGCCGGGGCGCTCGACGAACAGTTCGACGTCTTCCATCTGCGCTGGGATGAAGTCGCCGGCATCCCCGACGTCGCGACGATGAGCGAGGAGAGCGTCGAGCGGCTGCGCGGACTGGTCGTGGCACGCGCCGCGCGGCGCGCAGAACTCGCCGGCATCCCGGTGGTCGACGTGCGTGACGTGTTCCGGCGCGATGACGATGAGGACGCCCTGGTGACCGGCGCCCCCGCCGGAGGCGGGAGCGCGACCGGACCGGTGCGCGTCATCCGCGACGTCGCCGACTTCCCCCGGCTGCAGCAGGGGGACGTGCTGGTCTGCCCGTACACGAATCCCGCCTGGACGCCGCTCTTCCTGCGCGCCTCGGCCGTCGTGGTCGACACCGGATCGATCGCCTCGCACGCCGCCATCGTCGCCCGGGAGTACGGGCTGCCCGCGGTGATGGGGACGGGGGACGGGACCTCGGTGCTGGCTGACGGCGAGCGGGTGACCGTCGACGGCGGAACCGGGCGGGTGACCCGTGGGTGAGACGCGGCGGCGCGGTGAAGCGCTGGTCGGGGCGATCCACGCGGCCGTGCTCGCGGAACTCGGCGAGGTCGGATACGCAGGGCTGACCATGGAGGGAGTGGCGGAGCGGGCCGGCGCCGGCAAGGCGTCGCTTTACCGGCGGTGGGGCTCGAAACCGGAACTGGTGCGGGACACGGCCTATGCGCTGATGCGCGACGGCGAGGGAGTGCCGGACACAGGTTCGCTGCGCGAGGATCTATGCGCGCTGCTGGGGCGGACGGCGGAACTGCTGTCGGGACCCTTGGGAGAGGCGATGCGAGGAGTGCTGTCGGAGGCGCTGGTCGATCCGGGCGAGCTGTCTCAGGGAATGGGACGAAGGATGACGCGCGAGGTCGTGCTTCGTGGGGTGCAGCGCGGGGAGATCTCCGCCGACGCGGTGACGGATCTGCGGCTGGACATCGGGCAGGCGCTGCTGCGGGATCGGCTGGTGTTCCGGCGGATCCAGGAAGTCGACGTCGAGGAGATCGTGGACTCGGTGCTGATGCCGCTGTTCCGAGGGGGAACCGTGGTCGTTGAGCGAGGGAGCGCAGCGAGTGAGACGAAACGCTCGCAGGTGAGCGAGGGGTAGGGAAAACCCGAAACGGACTGTAGGGGTTCCTCCGTATCGCGGAAACACGCGCCTGCGTAGCGTGGATGCCATGACCACGAATCCGACTCCTCCTCCGCCGCCGGCTCCCCCGGCCCCGTCCGCCGGACCGGCCCTCGCCGCACCGGTCGCGGAGCGACCCAAGCCGCCACTGCGCATCGCCCTGACGATCCTGCAGCTCGCAGGCCTCGGCGTCGTCGGCGCCGGCGTCCTCGCCGCTCTCACCAGTCTTCTCACTGCGGGACTGGCGACGCTGCTCGTCTTCGGCATCGGCCTCGTCCTTCTCGTCGGTCTCGTGTACGCGCTGTTCGGCGTCGGCTGGTTCGAGGTCGCGCGCGCCGACGGCCTGTACGGGCTCGGGGTGTCTCGCCTGCAGTGGCGCCCGCAGACCGGCCCGGGTTTCGGCGGGTGGCTCCGCGCCCTCGGCCGGCAGGCCGTCGACGGCCGTATGTGGCGGGCACTGGTGAACTTCACCCTCGCCTGCATCGCCGGAGCGATCGTGCTGCGCCTGTTCTGGAGCGGAATCGTCTGGGCCATGATCGCCTTCGCGCCGCTGACCGGAGCCGAGACCGTCCAGGGCGCCTGGGGCGGCGGCATCCGTGCGACCTGGGCTCCCCTGGCCGGCATTCTCGGCGCACTCGCCTGCGCTGCCATGATCATCGGGCTGGCGCTGCTGCACCGCGTGCTGACCCGCGCGCTCATCGTGCCGAGCCGCGAGGCCGAGCTCACCCAGCAGGTGCGCACCACCAGCGCGCAGCGCGAGGGCGCGGTTCGCGCCGCCGACGTGGAGCGCACGCGCATCGAACGCGATCTGCATGACGGTGTCCAGCCGCGCCTGGTCTCGGTCGGGATGACGCTGGGCCTGGCGCAGCAGAAGATCGACAGCGACCCCGCCGCCGCGAAGGCGCTCATCGACGAGGCGCACACCTCGACCAAGGCCGCGATCACCGAGCTGCGCCAGCTGGCGCGCGGCATTCACGCCTCCGTGCTCGACGATCGCGGGCTCGACGCGGCGCTCTCGGCGCTGGCGAGCCGGTCGCACATCCCCGTGCAGCTCGACGTACGGCTCGATCCTTCGACAAGCTCAGGAACCCAGAACATCGGGTCGCTGAGCCCGTCGAAGCGCGGATGCCGCGATGCCGAGGCCGCGGTCTACTTCGCCATCGCGGAGTCGCTGACCAACGCGGCCAAGCACTCCCGGGCCAGCGAATGCCGCGTCGTGGTGCGCACCCGCGAGGGTGGCGTGCTCTGGGCGCGGGTCGAGGACAACGGCATGGGCGGCGCGCAGGTGCAGCCCGGTGGCGGCCTCGACGGCATCTCGAACCGGGTGCTCGCCGCCGGCGGCACGTTCCGGCTGGACAGCCCCATCGGCGGTCCGACCGCACTGGAGGTGACGGTGCCATGCGCGTCCTGATCTGCGAGGACTCCGTGCTGCTGCGCGAGGGCCTGGTGCGCCTCCTCGAGGACGCCGGACACGAGGTGGTCGCCGCACTTCCGGACACCGCCGAGCTGACCGACAGCGTCGCCGAGAAGGATCCGCAGCTCTGCATCCTCGACGTGCGGCTGCCGCCGACGTTCACCGACGAGGGCATCCGCGCGGCACTCGGCCTGCGCACCACGCATCCGCAGCTCCCCCTGCTCGTGCTGTCGCAGTACGTCGAGGAGCGCTACGCGTCCGACCTCATCGCCGCCCAGGGCGGCCCGCTCGGCTATCTGCTCAAGGATCGCGTGGCGGATGTCGCGGACTTCGTCGAGACGGTGCAGCGCATCGCGGACGGCGCCACGGTGCTCGACCCCGAGGTGGTCGCGCAGCTGCTCACACGGCGCAACCGCGACGAGCGGATGCTGCGGCTCACCGACCGCGAGCGCACCGTGCTCGCCCTGGTCGCGGAGGGCAAGTCCAACCAGGCGATCGCGGCGGTGCTGTTCCTCAGCGAGGCGAGTGTCGAGAAGCACATCACCTCGATCTTCCAGAAGCTCGGGTTCGAGCCCGACGAGTCCGGTAACCGCCGGGTGCTCGCGGCGCTCGCCCACATCGAGAACCAGGGTTCACCGGGCGCAGCCGGCCAGCACGGCACCGCGCCCCAGACAGGAGGCATCCGATGAATACGACCATGAAGGCGGGGATCGGCGCGATCACCGTGGTCACAGCGGTGGTCGGCGGCGTGGCGATCGCCGGCAGCGCGGCGGCCGCAGCGTTCGCGGGAGCGAACCAGCTGTCGACGGGGCCGACCTCGACGTCGACCGCAGTCACCGGAGTGACAGATCTCGACCTCTCGGTCGACGCCGCCGACGTCCGGGTCGAGTTCTACGACGGCGCGCAGGCGCGGCTCGAGAGCGACGGCGGAGATCTCGACGGCTGGCGGGTGTACCGTGACGGCGACGAGCTGAAGGTGCGCAGTCCCGACCGGGGCTGGAACTGGTTCCTGCCGGACTGGCTGCACGAGAGCGAGACCGTCACCCTGCTGTTGCCCGAGTCGCTCAGCGGCATGGATGCGGACTTCGACGTGCAGGCGGGCGCGCTGCATGTCGACGGCGAGTTCGGCGAGCTGGATGCCACGGTCGACGCCGGCGCGCTGAACCTGAACGGTTCGGCTCGGAGCCTGGACGCTGACGTCAACGCCGGCCGTGCCGACATCGCGCTCGCGGATGTCCGCGACGCCGAGTTCACGGTCTCGGCGGGACGACTGACCGCCGAGCTGTCCGCGGTGCCGCGCGAGGTGTCGCTGGACGTGTCGGCCGGTCAGCTCACGCTGACGGTTCCGGACGACGTCTACAGCATCCGCCGGGACGTGTCCGCGGGCACGCTGAACAGCGACCTGCAGGAGTCCTCGAGCTCGTCGAACCGCATCGACGCATCGGTTTCGGCGGGCACCGCGAACCTGCGCGCCGGCGACTGATCGGACGGACCTGACTCGATTCGGATTTTCGCGGATGTTCCGGTAAAGTTCTGGAGGTTGACGGGGCTATAGCTCAGGCGGTTAGAGCGCTTCACTGATAATGAAGAGGTCCCAGGTTCAAGTCCTGGTAGCCCCACACTCCGCTCGCGGATCACCCGCGGGAATCCTCCCGCTCGGGGCCTTAGCTCAGTTGGTAGAGCGCCTGCTTTGCAAGCAGGATGTCAGGAGTTCGAATCTCCTAGGCTCCACATCATTGAAGTCCCCTGATCAGATGGCATTTTCGGTCTTCTGAGCAGGGGACTTTCTCGTGGCTTCGAGGGCCGTTCGTGCCATGGTCGTGCCAGTAGCCGTCCCGATCGAGCCTCCGGAGAGGGCATCCATGCCCGCCGCGATCGCCCCGGAGCGCTCCTCCGCCGCGTGCTGGTAGAGCAGAGCCGCGCGAGCGGTCGAGTGCCCGGCTCGCGCCATGAGTTCGCGGGTCGTCGCGCCCGCCTGAGCGGCCAGGGTGAGGCTCGCGTGGCGGAGATCATGGAGGCGGAACTCTGACAGACCGACCTTCCGAGCCGCCTTCCGCCATGCCTGACCGATCGCCCCGCCAGTGAACCGCTCACCGTCCGCACCGGGGAACATCGGAGCCTTCCCGAATCCGGGAGCCGTCGAGAGGTAAGCCTCCAGGTCAGCGGCGATGCTCGGCGGGAGATCGACCTTCCGGACGTTGCCGGTCTTGGTGCCGCTCTCGATCTCCTCGCCGCCAACGCGGACAATCTGCCGCTCGATGACGAGCACGCCTCCCGCGTAGTCGCGGCGCTGGAGTGCCAGGAGTTCTCCGAGTCGAAGATGCGCGCCGAACATCACCCGGATCGGCAGGTGCCACGTCGTCGGCATCGCCGCGACGATCCGCCCGAGGTCCTCCGCGCTCATGTAGGGGCGCTCCGCGTGCTTCACCGATCCGGCTCGGTCGATCTGGCAGGGGTTCGCGGGGATCATCCCGTCACGGACTGCGGTCGCCATGATCGCCCGGAGGAGGCTGTACGCCTGTCGGAGCCGAGATGCTCCGTCGCCGCCCTGGCGCTTCGCGGATACCGCGAGGGCTCGCCCTGCCTTGGTGTACCAGGCACGCACCTGAGCGGGCGTGATCGAGGCGATCGGCATCTGCTGGAGCGGGGCGAGGGGACCGGCGAGCGTGGACTCGTGAAGGTCCCGAGTCTTGGGCGCGAGGGATCCTCGGCGTCCTCCGTGGGCGATCCAGTCGGCGGCGTAGGGGCCGAAGGGGACGAGTCCGGCGCGATGATCGATGTAGGTTCCGCGCATCCGGTCGGAGCGGACGGCGGCGAGGTGATCGAGCGCCTCCCGCTTCGTGTCGAACGTTCGGGGGCCGGTCATGGGCCTGCCTGCCGGGTCGAGGTAGCGGGCTTGCCACCGCCCGGAGGGCAGTTTCCGGACGGATCCGAAGTCGATTCTGGAACCTTTTCTGGCGGTCGTGGTCATGGGGTCTGCCTTCCGTTTGAGCGCCTGGTTTCTGCGCCTGATCTGATCTTTCCTGCGTTCACTCCAGATCTCACCGTGGGCTCTACTTAGTTCTCATGATGGGAACAAAGTACCTGGTCAGACGGTAAATCGTGTCGCCAACACAGCCTAGACTGATCGAACGACGCCCGACATCATCGACCGAAACGGAGTCCCGCACATGTCCAACACGACCACGGCACCCGAGCGACCTACCCTCACGATCGAGGACCTCGACGGGCGCGCCACCTGCTCTGTCAAGGAAGCCGCCGAGATCCTCGGCATCCACTCCTGGAGCGCCGACGAAGCCGTGAAGCGCGGAGAGATTCCAGCACTGCATATCGGCAAGAGGATCCTGGTGCCCGTCCCCCGGCTCCGAGCACTCCTCGGCGTAGACGCCTGACACCCCTCCAGCACCGACGACACCCACCAGCGACGGGAGCGCACGATGACGAAGAACGAGACCGGCTACGCGAAGGTGCCCACCTGGCTCCAGGATCAGGCCGCCGCCCTCGGCATCGGACCCAACGGCATCGCCGTCTACGCCGCGCTCTACACCTGCGCCGACTGGAGAACCGGAATCACCACCGGCGCGAGCATTGCACGCATCGCCCGCCTCTCCGGGATCGGGAGCAGGAATACGGCGAGCGCGACGATCGAGGCTCTCCGCCGCGCCCGCGTCCTGGAGATCAAGGAGAGCCGCCGCAACCGCGCGCACGTCTACCGGATCGCCCTCACCGAGCGTCTCCCCGGTGCTCAAGATCTGAGCACCCAGCACGCCTTCGAGCACGACATCACCCCGCCCGAGGAGCCCGCATCCGCGCTCGGTGCTCAAGACCTGCGCACCCGGTGGTCAGAATCTGAACACCCAGGTGCTCAAGATCTGAGCACGATCAGAAGAACAGATCTCTCCAGATCTCTAAAGGCCGATCCCTCCGGTATGGCCGGGGCAAAGCCCGACCAGTCGGGCGACTCCCAGAAGATCGGCCACGCCGTCTCCAGCGACGAGCAGACAAACCATCTCGCCAGCGACGGATCAGCAGCCATCGGACTGACAAGTGACCTCCCCTCAACGAAGCGAGGAGCAGGCCGCAGAGTTCCGCGCCGCGCTAGCCGCGCGCAAATCCTCTGGGTTCGCGACCTCCGAGCCATGACCGGCACTGGCACCGAGAACGCCGACCCCCTCACCGTCGAGAAGGCAGACGAGGAGATCCGCGACCTCTGGGCCGAGGTCGAACGACGCCGGCATAACGGCGAACCACTCGACGGCAACTACTGGGACCTCAGCCAGCGCGCCCGCGCCTACGCGGACAAGCACGACCTCGACATCGACCGGAGGGAAGCATCATGACGAAGCGACAGATGCGGGAGTTCAGCCAAGCCCGCGAGGAGATCGCCCAACAGCGCGCCGCATCCCGAGCCGCGACGACAGCCACCCACGCGAGAGATGCTCTCCTCACCCAGATCCGCCGCACCCTCGACCACCCGGAGCGGGTCGGCCTCCGGAAGGCGAAAGACGATCGCGCATACGCCCTGCGCGGCTTCAAGAAGGCAATGGACTACTCGCAGGAGTGGATCTCTGACGCCGTGCGCCGGTACGTCGGAGCCCTCTCAGCGGAGGCGGCGGCGAACCGAGCCGAGGCCCGGGACCTCCGCGACCTCCTCGTCGCTCTCATGACTCTCTACGAGCCGGAGATCGGGACCCGCATGGATCAGGACACATCGGAGGTACGAGCATGACCACGACCAAAGGCAAGACCCGAACGCAGATCGCCGCGACGGCTCGGGAGCGGGAGGCGAAGGCGCTGGATCTGCGCCTCCTCGGCTACTCCTACGAACGCATCGCCCGCGAACTCGGATATGCGCACCGGAGCGCCTCACGCAAGGCCGTGGATCGCGCACTCAAGGCGATCCCCCGGGAGGCGGCTCTCCAACTGCGAGAGATCGAACTGGAGAGACTGGATCTCCTCCAGCGGTCGATCGCTCGGCAGATCACGAGTGGGCATCTCGGGGCGATCGATCGGATGCTCCGGATCATGGATCACCGCGCCCGCCTCCTCGGCCTCTACCAGCCTCAGCCCGACAGTGGTATCGCTGAGGTCGCGGCAGTTCTCGGCTCATGGCTCGGCAAGGTCCGCGAAGCCGACGCCCTAGACGGCGATCTACCGGAGCAGGACGCCGAGGCCCTCCAGGACGCTCTGGACGGCGAGAACGCTCGGCAGACGCGAGCAGAGAGCGTCTGAGATGGATATACGAACGTCTGGAGGACGAGATCCCACCGACTCCCATAGATCTATCCACCTATCCACACCCTCATCCACAGATCGGACTTCATCATGACCACCACCCACCCCGCCCAGTTCGCCCGCCACCAGGAGGCAAGCCGAGCCGCGATCACCCACCAGGACCGCACACTCGCACCCGGCGCGCTCAACGACCGCCGCCGATCCATGCGAGAGAAAGCGAACGGGGATCTTGCCGCGCAGATCCCCGCCGTCCCCGCGATCAGCGGACCCAGCCGGGACGAGATCCTCGATGCGCTCAGCCCGAGCACTGCCGACGAGATCCAGGTCGCCCTTCACCGGCGCGAGCGGATCCAGGCGGACCTGGACCGTGGCCGTCGCCCGGAGCAGATCCTCGCCTCGGCGGATCTGCGAACGATCATCTCTCTCCTCGACTGGCTTCCGACGATGCCAGGGGTCAAGGATTCGACGCACCACGACGACATCGTGGCCGAGATCCAGGCCTTCGCGTTCGACCGGCTCGGGGAGATTGGCCACGAGCCCGCCGCCGAGCGCATCCAGGCGGAGCAGGAGATCGCCCTCCCCGCCGCATGGGCGCGAGTGATGACCGAGGCGATCGCCGGTCAGGTCACCACCGGGGCATGGACCGACCTGTACCGCGTCGATCCGGAGGGGTACCGAGAGGCTCAGGCGGCGGAGATCCCGGGGCTTGCGGAGGAGGCGCGCCGGTTCGACATCATGGCGTCTCGCGAAGTCGAGGCCGACCAGTTCGCTGTGCGGTCGTAGCGTCCCGCGATCGGGCGCCCCGTCTCTGAGCGTTCCGGGGCGCTCGATCGTTCAGGTTCCACGGTCCTATCCCCGAGGCTATAGCCGGGACCGGAGGTACTCTGCGACATCTTGCTCAATGCCGCTAATGCTCTCCGACCGCGCCGGGTAGTTCCTGGCCCATGCACGACCAGAGTGGAGTGTGTCCCATCGCGAACGAACACCGTTGATGCGACCCCTGCCGGGGTCGTGATTCCCGAACCCGTCAACCAGCGCGTTCCACACCGGGCGATGCTCGCGGATCAGAGCAGATTCGCCCAGAGGAATCCAAATGTCCTCGACCACCAGCCAGCGGACCGTGAAATCCGCGATGTCCAGGTTCGATGCGGCGCGGATGCTATTTCCGTGCTCTCTGATGCGATCAGCGAGCGCCCTGGTCACCGTGCTGGCGGCGACATCGATCCCTCGACGGCCGCCCTTAGGGACAGCCTTGCCGACGTAGATGGGTACGGAAAACCTGTCTTGGTTGGCATCTCTGAGCAATGAATAGGCCGAGTGTTGACCTCGGTAGTAAATCGCGTAGACACCTGCACCGGTGAAGCGCGGCACGTTGTCGAGTGGTGTTGGATCCGTTTCCAACATGCGCGTGACGATGCTGTGCGCGAGGCTTTCCATAGCGAGCGGATTGTACGGGTCGGTCATGCCCACGCCCGCTGGTGATCGGCGGGACTCTTCCGAGCACGCAGCGTTGCACGCAGATCTGCGAGGGCGAGGTGCTCGTGTACTGACGCCGCAACGGTCTGAGCGAGCATGACCGGCACCGCATTGCCGAGTTGACGCATGGCTTCGCTCCAGGGTCCGTGAAGCCGATACCTGTCCGGGAAGGTCTGCAGACGTGCCGCTTCGCGAACCGTGAAGTAGCGGACACTTCCGTCCGCGCGGCGCAACATGTTCTCCCCACCCGGAACACCATGCACACCGGCCTTTAGAGCCTTGGACGGGGCGTCGAGACTCGATCCCGTGTGTCCAGGGTACGACCGAGCACCGGGCTGGAGAACATGGTTGAGAAACCGTCGGCTACCGTTCTCAGTCGGTGACGGGAGGTCCCCGATAGCATCTCGCACGGTTCGCCACGGTCGGTCGGTCGGGGCTTCCGCTGGCTGGGATGCGGAGCCCGCTCGCGCGAGGGGGCTGACTCGGTACTTGTGCGCGACCTTGTGCCGGTCCCAGTACTCACCGGTGACGTCTTGCTCGTACCGCAGCGCGCTCGCCGAATGGGTCGGTTCAGGGAATGACCATTCGGCATCGACGTCAGATCGGAACCCGACGAAGAACACTCGCCAGCGCTGCTGCGGGACTCCGTAGTTCGCCGCGTTGACGAGCGTGGGCAACACGTTGTACTGGAGATCGGACCGCACCGATGTGTGCTCGGCTTGGAGGCGTGCCAGATGTTCGGACCAGGACTCACCCGAGCGTGGGGCGAGTTCCGGATGCGCGAGACGGAGTTGGATGTAGGAGTAGTAGTCCGAGAAGGCGCTACGCGTCAGACCTCTGACGTTCTCGATGATGAAGGCGCGCGGGCGTAGCGTTCGGATGACCTCTGCCGTTGCCGGGAACATGTCTCGGGGGTCATCAGCCGCTCGTCCTTTGCCGCCACCGCTGAACGGCTGGCAAGGCGGGCCTCCGCTCACGAGCGCGACGCCGTCCTCCACGCCGCTCCAGTCGATACCTCGGACATCGCCTTCGCGAACGTCCATTCCTTGAGCGAGCGGATGCCCTGCTGACTGATTCTCCCTGAGAGTGTCGCAACTCCAGCGGTCCCATTCCGCCACGATCTCGGTAGAGAACCCGGCGAGGTGGGTTCCGAGAGCCAAGCCACCTCCACCGGCAAACAACTCGACGCTACGCATACACCGATACTACGAGTCGGAGGAGCCTACCAGCGCCGACATACAGCAGGGCACTCGATTGGCCGCTCCTTAGTTGAGGCTGTAGATCGTCATTCGGGCGTGCCATACTCGTGCCACTAAGGGGCCATTCGTGCCACAACTACACCCAACAGGGCCGGATGACCGAGGCCCAGGATCCCCATGATTCAGCGGGATCCCGGGCCTCGGGATGAGCCGTAGCGCCTGCTTTGCAAGCAGGATGTCAGGAGTTCGAATCTCCTAGGCTCCACGGAGATCACGCCCGGTCGCTGCTTCGCGCAGCTGCCGGGCGTTGTTCGTGGAAGCGCTGTGCGGACGGGCCTTCATGGCGGCATCCGGTTGACTCGCGCGTCGTCACGGTTGCGTTTTACCGATCAGTACATCAAGATGCTTGTAACGATCGGTCAAAATGGGCCGTGTCTTCTCAGGAGTTCCGATGCGCCAGCGACCCCCGCTTCCCCCGTTCACGTCGGAAGGCGCTGCGGTCAAGGCGCGAGCGGCGGAGGACGCCTGGAACACGCGTGATCCCGAACGGGTCTCACTGGCGTACACGGACGACAGTGCGTGGCGCAATCGAGACAGATTCGTCACCGGAAGGCACGAGATCGTCGCGTTCTTGACGGAGAAGTGGGAGCGGGAACTCGACTACCGGCTCATCAAAGAGGTCTGGGCGTTCGGAGGCGACCGCATCGCTGTGCGGTTCGTGTACGAGTCCCATGACGCGGACGGGCAGTGGTTCCGCTCGTTCGGGAACGAGAACTGGGAGTTCGACGAGAACGGGCTGATGCGCAGACGGCTGGCCTCGATCAATGACGTCCCGATCCTCGACTCCGACCGCCTGTTCCACTGGCCGCTGGGTCCTCGCCCGGACAGCCACCCGGGGCTGACCGAGCTGGGGCTCTGACCGGCATGCGCAAGGCTGCCACGTCGCGCGAAGGCACCATCCCGCTGCTTGCGGAAGCGTTCCGGGATCACGGGTACGAAGGGGCCAGCATGGCGGTCCTCGAGTCAGCGACGGGGCTGGGCCGTGGAAGCCTGTACAACTTCTTCCCCGGGGGCAAGGAGGCGATGGCGGAGGCCGTGCTCGATGACGTCGACCGCTGGTTCCACGAGCGCATCTTCGCCCCACTCCGCGACGGGACGTCCGGGGGCGTCGAGTCGATGTTCGATGAGGTCGATTCCTACTTCCACTCGGGCCAGCGGGTGTGCCTTCAGGGCATGTTCGCGATCGGGCGGGAGCGCGACCGTTTCGCCGTGGCGATCAGACGGTACTTCGGTCAATGGATCGAGTCGCTCACGGCGGCGCTTCAGGAATCGGGACTGAGCGACTCGCGCGACCGGGCAGTCCGAGTCGTCGCCGCGGTCCAGGGCGGCCTCGTCATCGCACGTGCCCTCGATTCACCGGATGTGTTCACTCTCGTACTGGCGGGGGCCAGGCGAGACGCAGGATGCTGAGAAGAACTCGTTCTCCCCGGTGGCTCACGAGACGGCGGGCGTCAGCACGTGCGGGGTGTTGTTGAGGTTCGCGCAGCCGTCGGCGGTGACGACGACGATGTCCTCGATGCGGGCACCCCATTCGCCCGGGAAGTAGATCCCGGGCTCGATGCTGAAAGCCATGCCCTCGCGCAGCGGCAGCGCGTTGCCCGGCGCGATGTACGGCTCCTCGTGCGTCGTGACGCCGATCCCGTGTCCGGTCCGGTGCAGGAACGCGTCGCCGAGACCTTCAGCGGCGAGCACGTCGCGCGCGGCGGCATCCACCTGCTCGGCCGTGACGCCGGGCCGCACCGCATCGACGGCGGCCTGCTGGGCGCGCACGAGCACGGCGATCAGGCGCGCAGCCTCGGCATCCGGTGTGCCGACCGCATACGTGCGGGTGCTGTCGGAGTTGTACCCGGCGGGTACCGCGCCGCCGATGTCCACCACCACGATGTCGCCGTCCTCGATCACCCGGTCCGACACCTCGTGGTGCGGATCCGCGCCGTTCGGACCCGACGCGACGATCACGAACTCGACGGTGCGGTGCCCCTCCTCGACGATCGCTGCGGCGATGTCCGCGGCGACCTCGCGCTCCGTGCGGCCGGCGCGCAGCCATCCGGGCACCCGGCGGTGCACGGCGTCGATCGCATCGCCGGCACGACGCAGCTCCGCCACCTCCGCCGCGTCCTTGATCATGCGGCTCTCCCGCAGCACAGGGGTCGCGAGCTCGGGCCTGGCGTCCAAGCGCGTGGTCAGCGGGACAACGTGCAGGGCAGGCAGCGCATCCGCGACGCCGAAGCGGGTGACCGTCCCGCCCATCGCGGCGGTCACGAGTGCATAGGGATCCTCGCCGTCGACCCAGTCGGCCACGGCGAGCCCGAGTGCGCCGACGGCGGTGTCGCGCACCTTCGCGAGCTCCATGCGCGGCACGACGACGGTCGGCTCCCCCGTCGCCGGGATCACCAGTGCGGTGAGCCGTTCGATCGTGTCTCCCTCGACGCCGGCCAGGTACGACAGGTCGGGACCGGGACCGACGACGATCGCGTCGAGACCGGCCTCGGCGGTCAGAGCGCGGGCGCGGTCGAGGCGGGCGGCGTACACGGAGGCGGGGAACGGAGTGCTCACGCCACCACGCTACGTTGCGCCGGCGGAGTGGTCGATGCCGATTCCGGAGGCCCTGGACGGGGCAGCCTGACGCGGCCGAGGGGTCCCGCGCACGATCGCGCCGCTATCATCATCCGATGAGCAGGAGCGCGATCATCTTCCACGGCACCGGGGGACGTCCGGATGTGGCCTGGTACCCCTGGCTCGACGGCCGGCTGACGGACCGCGGCTACCGGGTGGAACGGCCGTCGTATCCCCGCATCAACGTCGATCCGATCGCGGAGTTCCTGCCGACCGTGCTCGCCGCGCACGACTTCGACGCCGAGACCGTGCTGATCGGGCACTCCGGCGGTGCCGCGCTGCTGCTCGCGCTGACGGAGCATCTCGAGACGCCGGTGGCCCAGACGATTCTGGTCGCCGGGTACGCCACGAAGGTGAACGAGTCCGAGGAGCCGGTGCTGCAGGACTCCTACGACTGGGAGCGCATCCGCGCGAATGCCGGTGACCTGTACTTCATCAACTCGGTCGTCGACCCGTACGGATGCGACGCGAATCAGGGGCGGCTGATGTTCGATCGTCTCGGCGGCACGCAGATCGTCCGTGATGATGGCCACTTCGGCGATTGGAACCAGCAGTACGACACTTTCGAGCTGGTCGACCGTCTGATCCCGTAGACGCCCAGCCGCCGCCCGCAGGACGGGTGGCAGCGCTGAGCGGTTCAGGCGTCGATCGTGCCGCCGCTGTGGATGAGGCGCACCTCGAGTCCCCGCCGACCCGGGCGTCAGGCCGGCAGCACCCAGGGGAACGCATGCGCCTCGCTGCGCGCCCCTGCGCGGGCGCGAGACCGGTTCGGCTCGCCGACCGACCCGGTGATCTCCTCGCCGAGCCGCACCAGGGTCTCGAAGGCGCCGACGTCGAGCCAGTCCGGACGGAACGCGAACACGAGATCCTCCAGCGCGGTGTTCCCGGAGGCGCCGGGAGCGAACGGGCATCCGCCCAGCCCGCCCAGCGCGCCGTCGACGACATCCGCTCCGGCCTCCACCGCGGCGGCGGCGTTGGCCACGCCCAGCCCCCAGGTGTCGTGGCCGTGGTAGACGATGCCGAGCTCGGGGCGGCGCTCGTTGGCGAGCGCGACACGACGGTGCACCTCTCCGGGGTCCGCCTGTCCGAGGGTGTCGCACACCACGACGTCGACGGCCCCCTCCGTGCGGGGGTCGTCGAGGATCGCCTGGAACCGGTCGATCGGCACCACCCCTTCGAACGGGCACGTGAACGAGGTCGCGATGCACAGCTGCACGCGCCCGCCCACTGCGGATGCTGCGGCGATCGCGTCGGGCATCGCCGCGAGGGAGGCCTCGGTGTCGCGGCCGATGTTCGCCCGGTTGTGACTGTCGGATGCCGAGAAGCAGTACTGGAACCCGCGCACGCCGGCGGCCGCGGCGCGCTCGACGTGACGCGGGGTCGCGGTCCAGATCCAGACCCGCTCGCGATCGGCGACGTCCAGCCCCGCGACCACGTCGAGGGTGTCTGCCATGGTGGGCACGAGATCGGGCCGGGCCATGGAGCCGACCTCGAGGTGCTCGACGCCGAGCGAGAACAGCTCCCGCACCAGCGCGATCTTCCGCTCGGTCGGGAGGTTCTTACCCGCCAGCTGCAGGCCGTCCCGCAGCGTGACATCCCGGTACTGCACGCTCATCGCATCCTCATCTCGTAGTCGTCGATCCGGCCGTGGTGCCAGCCGAGCTCGGCGAGGATCTCTGCGGTGTGCTGCCCCAGGTCGGGGCCGAGCGCGGTGATGGGCCGCGACACGCCGCCGATCACCGGGACGATTCCCGGAAAACCCACGTCCTTGCGCAGCTCTTCGCCGTCGTGCACGTCGAAGCGCTGGATCATTCCGCGAGCGGCATACTGCTCGTCGGCGCTGACGTCCTCGGCGGTGTAGATCGGGCCGGCCGGCACGCCGGCCTCGTCCAGCGTCTGCAGCGCCGCGGCGCTGGTGCGCTGCGCGGTCCACGCGCCGATGGCGTCGTCGAGCACGTCGCGCGCCTCCCAGCGTCCCTCGTTCGACTGCAGGGCGGGATCGGATGCCAGGTCGGGCCGCCCGATCAGGGTCATGTAGCGCTGGAAGATCGCATCGCCGTTGCCGGCGACCACGATGCTCTTCCCGTCGCCGCACAGGTACGCGTTCGAGGGTGCGATGCCCTGCATGCGCCCGCCGGTGCGTTCGCGCCGGATGCCGTACGCCTCCCACTCCGGGATGAGCGATTCCGTCACCGAGAGCATCGTCTCGTTGAGGGCGACGTCGATCGTGCGGCGATCCAGCGGCAGGGCGACGTCCTCTTCTCCTCGCTCCCGTTCGAAGAGCGACATCATCACGCCGAACGCGGCGTAGATCCCTGCGATGGTGTCGCCGATCGACACTCCGGTGCGGCTCGGCGGCCGCCCGGGTTCGCCGACCAGTTCGCGGAAGCCGCCGTACGCCTCCGCGACGGCCGCGAACCCCGGCCTTGCGGACAGGGGACCGGTCTGCCCGAACGCCGAGATCCGGGCGACGATCAGCCGCGGGTTCGCCTGCTGGAGCGTGTCGGCGTCCAGCCCCCATCGGTCCAGCGTGCCGGGGCGGAAGTTCTCCAGCAGCACGTCGGCCCCGCGGATGAGGTCCAGCACGATCGCGCGTCCCTCGTCGCTGCGCAGATCCACCACGAGCGAGCGCTTGCCGCGGTTCGTGGTGCGGTACAGCATCGATGTGTCGCCGGCGTAGAGGCGCCAGCGACGCAGCTCGTCGCCGGTGCGCGGACGCTCGATCTTGATGACGTCGGCGCCGAAGTCGGCGAGCAGGCGCCCGGTGGTCGGCGCGGCGATGTAGTTGCCGAGCTCGATCACACGGATGCCGTGCAGGGGTGACGTGGTCACGGGAAGCACTCCTCTCAGTGCACGAAGACGGACAGGATCAGGGTCATGCCGAGGGCGATGACCGACGCCACCGAGACGCCGACCGTCACCGTCTTCAGCGCACCCCGCACCGATTGGCCGAGGAAGAGCTTGAGCAGCCAGAACGTGTTCGATGTGACGTGGATGCAGAACAGCGCACCCGCGCCGGCGGCCAGGGCGATGATCAGCGGGTTCAGCCCGAGGCTCGCCGCGGCCGGCGCGATGATGCCCGCGGCGGTGATGGCCGACAGCGTGACCGACCCCACCGCGATGTGCAGCAGAGCGGCCATCACCCAGACCACGAGGATCGGTGCCCAAGTGGTCGCCTGGAAGTAGCCCTTCAGCACCTCACCGAGGTCGCCCTTCGCGATCACCGCGGCGAGCGACCCGCCGATGCCGGTGAGCACGAAGATCTGGCCGCCGTCCTGGAAGCCCTTGACCAGCGCCTTCTCGATCCGCTTGATGCCGACGGCTGCGCGCCCGACGAGTCCGGTCGCGATGACGGCGAGCAGCAGGGCGATCACCGGGTCGCCGAGGAACTGCATCACGGGGTTCTCGATTCCCATCACGGTGAGCACCGCCTGGGCGGCGATGAGGGCGAGTGCAGAGAGCATCGGGCCGAAAAGCAGCAGCAGCGGGGGCTCGTGGGCCTCGACGGCTGCCGCGCCGGAGGAATGCCGGTTCGGCGTTCCCCCGATAGCGGTGCGCAGCGTGCCGGTGCGGGTGGAGTCCAGCTCGACGCCGTCCTCCGACGCGGAGGCGCGCACCAGGGCGGGCTCCTGCTCGGCGGGCTCGTCCTGGATGGTCTCCTCCTCGTCGCGTGCGGGGTTCCAGAAGCCCGCCCGGAACAGCACGGTCATCACGATGATCGCGAGGATGACGGTGGGCACGACGATTGCGAATCCGCCGAGCATCATGATGCCGAGCGGCACGCCCAGAAGGCCCGCGAGCGCGACGGCGGCGAAACCCGGAACCATCAGCACGATGCCCGTCTCCAGGCTGATCGCAAAGGTCGCCGCGATGATGCCGGTGCCCGCCTTGCCGAGGCGCGGCGCGATGCGCCGGGCCAGCGGGGCGGCCATGACGATCATGACGTCGATGAAGATCGTCTGCAGATAAGTGGCGAAGGACAGTCCGAGCGCGTACGGGATGCCCTTGGGGCCGAAGGTGCGCAGCAGCGTGTCCACCAGCCGGGTGATCGCCCCCATCTCGTTGAGCATCGCGCCGATCAGCACGCCCCAGGCGATCAGGAGTCCGGCATCCATCATGACCTCGCCGAAGCCGGTGGTCATCGTCTTCACGGTGTCGACCGGGCCGAGGCCGGTGAGCAGCCCGATGCCGGCGGCGCCGACGGCGAGAGCGATCACGGGGTTGATGCGGAACCTGACGATGGCGAGCACGACGGCGATGATGACGAGCGCGACGACGCCCATGGTGTACCAGTCGGGCATGAGAAGCCTCCCCTTCGAGGAATCAGTTCTCACATAGTAAGTCGTTTCTCACAATTCGAGAAGAGCGGTTGGCGCCATAGGATCAGTGCATGGCAGAACAGCCGCTCCTGGTCCTGGGGAAGATCGCCGCGATCCTGGACGCCTTCACCCTCACCGCACCGACGCGCACCGCAGCCGAGATCCGCGTGATCACGGGGCTGCCGACGTCGACGACGCACCGTCTGCTGGGGAACCTCGTGCAGCACGGATTCCTCGATCGCACCGGCGACGACTTCCGCATCGGCGCGAGGATGGCGTTCTGGGCCGGGCCGGCGGCCCGCAGCCGCGACTTCACCGAGCTGCTCGCACCGCGCCTGAACGCACTGCGCGACGAGACCGGCGAGACCGCCTGCTTCTTCCGCGCCGAGGAGGGGGCGCGGGTGTGCACCGGCCTGGCCGAGACGCGTCACGCCCTGCGCAGCGAGATGTACGTCGGCCGCATCCAGCCGCTGCACGTGGGCAGCTCGGGCCGGGTCATCCTCGCCTGGCGCGACGACCTGCTCGACGAGATCACGTCGAAGCCGCTGCCCGCCCTCACGGACGCGACGATCACCGACCCCCGCGAACTGCGGCGTGCCGTCGCCGAGACGCGTGCCGCCGGCTACGCGATCACCGTCGGCGAGCGGCTCGAGGCGACCTCGGGCCTGGCCGCTCCCGTGTTCGACTCGCACTCCGTGCTGGTCGGCGCCGTCACGCTGATGGGCCCGACGCTGCGGATGCCCTGGGAGCGCTGCGAGGGGCTGGTGGATGCCGTCGTCGAGGCCGGCGAGCTGCTCACGGCCGCGCTGGGCGGCCGTCATCCCGCATAGATCGGGCGCGAGACGGCTGCTCGTGCAGGAGATCCGACGACGCACGGACCGGCGTGCCAAGCTGGGGGCATGAGTCTTCCCCGCGCTGACATCGATCCGGACGGTCTGCTGGAGTACTCGGTGGTCTTCACCGACCGCTCCCTGAATCACATGTCGCAGCGCTTCATCGACGCGATGCAGCAGACCCTCGGCATCCTGCGCGAGGCGTACAACGCGCACAGCGTCGCGATCGTGAACGGCGGCGGCACCTATGCGATGGAGTCGGTGGCCCGGCACCTCGCGGCGGGACGCCGCGCCCTGGTGGTGCGCAACGGCCTGTTCTCGTACCGCTGGTCGCAGATCCTGGATGCCGGGAGTTCGCCACCGATGTCACGGTCTGCCTCGCGCGGCCCGAGTCCGACGAGCATCGAGCTGCCTGGAGTCCGGCACCTGTCGACGAGGTCGTCGAGGTCATCCGCGCCCGGCGCCCCGAGGTGGTCTTCGCGCCGCACGTCGAGACCGCGGCCGGCATCATGCTCACGGACGACTACGTGCGGGCGCTCGCCGCGGCCGTGCACGAGGTCGGCGGGCTGCTCGTGCTCGACTGCATCGCCTCCGGAGCGATGTGGGTCGACATGCAGGACCTCGGCGTCGATGTGCTGATCAGCGCCCCGCAGAAGGGCTGGAGCGGTACGCCGGGCACCGGCTACGTCATGCTCAGCGCCGCGGCCCGCGAGGCGGTGGAGGCGACGGAGTCGAGCAGCTTCGCCCTCGACCTGCGCACCTGGCTGGCGATCGCCGACGCCTACGTCGACGGCCGTGCCGCGTACCACGCGACGATGCCGACCGATTCGATCGTGCACAACCTGACGCAGATGATCGAGACGCGCGATCGCGGCTTCGCGGCCGTCCGCGATGCGCAGATCGAACTGGGCAGCAGGGTGCGCGAGCTGCTCGCCGCCCGCGGGCTGCCGTCTGTCGCGGCATCCGACTGGGCGGCGCCCAGTGTCGTCGTCGTGCACGCCGATGACCCGGGACTGCGCACGGGTGCCCGCCTGCGCGAGGCCGGTGTGCAGGTGGCGGCCGGCGTACCGCTGCACTGCGGCGAGCCCGAGGACTTCTCGACCTTCCGCATCGGACTGTTCGGTCTCGACAAACTCGGCGACGTCGACGGGGCGGTCGCCCGCCTCGCCGACGCCCTGGACAGTATCGGCGTCCAGGCGGACTGAGTCCGGCTCAGGACGCCGCGCGGCGGATGAGCGCTGCGAGGAACTCCCGGTCGGCATCCTCGAGCCGGGTGACCGCGAACGAGACCGGCCACACGTTGCCGTCGTCGAGAGCGGCGGCGGTGTCGAACTCGAAGGTCGCGTAGCGCACTTTGAACTTCGACTTCGGCTTGAAGAAGCACACCACCTTGCCCGCGGCGTTCGCCCAGGCCGGCATGCCGTAGTAGGTGCGCGGCACCAGCTGCGGCGCGTGCTCGGTGACGAGCCGGAGTACGTCCTCGCCCAGCATCCGGTCTTCCTCGGGGAGCCCGGCGATCTTCTCCTGCACCTCCGCGAGGCCCTCGGCGTACACCTCTTCCGGCGACTTCTTCGACCGGCTGCGCGCCGTGCGCGCCTCCTTGGTGCGAGCCTTCATCGCGGCGCGCTCGGCGTCGGTGAAGTTGGCGGTGGTCTCGGTGGCGGTGTCCATGGTGTTTCCTCTCGTGGGGTGTGCCCCCACGTTACGGCTGCGCCTCGGCGCGCCGCTTCTCGATTCCTGATCTCTCCTTCGCGATGGGATTCCCCCATCGCGAAGGCGATGCGCTGACCGCCGCCTGCGTTTCGCTGATGCCGAGTGCGCTGCGGACAAGATCCGCAGTCCTCTCGACCCACGGCTCCTCCATCATGTCGAGATGCTCGCCCGGCGTCGTGTGGATGCTCAGCTCGTCGCCGATCCACGGGCGCCACATCGGCTCGAGGTCGAGGCCGTCGGCCGCCTGGAGCAGCACAGCCGAGCCCGGGTATTCGGAAGGGTCGTAGTCGGACACCAGCCGGATGGAGCGGTCGAGGAACTCTCTCATCGTGTCCAGCTGCTTCTGCTCATCGGACCGGTTCAGATCGCTCGGCCATGCGTCGAAGAGCCATTGCACCGACTTGCGATGACGCCCGAGTGCGCGTGTGCGGCGGACGAGCGATCGCGCGGCGAGCGGACCCAGCTTGAGCACGTCCCCTGGGCGACTCACGATCCGCGCCATCACCAGGCGCATGATCTGCGCCGGGCCAGCATCCCGGTCCGCCCCGAGCCGTTCCGCCACGGTGGCGAACGTGCGCGAAGCATAGTCCCGCCAGTCCTCGTCGGGCACCTTGCCGAGGTAGGCATCGAAGAGGAGGACCGGAGCCTCGACCTCCTCACCACGGGCGACCAGTTGCTGTGCCATCTCGAACGCCACGACTCCGCCGAAGCAGGCTCCGCCGAGGCGGTAGGGACCCACGGGCTGGACGGTCTTGATCTCATCGATGTACCGCGTTGCGAGCTCCTCGATGCTCGTCGTGCGATCGAACCTGTGGACTCTGCTGTCCCGGCGCGTGGCAGCGCGGATGGCATGCACCGGCTGGTCGGGCCCCAGCCGCGCCGCCAGCGCGCGATAGAAGAAGACGTACCCGCCACCGGCATGGATGAGGAACAGAGGTGGTCGATCGCCCTTCGGCTGGAGCGGCACGAGTAGCGCTTGCGGTGGATTCAGAGCGTTTCGCAGTGCGCTCGCGAGACCCTGCACCGTCGGGTCCTCCCGGAAGGCCACTGCGGAGAGACCCTCGGCGGCGACGCCGAAGCGCTCCCGCACACGAAGCAGCAGCATATTCACCTGATCGTCGGTCAGATCGGCACCCCTCCGACCCTCGGCGAGCGGTGCCGTTCCCAGCACCGACAGCCAGATCGTGGCGAGCTGCTGCTCGACATCGATCCCTCCTAGTGCCACCGTCTGAAGCTCCGGGGTCAGGGACGTGAGAGCACTGATCCGGTCGCTCAGACTCTCCACTGTGGACGCCTCGAAGAGTGTCTGCAGCGGCACCTCGACACCGAACTCCTCGCCGAGGATCGAGACGAGGCGCAATGCGAGCACGGATTGCCCACCGAGTTCGAAGAAGTCGTCATCGCCGCTGACGGCGGACAGACCGAGCACCGCGGCGAATGCCGCAGCCACGCGAGCCTCGATGGCCGTTCGCGGCTGCCATGGATCCGTCATCCTGCCGCTCTCCGCTTCCGGAGTCGGAAGCCGCTCCCGGTCGATCTTGCCGTTCGGTGTGAGCGGGAACTCCGCGAGCGGAACGAACTGCTGCGGAACCATGTAGTCCGGCACCGCGGCCCGCAGGTGGGCGCGCAGCTCAGCTGCACTCGGTGTGCCGCCTTCTGCGGGCACGAAGTAGGCGACCAGCCGGGCGTGCGCCGTCTGAGTGTCATGCGCCGACACCGTTGCCTGACGGACAGACGGGTGAGCGGACAAGTTGCTTTCGATCTCGCCGGGCTCGATGCGGAACCCGCGAACCTTCATCTGGTGGTCGAGCCTGCCGAGGTGCACGACCCGTCCGTCCGGTCGGAATCGCGCGAGATCCCCGGTGCGATACGCGCGAATCGGAGCTGAGCCGGGCACGATGAGATCCACGAACCTGCGGTCGGTCAGCCCGGGATTGCCGAGATAACCGAGCGCGAGCCCGTCACCGGTGATGAGCAGTTCCCCCGCGACGCCGATCGGCACCAGCTTCAACTGATCGTCGACGATGTGGAATCCGGTGTTGGCGATCGGCCGCCCCACGGTGATCTCGTCCGCTTCGGAGGTGATTCTCTCGACGGATGACCAGATCGTGGTCTCCGTGGGACCGTACATGTTCCACAGCGACGACGTGCGCTCCAGTACCGGACGGACGATGTCTCCGGGGAGCGCTTCGCCGCCGACGAGCGCCTTCAAGCGGGGTGTGCCGGACCAGCCTGCATCCAGCAGCATTCTCCAGGTCGTGGGCGTCGCCTGCAGGATCGTGAACGCGCCGCTCTCCAGCAGCGCCCGCAGTCTGCGGGCATCCGCCGCGACCTCCCGACTGGCGATCTCCACGCGAGCACCGACGATGAGCGGCAGGAACAGCTCCAGACCGGCGATGTCGAAGGACAGTGTCGTCACGGCGAGCAGTGTGTCGTCCTCGCTGCAACCCGGCACCTCGGCCATCGCGCAGAGGAGATTCAGCAGCGCACGATGGGGAACCTCGACTCCCTTCGGACGCCCCGTCGAACCCGAGGTGTACAGCACGTAGGCGCGGTCATCCGGCCCTGGACGGGTTCCACCGGCGTTGATGGGGATACCGTCCTCTGCGTCGTCGAGGTGCACGACCGTGAGCCGGTCGTCGCCGACGCCGCGCGCCAGACCCGACTCGGTCAGCAGCACCCGAGCTTGAGAATCGGCCAGCATGTGGTCGAGCCGATCCTGCGGGAAGGCGGGGTCGAGCGGCACGTAGGCTGCACCGGCGCCGAGGACCGCGAGCAGGGCGACCAGCAGATCGGTGGACCTGTTCAGGAAGACGCCGACCAAATCGCCCGGTCCGGCACCGGCGGCGCTCAGTCTCCCGGCGACGCGGCGACTGCTTTCCAGAAGTTCACGGTAGGTGAGTCGCTCGGCTCCGCACGAGACGGCCACGGCATCCGGTCGCCTGGCGGCCTGGGATTCGATGAGATCGAGCAGGGTCGCCGCGGGAGGAGCTTCTCGCCCCTCGCCGTTCCACAGCACGAGCTGTTCGCGCTCGGCGGAGGTGACGAGCGACACGGATCCCACTTCGTCGTCCGGATCGCTGATCAGCGCTTCGAGGCAGATCAGGTAATGGTCGATGACCGCTTGGTGATCCGCTGAGTCGAACACGTCGACGCTGAGGTCGAACGAGAGCATGAGATCCTCGTGACCAGCCTCGTCGTGCACCTGCATCTGAAGGCTGCCGTCGCCGAAGCTCGGTCGGTACCAATGATGATCGACGGGCGTGCCCGCGAACCGCCCCAGGAGGACCTTCACATAGTTCAGCGTCACGTCGTAGGCACGTCCACCGGGGTTGCCTGCGGCGTACGGCATGTGCCGCATCACGCTGATCGCCTCGGACTGCACCTTCTTGATCAGCGTTCGGAGAGTGTCGTGCGGGTCGACGTCGATGGCGAAGGGGTTCTGCTCCATGAAGAGTCCGACCGTCGCGGCGAACGCTCGCGGACGGTTGTGCCAGGGGGTGCCGATCGCGATGCGACGGTGGCCACTGAGTTTGTGCAGATAGAGAATGAGCGCCGCACAGAAGACGCTGTACGTGGAAAGGTGCTCCGACAGCGAACTGATGCCCTCGTCATTGGCGAACTCTCGGACTGCGGCGGTCGCTTGGGGACCGAGACGGTGATCGACGCGGCGCCGTCGAGTACCGATGAGCGCCGATGAGCGTCGCCCACCGTAGAACTGGATCGGATCCGGGGAGATGGCGAGCTTCTCGGTCCAGTACTCCTCACGCCTGCGGAACCGTGGGCTCGTGGCGTCCTCGGCCAGCCGTTCCACGAAGTCTGCGAATCCCGGACCGTCCTCGCTCGGCGGTACGGCCGCCCCGGAGAGGCGCAGATACCAGTCGCTGACACGCTGGAACACGATGCTCATCGACGTCGCATCGGTGAGGATCTGGTGGCACAGCAACGCCCACGCGAATCGGTCAGGGGCGAGCTTGATGAGAGTGGACTCGAACGATCGGACTGCGAGGTCGATCGGCGAGTCGACTTCGTCGAGTGCCCAGGAATTCAGCGCTTCATCCGGGTCGTCCGTATGGGACAGATCGAGCAGGGGTGATTCGTAGCGCAACTGGTCGACGATCTCGGCGTGAGGACGACCGCGAGTGGATGTCACGATCGTGCGGAGTGCATCGACGTCTTCGAGCATGTGTGCGAACGCGCGATGGAAACGATCCACGTCGAGTTCGGCAGGGATGAGGAAGACGCTCATCTCATTGAACACCGGCCGATCGGCCGCAGCCTGCTGCCCCAGCCAGATGAGGAACTGGTTCCGCGTCATCCCCGACCGCTCGTCGGGGTGGCCGAGTACCTCCGGTTCGGCGTCGACCGCCTGCTCACCGGTCATGACTCGATGCGCGGCGAAACGGCATCGGACATCTGATCCACCCTCCCCCAACAGGTGCCGGTGTCGCGAAATCTCGAGCACCGGACTCTTCCGCAACCCGCCGGCATGCCCCTGCCCCCGGCGAGTGCGGCTAACCTTACAGGATTCGAGCGTAGCGGCGTGAGGGGACACCGATGCAGCGGTCCGGTGATGACGGCCTCGGAAGGCTGCTGCACACGGTGCACGCAGCTGACCGGGGGAATCTCCCGGCCGTCGCCCTCTGGCATATCACGGTCGCTCCGCTGACCGGAGTGCAGATGGACGAGGCGGTGCGGCGCGGATGGTTGACGCGGAGTGAGCGTCTCGTCGCTGAGCGCCGATCGAGCGACATGCTGCGCGGTGCGTTCGGCAGTCGACGCGTGCTGCGCCGGCTGGCCGCGTCGGTCGTGCTGCGCTGCGCTCCCGAAGTCGTCGAGATCGCATCGTGGTGCCCGCGCTGCGGCATCGCCGACCACGGAAGGCCGTGGATCACGAACACCGCCGGCAGAAGACTGTCGATGAGCACCTCCAGCAGCGGCGACACCGTGGTGATCGCCATCGGTGCGAGATCGATCGGCATCGACATCGAATCCGAGCACCGAGTCGCCGACCCCGCACTCGTCGCGGCGGCGCGGCGGCTCGACGGCTGGGACGAGGTGGCCCTCGCGTGCCCGTCCGATTCCACTCCACTCATGGAATGGACGGCGTTCGAGGCCATCGCGAAGACGACAGGGCACGGACTGACCGCCGGGCAGTGGCGGATCGCCGAAGCGCTGGCCCAGCACCGTCTGGAGTGGTTCACGGATCGCCACGGCTGGGTCACCTGTGTTGCGGCCGCCGCACCGGCAGCCCCGATACTGTGAACAGATGGATCTGCGCGTTGCCGCCTATGCGGTCGTCACCGACGACCGCGATCAGATCCTGCTCGCCCGCTGGACCGAGGGCCGGCGCATCGCATGGACCATGCCCGGCGGCGGCCTCGAGGACGGCGAGGATCCGGAGGACGCGGTGCGCCGCGAGGTCCGTGAGGAGACGGGCTACACGATCGCCGTGCGCGAACTGCTCGGCATCCACTCCCGCGTCATTCCCGCGACTCGGCGCATCACGCCGGCCGAGGAGCCGCTGCACACCCTGCGGATCGTCTACCGGGGAGAGGTCGTCCGCGGCAAGCTGCGCTTCGAGGAGAACGGCTCCACCGACCGGGCGGGATGGTTCACTCCGGCACAGGCGGAGGGGCTGCACCGGGTGAAGCTGGTCGACATCGCGCTGCGGATGGCCGGCATCCGCTGAGCATCCGGGCGGGTGAGCCCCGCTGCGTGAGCCACCCACTTCTGCGTGAGACCCACGCGCAGAACGGGTGGTTCGCGCGCGGACGGGCGGCTCGCGCGCGGACGGGCGGCTCGCGGCCGAGCGTGAGGTCAGCCCCGGGGCATCTCCGGCTCCGAGATGTCGGCGACGGTCGCGCCGTACGCGGCGATGAGGTCGTCGGCGTCGACGAACAGGCTGTAGCCGTGCGCACCGGCGCCCATCGCCACGCGCTGCCCGACGATGGTCTCGTCGGCGTACACCGGCCAGTCGGTGGTGCTGCCGACCGGGGTGATCGTGCCGCGCTCGTATCCGGTGGCGGCCAGAGCCAGTTCGGCCTCGGGCAGGCGCAGCCTGTTCACGCCGACGATCGCGCGAAGCTTCGGCCACGAGATCGAGCGGCCCCGGGGATGAGCGCGAACATGTACTCGCCTTGGGCCCCTGAGCTTGTCGAAGGGCGTTTGACGACCAGCGTCTTCACGATGCCGGATGCCGGGATGCCGAGGATCTCGGCCGCTTCGTGCAGGCTGTTCGCCGCGGGGCGCTCGCGGATCTCGATCTCGAGTCCGCGGGCGGCTGCGGCGTCACGCACCCGGGAGTGCCCTTCGGCCGGCTCAGGGACCGAAGGGGTGGTCACGCGTTCGGCGGCGACAGCGGGTCGTCGGCGACCCAGAGCTCGTCGTCGGCGCGCAGCGCCTGCCAGGCGGCGGCGAGCACGCCGACCGCAGCGGCGACGCCGAGGATGATGGCGATGACGCGGCCGAGGCCGGGCCCGCTCTTCTCCGGGACGACGACGGCGCGGCGCGCGGCACCCTGACGCTTGGCGTTGGCGACATCCCACGCCGACAGCGCGGTGCCCACGACGCCGCCCACGATCGGCACGACCTTGTCGTCGACCACGTGCCTGCCGTAGCGCACGCCCTGGTCGACCACCGGAGCGACCTTGCGGTTGTAGGTGTCCTGCACCACGGGCGCGACCTGCTCGCGGTTGAAGTTGCCGAGCTGACGGCCGGCCTCACGGGCCACATCGGCCGCCTGACCGACGAGCACCTGCTGCGACTCCCAGAGCCTGCCCGCGTCTTCCTGAAGCTTGCGCAGTTCCTTCTTGCGCTTGCGGCTGACGTTCACGTTCTCTCCCGTCGATCGGAGTTCGGTGTCCCCATCCTGCCAGATGCATTCCCGCGGCGGCACAGAACCGGCCGCATTCAAAGCATCCTCTGCGAGAATGGAGGGCATGCCTCACGCTTCGCACGTCGCAACCCTGCACACCAACCACGGTGACATCGTCATCAACCTGTTCGGCGACCACGCCCCGAACACCGTCAAGAACTTCGTCGGCCTCGCCGACGGCACCGGCGAGTGGACCGACCCGGCCACCGGCAAGCCCGGCGAGGGCCCGCTGTACAAGGACGTCATCTTCCACCGCATCATCCCGAACTTCATGATCCAGGGCGGCGACCCGCTCGGTCAGGGCGTCGGCGGCCCCGGCTACACCTTCAACGACGAGATCAACATGGAGCTGAACTTCAACGCTCCCTACATCCTCGCCATGGCGAACGCCGGCCTGCGCCGCAACGCCATCACCGGCCAGGCCGAGGGCACCAACGGCTCGCAGTTCTTCATCACCACCGACCCGACGCCGTGGCTGCAGGGCAAGCACACCATCTTCGGTGAGGTCGCCGACGACGCCTCCAAGGCCGTCGTCGACGCCATCGCCGCCGTGCCGACCGCCGCCGGCGACCGCCCGGTCGAGCCGGTCGTGCTGCAGTCCGTCGACATCGTCGCCGCCTGATCGCGCCCTCCGATCCGGATGTCGACGCCCGAGTTCACGGCCAACCGTGAGAACTTCTGCTACCGGCATCCGGATCGGCAGAGCTTCGTGCTCTGCCAGCGCTGCCTTCGCACGATCTGCCCGGAGTGCCAGACCCAGGGTCCCGTCGGCGTCATCTGCCCGGAGTGCCTGAAGGAGCAGCGCAAGGCCGAGTCACCCGCCCAGCGCCGCGCGCGCCGGCAGTGGGGCATGTCGTCGGCGGCCGACGGCAAGCCGATCGTCACCTACGCGATCATGGCGGTGACGAGCCTCGTCAGTCTGGTGGCGATGATCCCCGGGGTCGGGACGCAGATCTCGAACACGCTGGCATTCTTCGCGCCGTACCTCTACCCGAACCTCTTCAACGCACCCTTCGAGCCCTGGCGGCTGCTGACCGTGCTGCTCGTGCACGGCGGCTTCGTGCATCTGGCACTGAACATGCTGGCGCTGTGGATGATCGGACGCTCGCTCGAGCCGATGCTGGGGCGCTGGCGCTACCTGACGCTCTACCTGATCAGCGGCCTCGGCGGCTCGGTCATGGTCGCATGCCTCGATCCGCTTCAGGCCACGGTCGGCGCATCCGGTGCGATCTTCGGCCTGATGGCGGCGCTGCTGATCGTCGGACGGCACCTCGGCGCGAACGTCACCGGCATCCTCGTGATCCTGGTGATCAACTTCGCGTACGGATTCTTCGCCGGAGGGATCTCCTGGCAGGCGCATCTCGGCGGAGCGATCGTCGGCGCGCTGGTCGCCTACATATTCACTCGCACCAAGCGCGCGAAGCAGCGTGGCCTGCAGATCGGCCTGCTCTCGGCCGTGGTCGTCGGGCTGCTCGCGATCGTCGCGTTCGTTCCGCCGGCACTGCTCACGGCCGGCGTCTTCGGCTGATCGCGAAGTTATCCACAGGTCTATCCACACTGTGGGGAGAATTACACGCCTGTGATTCCCCATCTCGCATCTACGAAGAAACCCCCTCCGAGGAGGGGGTTTCTTCGTCAGCGGAGCGGATGCCGGTCAGCGCCAGCGCGTGGTCATGAGGAAGCCGATCAGGGCGATGCCCAGACCGATGGCGAGGTTCCAGGCACCGAGCCCCGGGATCGGCCAGGCCTGCCCGGAGATGTAGTAGACCAGGATCCACGCCAGGCCGAGCAGCATGAAGCCGACCATGACGGGCTTGAACCAGACGGCGTTGGGGGCGTCATCGCCCTCGGCGCGCTCGACGGCGGGCTCTTCGGGGTTGCGGGAACGTGCCATGGAGACAGTCTACCCGCGCGTTCCCCGCGCTTTCACGCGCCTTGCTACCCCGAAACTGCACGCCCGCGCCGAGACGCGGGTGCTGCGCCCCCGTCTCGGCGCGGGCGTGCAGTCTGGAGTGAGGGAGCGGCGAATAGAATCCGATCATGGCCGCCGCACCTTCCCGACGTCGCTCGCGCGCGACGTTCGCGAGCGTGCTCGGCGAGCTGCTGCTCACCGCCGGTGTGCTGGTGCTGCTGTTCGTGGTATGGCAGATGTGGGTGGGCGACATCATCATCGGCGCGCAGAACAACGCCAAGGGCGCGGCACTCTCACAGCAGTGGGATCGGATGCCGGTCCCCGACCCTCCGCAGCCCACGGAGGGTCCCGACGGCACGGACATCGTGCCGCCGCCCGTGCAGCCGCATCCGGCCGACGCCGAGATCTTCGCGAACATGCACATCCCTCGGTTCGGCGACGACTACGACGTGAACATGGCCGGTGGCACCAGCCGCGCCCGCACGCTCGACAAGATCGGGATCGGGCTGTACACCGACTCGAAGATGCCCGGCGAGGTGGGCAACCTCGCCCTCGCCGGCCACCGCACCACCTGGGGCAAGCCGTTCAACAAGCTCGACAAGCTGAAGCTGAACGATGCGATCGTCGTCGAGACCCGTGACGGCTGGTACACGTACCGCTTCCGCACGCTCGAGTACGTCAAGCCCACGCAGACCGATGTGCTGCTCGATGTGCCGCAGATGCCCGCGCTGCAGACCGGCGAGCGGTACATCACCCTGACGGCCTGTTCGCCGCTGTACTCCCTGGCCGAGCGGATCGTGGCCTACGGCGTGTTCGAGGGCTTCCAGCCCCGCGCGGAGGGACCGCCGGCATCCCTAGCACCCGTCGACGTCGCCACCCCGTCCGCCGAAGGAGCCCGCTGATGTACGCCGCCCTGTGGCGCCTGCTGCCCGGACCCTGGTGGGTTCGGCTGCTCATCCTGCTCGTGGTCATCGCCGCGGTGCTCTACGGCCTGTTCTTCTACGTGTTCCCCTGGGTCAGCCCGCTCATCACACCCGGTGAGGTCGACCTCGGATGACCGCGCGCGTTCTCGTCGTGGACAACCACGACAGTTTCGTGCATACGCTCATCGGCTACCTGCGCGAGCTCGGTGCCGAGGTGACGATGACCGAGGCGGATGCCGTCGACGCGTCGACGGAAGCCGGGTCGCTGAGCCTGTCGAAGCATCTGCGCTCGTACGACGGAGTGCTCATATCGCCCGGACCCGGTGAGCCGGCCGACGCCGGAGCATCCGTCGACGTCGTCCGGCTCGCCGCCGAGACACGGATGCCGCTGCTCGGCGTGTGCCTCGGGCACCAGGCGATCGGCGCCGCCTACGGCGCGCCGGTCGTCGCCGCCCCCGAGCTCATGCACGGCATGGTGTCGCGCGTGCAGCACGAGGGGACCGGGCTGTTCACCGGCATCCCCTCGCCCTTCGACGCCGGGCGCTACCACTCGCTCGCGCTGGACGAGGCGGACCTGCCGCCCGAGATCAGGGTCACCGCGCGGACGGAGAACGGCACCGTGATGGCGCTCGCGCACGAGAGCCTGCCGATCGTCGGGGTGCAGTTCCACCCCGAGAGCATCCTCACCGAGAACGGTCACCGGCTGCTGGGCAACTGGCTGGAGTCGCTTTCCGCTCGTTGAGCGAGGGAGCGCAGCGACTGAGACGAAACGCTCTCGGGTCACGTGATGCGTTTCGTCCCGCTTCGCTCGCTCAACGAGCGGGGAATGCGTTACTGGCCGCTGCAGTACTTCAGCTCGATCGTCGTGCCGATCGGCACGTCGCCAGGGGCCACCGACATCGTCGTGACGGTGGGCGGATCGGATGCCGCGCAGCCGCCGTCCCCGACGGGCTTCGGCACCATCCCGACCTCCTCGAGCCGCGCGGTCGCAGCGTCCACGGTCCAGCCGCTGACGTTGTCGACCGTCATCACGCCGCTCGCGACGACCAGGTCGATCACGGTCTTCGGGGCCACCTCGGCGTCGGCCTCCTGGCTCGCCTGCAGCACGGTGCCGGCCTTCGCGGTCGGATCGTTCTGCTGCCGCACCTCGCCGAACACGAGGCCCGCCCCCTCGATCGCCTCCTGAGCGGCATCCTGAGAGAGCCCCTCCAGCACAGGGACGGTGACCAGCTCGGCACCGGTGGAGACGTAGATCGTCACCGTCTCGCCCTTGTTCAGGGTCTGCCCGGCCTCGGGGTCGGTGCGGAAGACATGATCCTCCTCGTACTCCGAGTTGGACTCCTTGACGACCTCGGCGAACAGGTCGAGACCCTCGAGCTGGCTCTGCGCGGACTCCGCGCTCTGATCGATCAGGTTCGGCACGGTGCGCGAGGTGCTGGGCACCTCGGCCGGCCGCATGCTCATGCTGATCACCCAGAACAGCACCGAGATCAGCAGCACCGCGAGCAGGGCCACTCCGGCCCAGATCCACGCCACCGGCGGACCGGACTGGGTGCGCGTCATGGTGGTGTCGGTGCTCAGCTGCCGCAGCGAACGGGCGGTCTCCTGCGCCTGACGCGGGTTCGGGCCGTACAGCTCGCTGGTGAGGGCGCCGATCTCCTTCTTGCTCGGCGCGCGACCGGCGACGGCGCTGTCGAGCGCCTTGCGGAAGCTCGCGGCATCCGGGTACCGCTGGTAGGGGTCCTTCGCCATCGCGCGCAGCACGATCGGATCGAGACCGGCCGGCACCTGCTCGTTCACCTCGGTGGGCGGCACCGGCGTCTCGCTGACGTGCTGGTAGGCGACGGCGACCGGGGAGTCGCCGCGGAACGGCTGACGCCCCGTGAGCAGCTCGTACAGGACCACCCCGGTGGAGTACAGGTCGGTGCGGGCGTCGACCGGCTCGCCCTTCGCCTGCTCGGGGAGAAGTACGCGGCGGTGCCGATGATCTGGGTGGTCTCGGCGACCGTCGACGACGAGTCGGACACCGCGCGTGCGATGCCGAAGTCCATCACCTTCACGGCGCCGCTGTCGGTGATCATCACGTTGCCGGGCTTGATGTCGCGGTGCACGACGCCGGCGCGGTGCGAGTAGTCCAGCGCCTCGAGGATGCCGTCCGTGTAGCGCACGGCGACCTCGGGCGGCACGGGGCCCGCCGCGATGATGTCCTTCAGCAGGGTGCCGTGCACCAGCTCCATGACGATGTAGGGCGGTTCGCCCGCGGCATCCGACGCGGCGGCCTGCCCTGAGCCTGCCTGGGCCTGCCCTGGGCCTGCCTGGGCCTGCCCTGAGCCTGTCGAAGGGTCGCCGGCATCGAAGACGCGCACGATCGACGGGTGCGACATACGCGATGCCGCCTGCGCCTCGAGCCGGAACCGGGTGCGGAACGCGGCGTCCCTGGCCAACTCGGGATCGAGGATCTTGATGGCCACCTGGCGGCCCAGAGTCAGGTCGTACCCGCGGTAGACCTTCGCCATGCCGCCGCGTCCGATGAGTTCATCGACGCGGTAGCGATCGGCGAGGATTCGCGGCTCTGCTGGCACGGGCTGCTTCCCCTCTGTGGCGATATCGGAATTCGTGATGTTGACCTCGGTGACGTCGGATCCAGGTTAGCCCGCGACGGGCGGGCGGCCGGGAACGCTGCCCTAACCGTCGGTGCCGTCGCCACTGTCTCCGCTGCCGTCGACGGCAGCCGGCTGAATCGGGTCGGACTGGCCCGCCGGAGATGCGTCAGAGGGACGGTTGTCGCAATAGGCGATGAGCGTGGCCGAGACGGTCTTGTCGGCGGAGCCGGCGATCGGCGTGATCTGAGCCGACAGGACATCGCCGCCGAAGGTCCTCTTCGTCGATCCGTCGTCGAACGTGGCGTTCGTGATGGTGACGTCGAAAGCGGTGTTGCCGCCCGTGCCGGAGGGGCAGCTGAAGGCCCAGTTGACGGTGGCGGGCTGGCCCTCGGTGAACGTGCCGGAGAACGTCGGCGCCGACGGCTGGCCGATGGCGACCATGTCCTTGAACAGCGTGAGGGTGATGATCGTGTCGAGCGGAACGGTTCCCGTCGGGTTCACGCTCTGCACGGTGCCGACCTGATCCTGCGAGGCGGCCGGGGTGTTTCCGGTGGTGCAGTTGGCCTCGAGTCCGGCTTCCTTCACCTTCGCGGTGGCGGCGTCGCAGCTGAGGCCGACCAGGCCGCCGGGCACGTCGGCGCGCGTGGGCGCCGACGGCGTGGGCGTCTCGGTGGTCTTCTCCGGCGAGGGTGCCGCCGAGGTCGGAGTGCTCTCGGTCGGTGCCGGCGTCCCGTTGCCGTTGTTGAACAGCGAGAACAGGGTCACGCCCAGCACCAGCAGCAGCAGCACGATGAGCGCGATCAGCGGCCACGTCCACGGACTGCGCTTCTTCTTCTCCTTCTCGGCCTCCGCCGCCGCCTCTTCCGCGGGCAGCGGGGCGGTGGTCGGCAGGATGCTGGTGGAGTCGTCCACGCCGAGGATGCGCGTCGCGTCGTCGAGGCCGGCTGCGGCCACGCCGGCTGCGATGGCGGGCACCGCGATCGCCGCGGAGTTGAGGTCGCCGCGTCGGAGCGCCTGCGCAGCGCGGGCCACCGTGGCAGCGGAGGAGGGACGGTCGGCCGGCTTCTTGGCGATCATCGCCATCACGAGGTTCTGCACCGGCTGCGGCACGGTCGCCGGCAGCGGCGGGGGCTGCTCGTTGATCTGCGCCATCGCGATCGCCACCTGCGACTCGCCGGTGAACGGGCGCTTGCCCGCCAGGCACTCGTACGCGACGATGCCGAGCGAGTAGATGTCCGTCGCCGGGGACGCCGGGTGCCCGGAGGCCTGCTCGGGCGACAGGTACTGCACCGTGCCCATCACCTGACCGGTGGCGGTCAGCGGCACCTGGTCGGCGATGCGCGCGATGCCGAAGTCGGTGATCTTGACTCGCCCGTCGGGCGTGATCAGCAGGTTTCCGGGCTTGATGTCGCGGTGCACCAGGCCCGCGGCGTGCGCGGCCTGCAGCGCCGACGCGGTCTGCGCGACGATGTCGAGCGTCTTGTCGGCGCTCAGTTCGCCGTCGCGCTCGAGCACGGTCGAGAGCGCCTCGCCGGGCACCAGCTCCATGACGAGGTAGGCCGAGCCGTTCTCCTCGCCGTAGTCGAACACGCTCGCGATGCCCTCGTGGTTGACGAGCGCGGCGTGGCGGGCCTCGGCGCGGAAGCGCTCGAGGAAGCCCGGATCGCCCATGTACTCGTCTTTGAGGATCTTGATGGCGACGGTGCGTCCGATGACGTGATCCGTCGCCTCCCACACTTCGCCCATGCCGCCGATCGCGATCCGCGACTGCAGCTCGTAGCGACCACCGAACGACACACCCTGCGTCGGCCTCATCTGCCCAGCACCGCCTCTATGACCTTCTTCGCAATCGGAGCGGCGATCGCATCGCCGGATCCGGACTGACCCTTACCACCGCCGTCTTCCACGACGACTGCAACCGCTACCTCAGGATTCTCCGCAGGAGCGAAACCCGTGAACCACAGTGTGTACGGCTTGGAATCGCCGTTCTGCGCCGTGCCCGTCTTACCGGCCACATCGACTCCGTCTATTCTTGCATTCTGCGCGGCGCCGTCCTTGACGCTGGCGACCATCGCCGCCGTCACGGCCGCCGCCGTCTCCTCGTCGACGGCCTTGCCGTACTCGGTGTTCTCATACTCGCGGTGCACGGCGAAGTCGTCGCCGATCACAGCATCCACCATCCGCGGGTTCATCACCACGCCCTTGTTGCCCAGACCCGCCGACACCATCGCCATCTGCAGCGGGGTCGCGGTGACCGGGCCCTGACCGTACCCGCTCTGCGCGGTCAGATCGTCGCTGAGTCCCTTCGGATAGCTCGACGGGGTCGATTTCATGGGTGTCTCGAAGCTGCTGTTGAAGCCGAAGCTCTCCGCCGTCTCGCGGATGCGCTTGTCGCCGAGCTCCACGGCGAGCTCCGCCATCGGGATGTTGCAGCTGAGCCGGATCGCCTCGGCGATCGTGACCTCCTTGCCGGCGCCGCACGTGCCGCCCCAGGCGTTCGAGATCACGATCTTGGTGCCGGGGAGCGTGTAGCGGGCCGGGTTGGGGAGCGTGGACTGCATCGTGTAGTCGCCGCCGTTCACGGCGGCCGCGGCGACCACGACCTTGAACGTGGATCCCGGCGGATTCAGGTCGCCGCCGATCCCGCGGTTGTACAGCGGATTCGAGGGGTCGTCGTCGAGTGCCTTGTAGGCCGCGTTCGCGGCGTCCGCGTCGTGGACCGCGAGCGTGTTCGTGTCGAAGCTGGGCGTCGAGACCATGGCGAGGATGCGGCCGGTCTTGGGCTCGATCGCGACGACCGCGCCCTGCAGGCCCTGCATCGCGTCCCAGGCGGCCTTCTGCGCCTTCGCGTCCAGGCTCAGCTCGACGCTGAAGCCCTGCTGCGGCTGGCCCGAGAAGATGCGCTCGACCTCGGCGAAGAACGCGCTCGATCCGGTGCCGGACAGCTCGGTGTTCAGCTCCTTCTCGATGGCGGTCGCCGAGCCGAGGGCCGGATTGAAGAAGCCGGTCACCGGGGCCCACATCGGAGCATCCGTGTAGACGCGCTGATAGCGGTACTTGTCGTCGGTCGGCGTCGACGAGGCGATGGCCGCGCCGTCGGCGATGATCGAGCCGCGCTGGATCTCGTAGCTGTCCAGGCGGGTGCGGGTGTTCTCCTGGTTCTGAGCGAGGGTGTCGGCCTCGACCACCTGGATCCAGCTGGTCGCCACGAACAGCGCGAGGAACATCGCGAGCATCACGATCGAGAGACGGCGCAGTTCCTTGGTCATCCGATCACCACCCGGGGCTGGCGGCGCACGCCGTCGCTGATGCGCAGCAGCAGTGCGACGATGAGCCAGTTCGCGACCAGCGACGAGCCGCCCGCGGCGAGGAACGGCGTCGTGAGACCGGTCAGCGGGATGACGCGGGTGACACCGCCGACCATGATGAACACCTGCAGGGCGACCGTGAACGACAGTCCGATCGCGAGCAGCTTGCCGAAGTCGTCCTGCCCGGCGAGTCCGATCCGGATGCCGCGGCTGACGAACACCATGTACAGGCTGAGGATGGCGAACAGGCCGACGATGCCGAGCTCCTCGCCGAGGCTGGGGATGATGAAGTCGCTGTGCGCGAGCGGGGTGATGTCGGGGCGGCCCTGGCCCCAGCCGGTGCCGATCAGGCCACCGTGCGCGAGGCCGAAGATGCCCTGCACGAGCTGGTAGCTGCCGCCCCGGCTCTCGATCAGCGCGGGGTCGAACGCGTGCAGCCAGGCCGCGAAGCGCCCCTGCACGTACGACAGCACCTGCGCGGCGAGGAACACGCCGATCGCGACCCCGGCCAGGCCGATCAGCACCCAGCTGGTCTTGCCGGTGGCGACGTAGAGCATGGCGATGAACATGCCGAAGATCAGCATTCCGGTGCCGAGGTCGCGCTGGATGACGATGATGCCGAGCGACACCGCCCACACCACGATCACGGGACCGAGGTCGCGCATGCGCGGCCAGGTGATGCCGAGGAACCTCTTGCCCACCGAGGCGAGACTCTCGCGGGTGCGCACCAGGTAGCCGGCGAAGAAGATCGCCAGGCAGATCTTGGCGAGCTCACCGGGCTGGAACGAGAACAGGCCGCCGAGCGAGACCCAGACCTGGGCGTTGGCGTCGGGGATGCGGAGGCCGGGGATGAACGGCAGGATCAGCAGCACGATGCCGGCCAGGCCGAAGATGTAGGTGTACCGGTAGAGCACGCGGTAGTTGCGCAGCGCGATCACCAGGGCGATCGCGAGGGCGATCGAGATCGCCGTCCAGACCAGCTGCTTGTTGGAGTACGCGTCCCAGCCGATGAGCTTCTCGGCGATGTCGAGACGGTAGATCATCGCGATGCCGAGTCCGGTGAGCAGGGTCGCGATGGGCAGCACGAACGGGTCGGCGTCGGATGCCACGACCCGCAGCACGATGTGCAGGGCGAACACCAGCACGGCGAGGCCGCCGCCGATCACGAGGATCATCGGGTCGATGCGGTCCAGCGCGCCGAGCTGCACCAGGGTGAGCGCGAAGCCCGAGATCGCGCAGGCGAACAGCAGCAGCCAGAACTCGCGGTTGCGCTGCTTCTGCGGCTGGCGGATCTTGTTCAGCGCCTTGACGACGGTGGTGTCGGCGGAGACTGAGGTCATGGTGTCGGCTCCCCACTGGGAGTCGGGGCCGGCGTCGGCGAGGGGGTCTCGCCGGTGACGTCCTCGGCGCTGACGCGCAGCCGGTTCACGATCGCCTCGGCATCCGACAGCGACCGGGCGTTGATGGTGCGCTCCACGGCCGAGCGCTGGTACGGCGGCAGGTCGGCGAGCAGGATCCGGGTGTCCTCGATCTCGGTGGAGAGCGTGATCGGACCGATGCTCTGCTGCACGCCGCGGTAGATCACGACGCTGTCCTCGTCGGCTCCCACGAAGTAGCGCGTCTGGGTCCAGTTGTACGAGACCACGGCGGCGCCGGCGAGCAGGGCCAGGGCGGCGATGAGCGCGGCGATCCAGCCGAACCGGCGGCGGCGGGCGCGACGGCGATCCTCTTCGATGAGCTCCTCGAGGTAGTCGGCGGCGGGCTCGAAGTGGCTCGGCTCGTTGGCTGCCTGGCGCACCGGGTGCAGCCATCCGGTCAGCGACGACCGCGCCGCGGGCACGATGACGCCCTGCGGGTTGGCGGCGGAACCGACGACGGTCGGTGTGCCGGAGGACAGCGGATGCGCGCCGCCGACGTCGACCATCACGATGGTCACGTTGTCGGGGGCGCCGCCGTCGAGCGCCTGCTTGAGCAGGATGTCGGAGGTGCGGCCGGGCGCCAGGCCCAGGCGCATGGCCTTCGTGATGTGCAGCTCGTCGACGACGCCGGAGAGGCCGTCCGAGCAGATCAGCCAGCGGTCGCCCGGATGCGTGGGCATGACGAACATGTCCAGCTCGGGGTCGATGTCCATGTCGCTGAGCACGCGCATGAGCACCGAGCGGCGGGGGTGGTAGCGCGCTTCTTCGGGCGTGATTCGGCCGGAGTCGACCAGGCGCTGCACGAACGTGTGGTCGGCGGAGATCTGGGTGAGCTCGTCGTCGCGGAACAGGTAGATGCGCGAGTCGCCGATGTGGCCGATGACGGCGTAGTCGTCGACCATGATGATCGCGCTGAGGGTGGTGCCGAGACCGGCGAGCTCGGGGCGGTCCTTGGAGGCGCGCACCAGATCGGCGGCCGCCGTGGTCGCCGCGGCCTGCAGCTCGGCCTGCGCGTCGTCGGTGTTCTCGTACGCGTGGTCGAGGCCTTCGATGCGGTGGATGGCGATGCTCGAGGCGACGTCTCCGCCGGCGTGGCCGCCCATGCCGTCGGCCACGACGAACAGGTTGGCTCCGGAGTATCCGGAGTCCTGGTTGTTTGAGCGGACCTTCCCGGTGTGGGAGATCGCTGCGCTCGAGCCCTCGAAGACCATGTCCGGGGTCAGGCTCGCAGCTCGAAGGTCGTGGCGCCCACCTTGATGGGGGTGCCGATCGAGATCGGGACGGGCGGTCCGGCGAGGCGCTGGCCGTTCAGGAAGGTGCCGTTGGTGGACTCGAGGTCCTGGATGGTCCAGGTGCCGCCGCGCGGCACGAGGCGCGCGTGATGGCTGGACGTGTAGTCGTCTCGGATGACCAGGCCCGACTCGCTGGAGCGCCCGATGCTCAGCGGCTCGGTGCCGAGGGGCACCTCGAGACCGGCCTTCGGGCCGGAGGTGATGACGAGCTTGGTGGCCGTGGAGGTGGTGGCGGGACCCGTGGAGCGTCCCTTCGCGGGCGCCGACGGGAGCGGGAGTGGCGGATGCGGCGGCCTCACCGGCCGGAAGCTTGCGCACGCGCACACCGAACAGGTCGGCGCGCAGGGAGTAGATGACGCCGAAGACGAAGAACCACAGCAGCACCAGGAACGCGATGCGCAGCAGCAGGAGGACCAGTTCGCTCATCGGATCGCCTCGCCGGATCCTTGGGCCTGTGCCTCAGTGGGTCCCTGAGCCTGTCGAAGGGCGCTCACGACAGCGTGCCCATCGCGCGCGTGGCGTCGTCGCGGCCGGAGACGGGGATGACGCGGAACGTGAGGTCGGTGCGTCCGATCATGAACGTCGTCTCGGGCGGCAGCGCCGCCTCGCGGATCTTCTGCCCGTCGATCTTGGTGCCGTTCGTGGAGCCGAGGTCGCGCAGCAGTGCGCGCTCGCCGTCCCACAGGATCTCCGCGTGGCGTCGACTGGAACCGGCATCCGAGATCGTGACGTCGGCGTCGCTGCCGCGGCCGATGACGGTGCGGGCCTTGGTGAGCGGGTGGCGGCGTCCGCCGACCTCGACCACGCCCTGCCAGGAGAGGTTGCCCTGCACCGACCCGGAGTCGACGTGCACGGTGCCGGTGCCGAGCTTCTCGTCGGCCTCGAGCCGGATGGTGAGCACGCCGGCGAAGCTGTAGCCCTGTGCGGAGGCGTGCGAGGTCATCAGCGCGAGCAGCTCGTCGGTGAGAGCGCCCCCGAGCGCCTGCATCCGCTGCGCGTCGTCGGCGGCGAGGCGCACGACGTACTCGTTGGGCGCGATGATGCGGTCGCGACTGACGACCGCGGCCCTGGTGTCGGCCTCGCGGCGCAGGGCCGAGGCGATCTCGACCGGCTGGACGCCGCTGCGGAAGGTCTTCGCGAACGCACCGTTGACGGCGCGCTCGAGACCCTTCTCGAAGCTGTCAAGTAGTCCCACTGGGCTCCTTAGGCATGGCTGACCGGTAGGGACATCGTAGCCAGCCCGGCTGAGTGAACGCCTCTGCCCGTGGTCGTGGCGCGGATGAGCGCGCGGGAACAGGCCGTTCAGCGAGAACAGGATGCCTGCCGAGATCTCGTCCTGTTCCCGGCGTTCCTCCTGTTCTCGAGCGGCGGATGCTGCGTGTTCAGACGTGCTGGAATCGCGTGATAGCCTTGGGAGGTTGGTTCGTCCGCGGACCGACATGCGCGAGTGGCGGAATAGGTAGACGCGCTGGCTTCAGGTGCCAGTGCCTGCAAGGGCGTGGGGGTTCAAGTCCCCCTCGCGCACCGAATGAGTAGGGCCCCAGGTCGAAGACCCGGGGCCCTACTCATTTATTCGCCCGAGGCCGTTCCGGTGTGCAGCGGTGGCACCTCCGCGCGTACGCGCGAGCCTCAGATGATGGGCTCCGGTGCCCCCGGAAGAGGCGGCTCGTCGGGGCCGGGACGCAGCGGCTCGTCGGGGCCGGGACGCAGGGGCTCGTCGGGATGCGGCGCGGTCGGCTCCTCCGGAGTCGGCGGGTACATCGGGTCCGGACCGGGTGACGGCGGCGTGGGGTTCGTGGGATCGCTCATGGTTCTACCTCCGCCACCACTCTCGGCCGAGGCTCTTCGCTTCCCCAAGGGGTTGACCCGTGCACCGCAAGAGGCGTACAAGCCGCCGGCTCGCTGCTCGTGGTCGGGCGCAGCGGTGCGAACGCATACGCTCACGCAACATCCGATCGGGTGGAGTGGGGGCATGACCTCTCCGATTCCGACGCCCTCGCCGCCGTCGTCCGTCGCGCCGCGCGTCTTCGTGACGATGCTGGCGCTCGCCGGAGTCCTCGCACTCACCGTCGCGCCGCGCAGGATCGTGGCGCCCGCACGAGGAGCATTCATGCATCTGGCACACGTCTGGGCCGGTCCGGTCGTCGAACCGATGACCTTCCTGCAGATCGAGGGCACGCTCAACGCCCTGCTGTTCGTTCCGCTCGGCGCCGCGCTCGCACTGCTGCTGAGCAGACGGTGGTGGATCCTCGCCCCGCTGATCGCGTTCGCGCTCTCCTTCGGCGTCGAGACGATCCAGGCCCGCATCCCGGGGCGCGTCCCCGACCTCGGCGACGTGCTGTGGAACACGGCGGGTGCCCTCGCCGGGGCGATCGTCGCCGGCCTGGTCCGCCTGCTGCGCGACGGCCTCACCCGCGCGCGGCGCGTCCGGCGATCCCGGTGACCCCGCTCAGGATGCCGGATTCGGCTGCAGCGTGAGCGTCGCCGTCCGGGTCTTCTCCCTGCGCAGGAACGTCACCTCGACCTCGTCACCCGGCGCCGCGCGCACGGTCACGGCGGCGAGGTGCGCGGCCGTCGGCGCGGACTGCGAACCGATCCGTGTGATCAGGTCGCCCACCTGCAGCCCGCCCTGGTCGGCCGAGCCGCCCTCGACCACCGAGGTGATCACGAGCCCGGGCGGCACGCCGAACTGCGCGGCGGCCGACGGCGTCAGCGTGCTGACCTCGATGCCGAACGACGGATGGTCGACGCGACCACTGGCGACCAGCTCGTCCGTGATCGCCTGCACGGTGTCCGACGGCACCGCGAAGCCGATCCCGATGCTGCCGCCCGATCCGCCGCCTTCGCTGTCGGGCACGGTCGAGATGGCGGTGTTCACGCCGATCAGGCGGCCGTCGCAGTCGACCAGCGCGCCGCCGGAGTTGCCGGGGTTGATCGCCGCATCCGTCTGCAGCGCGCCCGTGATCACCGTGACTCCCCCGTCGCCGGTGGGCAGCGTCAGCGAGCGGTTCAGCGCGCTGATGATGCCCGAGGTGACGGTGTTCGACTGGCCGAGGGGCGCGCCGAGCGCCACCACGGGCTGTCCGGTGCGCACCTGCGCGGAGTCGCCGAACGCGATCTCGGGAAGGCCGCCGTCGCGCGAGACGCGCAGTACAGCGAGGTCGGTCTGCGGGTCGCGCCCGACCAGCTCGGCGTCGAGGCGCTCGCCGTCGGCGAGCGTCACGGCGAGCGATCCGGTGACACGCGTGCCGGTGACGGCGGGCGCGATCACGTGGTCGTTGGTGACGATCAATCCGTCCGCGTCGATGACGGCGCCGCTGCCGTTGCCGCTTCCGCGCTGCCCGGTCGCCCACACCGTGACCACCGAAGGAAGTGCGCGCTCCGAGACCGAGATCGCATCGCAGGCACCTGCACCTCGCGACCCGTTCAGGATGCCGGAGCCGATGAGCCCGCCGCCGATGCCGAGCGCGATCACGGCGATGCCCGCACCGGTGGCCAGAGCCCAGGGGCGCCGCCACCACGGCGTCTGGACGGACGCGGCATCCGGCCCCTCAGCATCCGCTTCGATCGAACCCGACTCGACGTCGCTCATGATGGCCCCGTTCCGCCTCTTCTGGCTCGATTATGGACCGGATCGCCCGCGCGCACCCCACATCGCGGCAGGAAACCACTAACGTTCGAATCGACGACTTCAACCGACGAAAGGCACGTCATGGACTTCTGGCAGCTGCTCTGGTTCTTCTTCGAGATCTTCATCTTCGTCGCCTATCTGATGGTGCTGTTCTCGATCTTCGGCGACCTGTTCCGCGACCGCGAGCTGGGCGGCGGATGGAAGGCGGTATGGATCATCTTCCTGATCTTCGTGCCGTGGCTCACCGCGCTGGTCTACCTGATCGCGCGAGGCAGGGGCATGGCCGAGCGCAGCGCCGCGCAGGCGCGACAGGCGCAGCAGGCCACCGACGCCTACATCCGCCAGGCCGCAGGCAAGAGCGCCTCCGACGAGATCGCGGACGCCGCGAAGCTGCTCGCCGCGGGCACCATCACCACCGAGGAGTACGAGAAGCTGAAGGCCAAGGCCCTGGCCTGACCCCCGCGATCTGCCGTCGTCCGGGCATCCGGCGCCGGCAGGTCGACCCCTGCACGACGAGTGATGTGAGAGACCACCGATGACCACCGACCTCGCGATCGTGCTGGTGCTGCTCGTCGCAGCCGTGGCGATGTTCGCGATCGGGCGGCCACGCATGGATGTCGTCGCGGTCATCATGATCGTGGCGCTGCCGCTCACCGGCATCCTCACGGTGCCCGAGACGCTCGCCGGGTTCGCCGATCCGAACGTCGTGCTGATCGCGGCGCTCTTCGTCGTCGGCGAGGGGCTCTCGCGCACCGGCGTCACGTACCGGCTCGGCGACTGGCTCGCCCGCACCGCGGGGCGAGCGCAGCCCGCCTGATCGTGCTGCTCATGCTGTCGGTCGCTCTGCTCGGCGCGGTGATGAGCTCGACGGGCGTCGTGGCGATCTTCATCCCGGTCGCGGTGAGCATCGCCACGCGCACCGGCATCCCCACCCGCATGCTGATGATGCCGCTGAGCTTCGCCGGCCTCATCAGCGGCATGCTGACGCTCATCGCCACCACTCCGAACCTGGTGATCGACGCCGAGCTGCAGCGCGCCGGCCTGACGGGCTTCGGATTCTTCACGATCACGCCGTTCGGGCTGGTGATCCTGGCGCTCGGCATCGGCTACATGCTCATCGCCCGCCGCTTCCTCGCCGGCGAGGCCGGTGCGACGGAGGACTCGCGACGCACCTTCGGCAGCCTGATCGCCGACTACCGAGTGGATGCCCGGACCCACCGCTTCCGCGTCGCAGCCCGCTCACCGCTGATCGGCAGCCGGCTGGCAGACCTCGACCTGCAGGACGGCGGTCGCGCGCGGGTGATGATGATCGAGCGCTCCCGCCTGTTCCGGCGGACCGTGCACCTGACCGCCGAGGACGTCGTGGTCGCCAAGGGCGACATGCTGTTCACGGATGCCGGATTCCCGGCATCCGACCTGCGCCGGCTGCGCCTGGAGCCGCAGCCGATGACCGAGGGATTCTTCGAGGACTACTCCCGCCAGGTCGGTATGGCCGAGGCTCTCGTCGCCCCGGACTCCGCGGCCATCGGCAGGAGCGTGCGGATGCTGCGGTTCGACGCCGCGCACGGGCTGCGGGTCGTCGGCGTGCGGCACGGCGGCCGCACCGTCGAGAGCGACTTCGCCGATGTGCGGCTCGCGGCGGGAGACACCATGCTCGTCACCGGCTCATGGGACGCGGTGAAGGCGCTCGGCCGCTTCCGTCGCGACTACATCCTGCTCGATCTCCCCGCCGAGTCGGCCGAGGTCGCCCCCGCAGCCAATCAGGCGATCTTCGCGATCGCCAGCGTGCTCGTGATGGTCGTGCTCATGGTCACCGGCATCGTGCCGAACGTCATCGCGGCACTGATCGCCTGCCTGCTGATGGGGATCTTCCGCTGCGTCGACATGGTCAGCGCGTACCGTGCCATCCACTGGCCCACCCTGCTGCTGATCGTCGGCATGCTGCCGTTCGCCCTCGCGCTGCAGCGCACCGGCGGCGTCGACCTGGTCGTCGACGGTCTGCTCGCGGCCCTCGGCGGTGCCGGGCCGACGGTGCTGCTCGGCGCCGTCTTCCTGCTGACCGCCGTGATCGGCCTGTTCGTGTCGAACACCGCGACGGCCGTGCTCATGGCGCCGATCGCGATCTCCACAGCCGTGCACCTGGACGCCTCGCCGTATCCGTTCGCGATGATGGTGGCGCTCGCCGCATCGTCGGCGTTCATGACGCCGGTGTCGTCGCCGGTGAACACCCTCGTCGTCGAGCCCGGCCGCTACCGTTTCGCGGACTTCGTCAGGATCGGCACGCCGTTCACGCTCATCGCACTGGTGGTGAGCATGCTGCTCGTGCCGCTGCTGCTGCCGCTCTGAGGGAGCCCCTGCGGAGGCGGCTCAGAACGGCCAGATCAGCGGCACCACGAAGATCGCGACGACGGCGAACAGCAACAGGCACGGCAGGCCGAGCCTCCAGTAGTCCCCGAAACGGTAGCCGCCTGGCTCCTGCACCATCAGGTTGCCCGGCGTCGCGACGGGGGTGAGGAAGGATGCCGCACCCGCGACCGTGATCGCCATCATCATCGGCAGCGGCGACACCTGCGCCGACTCCGCGACGGCGATCGCGATCGGCGCGACGATCAGAACCGTGGCGAGGTTGCTGATGAACTGTCCGAGCACCATCACGACCACCACGATGCCGGCCAGCAGCACCGTCGGCGAACCCTGCCCGAACCACGACAGCAGGGTGTCCGAGATCAGGTCGGCGGCGCCGCTGGTCTGGATCGCGGTGGACAGCGGGATCATCCCGGCGACCACCACCAGCGTGGTCAGCGAGATCGAGCGCTGCGCCTGCCCGACCGTGATCACTCGCAGGCCGATCAGCAGTGCACCGGCGCCCATCACCACGATGGCGGGCGGCACCAGACCGGTGGCGAGCAGCACGCACATCGCGGCGAGGACCGACACCGCGATCGTCGCACGCGGGTTCCACGCGACCGTGCTGCGGCGCAGCCGGTCGGGGTCCTCGACGCTGACGACGCCGCGCTGCGTCGCACCGCGGCCGAGCTCGTCCCACGCGCCGCGCACGACCAGCACGTCACCGGCCCGCAGATCGGTGGCCTCGATGTGCGAGCCGCCGCGCTGCACCGCCTCGATCATCAGGTTCGCCGATTCCATCCGCATGCCGGGGAAGACGTGGTCGCCGATGAACGGAGAACGCGGCGGGATCACGATCTCGGCGAGGCCGTACTCCGCGCCCGCGAGGGCCACCTTCGGGTCCAGTCCGTATTGCGCGGCGATCGTCGCCGCGTAGTCGCTCAGATCCGACGGGGCGTTGGCGGGGGTCCGGTGCGGCAGCAGCTTCGGGCCGAGCAGCGAGCAGATGATGACGACGCCGACCAGCAGCGGCACACCGACGATGGCGAACTCGAAGAAGCCGAACGCCCGATCGCCGGCGTTCATCGACAGCTCGGAGACCAGCACGTTGATCGGCGTGCCCAGCATCGTGAGCAGCGAGCCCGCGTGCGCGGCGAAGGCCACCGTCATCAGCATCTGGGACGGCGGCTGCTTGATACGCGCGGCCAGCGCGACGGCCACCGGCACCAGCGCGGCCACCGCCCCGTTCACGCTGATCAGCGCGGTCAGCAGCGCCGAGAGCAGCATGAGGGCGATCAGCACCGCCGACCTGCGATCGCCGACCCGCCTCGTCAGCTGCTGCCCTGCCCATGCCGTGACCCCGGTGGCCTCGAGCGACTCACTCACCACGAACAGTCCGGCCAGGTACACCACGATCGGATCACCGAACCCGGCGATGGTCTGCTCGAAGGTCACCGCCCCGGTCACGTAAAGCGCGAGGGCGACCAGCAGCGCCACGAGTGGCGCCGGCAGGCGGTTCGTGATGAAGACGACGATCGCCGCCCCCAGCACGACGAAGGTGGTGATCAGCGGGTCCACGGGACGGATCCTTCCGGCTGGTCTCTGGAGATCAGCCTCCGGTGGCCTGCGGGCACGAACGGACTTCGCTGTGCTGCTGTTCTTGTGCCCACCCGATCAGGGTATCGCCGGAGACGACGCGCCCGAGAGACATCGAAGGCCGGGAGGTGCTCTCCCGGCCTTCGTTGTGTCTGCGGTTGTGTCGGGCCCTCCCCCGGCTGCTCCCGCCTCCCGGATTCCTGTGCCTCGTCACCTTCCCCAGAAGGTGCCTCCCATCTCCCCAGAAGATGGCCCCGTTCCCCCAGAAACGAGTGCGGGAATCCCTACGATCTGCTCTGCGTCCCAGTCCCCACTGGATCGACGGAGAAGGTCGTGCAACTATGATGCCACCGATCGCCCGTTTTGTCCCCCTTTCGGGGACGAAATGTCCCCGAAAGGGGGACAGAGGCTGTACGCTGGATCTGACGCACCCTCCGGTCGTCTTCGGCCCTCATCGCTCCCCCCGCGGTGAGGGCCATCACTTTGCCCGAGCGGTGCGAAGAAGCAGCATCCGTCAAGTGCGCGGATGCAACATTTTCGTCACCTTCGAATCGGGTCTCCCCACCTGTACCCCGTCTCGGCTAGCGTTAGCAGCAGTCGGTGCAGCCCGCGTCGGCTTCGCAACAAGCAGAACGGCAGTACATGAGCACCCAGGGCACGGTCAAGTGGTTCAACTCGGAGAAGGGCTTCGGCTTCATCTCCCCTGATGAGGGTGGCGCCGACGTGTTCGCGCACTACTCCGCAATCGAGTCTTCCGGCTACCGCACTCTCGAAGAGAACCAGCGGGTCGAGTTCGACATCGCGCAGGGTCCCAAGGGCCTGCAGGCGGAGAACATCCGGCCCCTCTGAGGCGGTAACCGAGAACCCCGCCGGGCAGCCATCGGCAGCCCGGCGGGGTTCTCGCGCATTCGGATGCGGATCAGGCAGAGGCCTTCGCGGTGCTCCGGCCGGCGCGGCGGCCGCTCTCGGACGCGGTCTTGACCGCGGCCGCAGCCGCCTCGGCGGCCTCCTCGGCCGCGCGCGCGGCGAGGAACAGACCCTCACGGTTGAGGTGACGCGAGTACCGGGCGTCGAGGTACAGCACGGGCACGTCACCGGCGGCGTTGATCAGCTCGGGGTAGAGCTCGTCCTTGATGGGACCGGAGCCGCCGCCGTAGACGTACACGACCTCGGTGGACTCACCGGACTGGCTGAGGGTCTCGCTGAACGAGCGGCGGATCTGCTCGACGAGGTGCTTCACGTCGGGCTCGACCAGGACCACGGCGCGCTGGTGACGATTGCGCTGCAGCACCGAGGGGGTGCTCTGCAGGAAGTCGGCGAGCTGCTTGCGGCTGGTGAAGCGCAGGTCGGCCTCGTCCTGACGGTCGAGTGCGTTCTCGAGGATCGTGCCGTAGCCCATGTCGAGCGTGGACGCGGCCTCGGCGTTGAACCGGCCGTTCGTGAACACGGGGAAGTTCACCGTGCCCTCGCCGACGTCGATGCCGATGGTGTTCTGCGCGGCGACCAGGTCGGCGCCGGTCACGCCCGGGAGCATGTCGGCCTCGCGCGAGCGCAGGTCGGCGAGCAGGGCGTCGGCCAGGGGCTCGCCCTTGTCCGAGATCGCGTACTGCGCCGAGGCGCCCTCGGCGACCACCTGCACGTCGACGAACTCCAGGCGGATGCTGACCGGCGTGTTGAAGTTCTTGATCGTGACGAGGTGCACGGCCGATCCCTTCGAGCCGATGAACTCGCCGGCGTAGCCGTAGCGCCGGGCGACGAACTCGCTGATCGGCAGGGCCAGACCGGTGCGCACCTTGACGCGCAGCTCGTGGTCGGGGAGCGCATCGTGCTCGCGCACGTAGTCGCGCAGCGCCTTGGCGGCGTACACGCCCAGCACGAGGATCTTGCTCAGCTGCTGGTCGGCCTTGCTGGCGTGACCGTCGTGCACCTCGAACTCGCTGAACACCGAGCCGCGCACGCTCAGGGCCGAGCGCCCGAAGATGCGCCGGTCGCTGTCCGAGACCAGCGGCGACGAGAACGACGCGTCGAGACGGTTGTAGAAGTCCTCCTCGGAGTCGTTCATGGTCTGCGCGGCCTCGGCGTCCTCGAGGGGCACCTTCGGCGACTGCCGTGGGGTCGCCACGATCGCGCTGGGCAGGTCGATGCGGTCCCGCACACCGGTGTCGGTGTTGAGGATCATGCCCTTGACGTAGCCGTTGCCGACGTCGATGCCGCCGGTCAGGTTGATGATGTCCGAACTCATGGAGGGGCCTTTCGTTCCGAGTCGTCGGGTGAATGGGGAAGTCGTTACAAGCCGAGCAGGTCGTCGATCGTGGCCGAGGCCGCCGCGTCGCTGGACGAGCGCGAGCGCCGGGTCTGCGCCGAGGACCGGCGCGTCTCGGCGGGTGCCGCCTCGGGCGCGGATGCCGCTCCGGGAGCGGCGGGTGCCGCCTCGGTGGCGGGGACGACGTCGTCAGGATCGGCGGTGTCGGGCACCGCGTCGTCGGCGGGGAAGTCCTGCGCGACGTATGCAGGACTGGCCGGCGGACGCACCGGACGGTTCGCCACGTCGACGAAGCCCTCGCGGGCGATCGCCTCGCGGATCAGCCGCCGTACCGACTCGGACGAGGAGTACTGCAGATCGAGCCATTCGATCACGCTGGTGTCGGCGACGGGAACAGTGATCTGCACCTTGCGGGTGGATGGCACCTCAGCCACAGCTGCTCCTTCTCTTCTGATCGCACGACGAACCGCGACACGCCTAGATCACGGTACAGTACCCTGCTGTCAGCCGAGCAGAGCCCGTCTCAGGTCGGACGCGCTCTCGACCTGCATGATCGCCTCCCGGCCCTCTGCGGCGTCGCCGAAACCCCACTCCGCGAAGATCACCGGAATGCCGTACTGCGCGGCGCCCTCGAGATCGTGCACGCGGTCTCCGACGAGCACCGGCCGGGAGACGTCGGCACCGGCGGCCCCGAGCAGCTCCAGGGCGCGACCGATGACGGTCGCCTTGTCCTCGTTGCCACCCGTGCGCGGGTCGGGCAGCGAGCCGGCGACGACCGTGAACGGATCCATCAGCTCGTAGTGCTCCAGGATCGCGAGCACCTGGTTCTCGGGCTTCGAGCTGGCCGTGGACTGCGGGATGCCGGCATCCCGCACGGCGCGCAGCACCTCGGGGATGCCGGGGTAGATCGCGACCGAGGCCGCATACCCGTCGCGCGCCGCGAGCTCGCGGTAGCGGCCGACGGCCTCGAGCGACCGCTCCAGATCCATGCCGGACCGCTGGAACGACTCGTACATCGGCGGCCCGATCCAGCGCGACAGCTCCTCGGCGGCCGGGGGCTGCATCCCGTACGAGGTGAAGACCTCGCGCAGCCGGGGCAGGATGCCGGCGGACGCGTCGGCGATCACGCCGTCGACGTCCCAGAGGATGCAGGTGAAGGGCCTGTGGGGCGCGGAGCCGGCATGTGTCGCTGCGGGTGGATGGGTCGCTGAGCCTGTCGAAGTGTGGGTCGCTGCGGGTGGATGGGTCGCTGAGCCTGTCGAAGCGTCGGGCATGCGTCCAGCCTATGGCGGCGCGTGAGACGAGCCGTCGGGCTCATCTCATCCGTGCAGGGCGAGTCCCGCGGACACGGCGTTCCGCGCGGCGCTACGGTGCAGGGGTGAGCAGCGACGAGGGCGGCGAGGACGCGGCCGGAACGGCGACGGGACAGGTCGCCCCGGCGCGCGCGCCGCGGGGCGTGGAGGGCAGCCGGCCCCGGCGCATCCTGCCCGCCGCTCCCCTGCGCTCGGGCTTCCTCGTCGCGATCGGCGTGCTGCTCGCGATCGCACTCGCCCTCGTGTTCGTCTCGCTGTCGTCCGTGCTGATGTCTCTGTTCCTCGCGCTGTTCCTGGCACTGGGCCTCGACCCCGCCGTGCGGCAGCTGCAGCGCGTCGGCATGAAGAGGCCCTGGGCGATCGTGACCGTCGCCGTCGCGGTGCTCGCCGTCGTCGTGGCGATCGTGCTGCTCATCGTGCCGGCCATGGTGCGGCAGTTCGTGCACATCGTCGAGACCGCGCCGGAATGGCTCGCGCACGCGCAGACGACCGACTGGTACCAGAGCATCGAGAACGCCCTGGGGGTGGATCTCGAGTCCGTCATCGCCGACGGACTGGCATCCATCGCCAACCTGTCGTCCTTCCTCGCGATCTCGGGAGGCGTGCTCAAGGCCGCCGGCGGCGTCGTCGCGAGCATCTCCAGCACCGTGCTCGTGGTGGTGCTGACGCTGTACTTCATCGCGTCTCTCGAGACCATGAAGAGGTCCTTGGCGATGCTGGTGCCGCAGTACCGACGGGCGACCTTCTCGAGTCTCACCGATCAGATCACGGCATCCGTGGGCGGATTCGTCGCGGGCGGGCTGACGCTGTCGTCGATCAATGCCGCCGTCGTGTTCGTTCTTCAGCTGCTGATCGGATCGAACATCGCGGTCCTGCTCGCGATCGGCGCGTTCTTCATCACGCTGGTGCCGATGGTCGGCTCGATGATCTTCCTGGTGGTGGGGACCGTGGCCGCGCTGTTCATCGGACCCTGGCCCGCGGTGATCTTCCTGATCGGCTACTTCGCCTACATCCAGATCGAGGCGTACTTCGTCACGCCGCGCGTGATGGGCAAGGCAGTGGCAGTGCCGGGCGTGCTGGTGATCATCGGCGCGATGACCGGAGCGGCCCTGATGGGCCTGCTCGGCGCACTGGTCGCCATCCCGATCACGGCATCGGTGCTGATCATCATCCGTCAGGTGACGATCCCCGCGCAGGACGCGAAGACGATCGCGCCGGACGTCGGCTAGAACAGGCGCGGAGCGCCCGACTCGGTGCCCTTCATGCCTTCATAGTCGAGGACGAGGCAGCGGATGCCGCGGTCCTCGGCGAGCACGCGGGCCTGCGGCTTGATCTCCTGCGCGGCGAACACGCCCTGCACCGGAGCGAGGTGCGGATCGCGGCCGAGCAGCTCGAGGTAGCGGGTGAGCTGTTCGACGCCGTCGATGTCGCCGCGGCGCTTCACCTCGACCGCGATGGCCGCTCCCCCGGCATCCCGCACCATGAGATCGACGGGGCCGATCGCCGTCGGGAACTCGCGGCGCACCAGCGTGGCGCCCTCGCTGATCAGGTCGACCTGCTCGGCCAGCAGCCGCTGCAGGTCGGCCTCGACGCCGTCCTTCCGCAGACCGGGATCGATGCCCAGATCGTGAGCCGAGTCGTGCAGGACCTCGTAGATCTGCACGCGCAGCGCATCGCCGGTCTTCTTGTGCGTGACGCGCCAGACCTCGACGACGCCGGCGGAGGCCTCGTCCTCACCGGGGGCCTCCGTGGTGAGCGAGCACGGCGGGCTCATCCAGTTCAACGGCTTGTAGCTGCCGCCGTCGGAGTGCACGAGCAGGCTGCCGTCGCCCTTGTGCATCAGCACGCGGGTGGCCGGGGGCAGGTGGGCGTTGAGGCGGCCGGAGTAGTCCACGGCGCAGCGGGCGATGACGAGACGCACCCGTCGAGCCTACTTCTTCGCGGTGGCCATCTCGTCCTGGCGGAGCGGACGCGCCGCTCCGGAGAACAGGCCGGACAGCGCGGCGAGCACCACGAGGATGTACAGCGTGTTGAGCAGGCCGACGTGCTCGCTGATGACGCCGAGCACCGGCGGCCCGCCGAGGAACGCGACGTAGCCGATCGTCGCGCAGGCGCTCACCCGCGCGGCCGCCTTCGCCGGGTCGTCGGCCGCGGCCGACATCCCCAGCGGGAAGCCGAGCGAGGCGCCGATCCCCCACAGTGCGGCCGCGACGAACACCAGCGGGGTGTTCGGGGCGAGGATGAACAGCAGGATGCCGCCGGCAGCCGTGACCGCGAGGATGCGCAGCACGGCGACCCTGCCGAAGCGGTCGACCAGCGGCCCGCCGAACAGGCGCACCACGGTCATCGCCACCGAGAACACCGCGAGGGCGGCCGCACCCGCGGCGGGACCGGCGCCGTGGTCCTCGGCGGTGCCCAGCGCGAGCCAGTCGTTCGCGCCTCCTTCGGCGAAGGACATGCCCAGCATGACGACGCCGAGCGCGTAGGTGCGCGGCTCGCGCCAGGCCGACAGGGCGACATGCATCCGCTCGCGCCAGTGCGGCCTCTCCTGCGGCTCCGGATCGAGGGCGGCCTCGCGGGCGGGGACGTTGAGATAGCAGACCACGGCGGCGACGACGATGATCACGGCCATGGTGGTCGCGTGCGCGGCGACATCGGCGCCGATCGCCACCGCCAGGGCGCCCGCACCCGCGCCGAGCACGGTGCCGAGGCTGAAGAAGGCGTGGAACACCGGCAGGATCGTCTTGCCCATCTGCTGCTCGATCGCGGTCGCTTCGACGTTCATCATCACGTCGAGGTTGCCGTTGCCGTAGCCGAACATGGCGAGACCGGCGATGACCATCGGGACCGATCCGAAGACGTTCGTGCCGAGGCCGATGAGGGCCACGCCGACGCCGAAGATCAGCATCATCACCAGCATCCCCCGCCGCGCGCCGGTGCGCGCCATCATCGCGGGACTCGTGGAGATGCCGATGATCGAGGCGACCCCGGCGGCGAGCAGCAGGGCGCCGACCTGCGCCTTGTCGATCTCGAGCGCGACCTTGATGTCGGGCACCCGGGACGCCCAGGTCGCGATCGACAGTCCGCTGGCGAGGAAGATGGCGAAGATCGCGGCGCGCCAGCGCACGAACTGCGAACGGGTCAGGGCGGGGTCCATCCCGCCATCGTATCGAATCGATTCGAAGGTTGTGAACCCGCGGGTTATGCTCGGGAGTATGAACGACCGCCGTCCGACTCTCGCCGACGTGGCGCACGCCGCCGGCGTGTCGACGTCGACGGCGTCGGTCGTCTTCAGCGGCAAGGTGAACGTGGCCGAGGGCACCCGCGAGAAGGTGCTCGCCGCAGCATCCGAACTCGGGTACGCCGGACCCGACCCGCGCGCGGCGTCGCTGCGACGGGGACGGAGCGGGATCGTCGCCGTCGTGCTGGGCGGGCACCTGCGGCATGCGTTCCTCGATCCCGTCACGACCGCGATGATGGACGGGCTGACCGACGCACTGACCGAGGCCAGTGCGGGCCTGCTGCTGCTGCGCGACGACCCGGACGGCGAGGGCGCGCACCCCGTCACCGAGGCACCGGTCGATGCGGTCGTGCTGATCGGATGCTCGGCGCGCACGCGCGAGGCGCTCGAGATCGTGCGCGGACGGGGGCTGCCGGTCGTCGTCATCGAGGGCGACGCGGGGAGGGGTCCCCGGATCACCCTCGACAACCGGGAGGCCACCGCGGAGGTCGCCCGGCACGTCCTCCAACTGGGGCATGAGCGCGTCGCGCTCGTGACGCTCGCACTGGACGCCGAGCGGCGGCGCGGCCTCGTGACGCCGGAGCAGATCGCCGCGGCGACGGTCGACGTCACCGTGGACCGGCTGGCAGGTGCGCGTGAGGTGTACCCCGGCGCGCCGGCGATCAGCGCGGCGGGAAGCCTGATCGACGAGGGGATGATCGCCGGACGCGAGCTGCTCTCCGACCCGGAGAACCGGCCGACGGCGGTCATCGCGCAGAGCGATCTGCTCGCGGTCGGCGTGATCCGCGCCGCCGAGGAGCTGGGGCTGCGCGTGCCCGAGGACGTCAGCGTGGCCGGCTTCGACGGCATCGCGGTGGACGGGCTGGGCGACTACCGGCTGACGACGGCGGTGCAGCCCGCGGTGCGCAAGGGCCGCGCCGCCGGCGAGCAGATCGTGCGGATGCTGGACGGCGAGCCGGGGGAGACGGTGCATCTGACCTGCCGGTTCCGCCCCGGTTCGACCACCGCGGCTCCGCACGCCTGAGTCCGACCCGCCCTCCCTGACCACGTCCGTCCCGTCCCTGGCCCCGCCACGGGAGGAGTCAGGAGCGCGGCGGACCCAGCGGCAGCGGATGCCGGGCGTAGTCGAGGATCGTGTAGCGGCCGCAGGGGATCACGGCATCCGGTGCGGCGCCTGGCGCGGGCAGCTCCCACGTCTGACTCTGGGCGTCCTCGACGAGGAAGGTGACCTGCCCGACGGCGAAGTCGGCGCGGTTCACCAGCCACGCGTATCCGCGCAGCGTATGGTCCACCTGCACCAGCTGCGCCGGATCGTTCAGGTGCAGTTTCGGCAATCGAACGGTCCAGAACTGCCCGGCACCGGTGCGATCCGACGCATCGATCCAGGCGGTCACGCAGCGCAGGTCGCGGTCGTCGGCGGACGCCGACGCCGCCAGGCGGGGCGCCGAGACGACACTCAGCACGAGCACGACGACGGCGGATGCGGCGATCGCCATGCGCGCGGCGACCCGCGGCATCCGGATGCTGCGGGGGAGGGCCACGAGCGAGAGCACCGGCGCGAACGCGACGGGCTGCAGATAGCGGGCCGCATGCGTGCCGAGGGCGACCGCCCCGATGACGACGAGCACCGGGATCACCCATCCGGCCGTGCCCACGAAACGCGCTCCGCCGGTGCAGCGCATCGTGCGTCGCAGACAGAAGGCGAGCAGCGCGACCGTGATCAGAGCCGAGGCGACGCCGCCGGGTGCGGTGAGCCGCTCACCGGCGAGGGATGCGTAGTACTGCAGGGACTGGGTCCACTGCGACGGCTGGGCGTATCCCGCACCGGTGTTGGCGATCCATGCCGAGAAGGGAATACGAGCGAGGAGTCCCACCGCGGTTCCGGTCAGCAGCGCGAGCAGCGGCGCCGGCGCGTGCGGCCGGCGTCGCAGCACGGCGAGCCCGAGGAGCAGACCGAGCGGCACGGTGGCCCACGCCGCGAACAGCGGATTCGACAGAGTCGACACGACGGCGACCAGAGCGAGGACGTACGGGATGCCGGCCCATCCGCCCTCTACGTGTCGCCGGACCAGACCGACGACCGCGATCACGGACACGACCGTGGCGGAGTAGTACGTCGTCGTCAGCAGCAGCGACGCCGGCTCCAGCGCGTCGCGCGACGGGGAGGTCTCGAGCACGACCAGCAGGCCGAAGGCCACGAACGCGGCGAGTGACCACGTCACCGGCGATCGTCCTTCACTGCGACGGCCGGCGGTGAGGCGCAGCGCGCCGTACAGGGCCACGAGATTCACGACCGCGTTCACGGCGAACAGCGCATCGACGCTCAACCAGGGGAGCACGAGGCGAAGCAGGGCGAAACATGCGGCCTCGGGCATGAAGAGCACGCTGGAGAACGCCCAGTCCTGCGGCTGCCCCTCCAGGACCGATCGGACGAACAGCGCGACGACCAGAGAATCGCCGTCGCGGAAGAGCAGCTCGGATCGCGCCGATGCCGCCATCTGGGCGGCGACGAACACCGCCAGTCCCGTCGCGGCCGCCCAGCCCGCCGCCTCACGCCATCCCCCGCGCACGTTCCCACTCTGGCATGCGCGATCGGAGGAGGCGAGACGTCCTCGCTGATCTGCGAGCGTTTCGTCTCGCTTCGCTCGCTCAACGACCGGGCTCTCCACCCGATACACTGTGAAAGTACTGCCCGCCTGAGCCGGAAGGCCCGACGAGCGTGAGGAGCCGCTTATGACGTTGCTCCTCGCCGTGTTCCTTGCGGGCTCTCTTCTACTGCCTGCACTGATCCGATGGCTGGGAGCCCAGGCGTTCGCCGTCGGAGCCCTCATTCCCGCTGCCGCCTTCGTCCACGCGCTCGTGCTCACCCCTCAGGTGCTCGATCCGTCGGCCACGCCGTTCGAGAGCGTCCCCTGGATCCCGCAGCTGGGCCTGAACCTCTCGCTGCGCATGGATCCGCTGAGCTGGGTCATGACGCTGATCGTCACCGGCGTCGGTGCCCTCGTGCTCTTCTACTGCCGCTGGTACTTCTTCGACGAGGGGCGAGAGGTCGGCCAGTTCGCCGGCGTACTGTTGGGCTTCGCCGGTGCCATGTACGGCCTCGTCCTCACCGACGACCTGATCATGCTCGTGATCTTCTGGGAGATCACCAGCATCCTGTCCTACCTGCTCATCGGCCACTACCGCCGTCGTGCGGCCAGCCGTCGTGCCGCACTGCAGGCGCTGCTGGTCACGACGCTGGGCGGCCTCGTGATGTTCGTGGGCGCGGTGCTCCTGACCGTGGATGCCGGTACGGCGAGCATCTCCGCGCTGCTGGCCGATCCGCCCTCCGGGGCCCTCGTGAACGCGGCGATCGTGATGCTGCTGATCGGCGCGATCAGCAAGTCGGCGATCTTCCCGTTCCACTTCTGGCTTCCCGGTGCCATGGCGGCGCCGACCCCGGTCAGCGCCTACCTGCACGCCGCGGCGATGGTCAAGGCGGGCATCTACCTGATCGCGCTGTTCGCCCCGGTCTTCGCGCAGACGGTGCCGTGGCGGCCGATCGTCGTCTCGCTCGGGGTGTTCACGATGCTGCTCGGCGGCATCCAGGCGCTGCGCGAGACCGACCTGAAGCGCATCCTCGCCTTCGGCACGGTCAGTCAGCTCGGGTTCTTCGCGGTCGTGATCGGGTTCGGCACGCAGGCCGCCGCGCTCGGCGGCCTCGCTCTCGTGATCGGGCACGCGCTGTTCAAGTCGGCGCTGTTCCTCATCGTCGGTGTGATCGACCGCCAGCTCTCCACCCGAGACATCCGCGAGCTGTCCGGTGTCGGGCGGCAGGCGCCGGTGATGGCGACGGCGGCGTTCATCTCGATCGCGTCGATGATGGGCATCGCGCCGACCATCGGCTTCGTCGCCAAGGAGTCCTCGCTCACGGCACTGCTGGATGCCGCGCAGGCGGGCGAGCCGTGGGGCCTCGTCGCGCTCATCGGAGTCACGCTCGGGTCCATGCTGACAGCGGCATATGGCACGCGCTTCCTGTGGGGCGCGTTCTGGACCAAGCGCGACTCGACCGGCGGCCGGATGCCCGACACGGTGTGGCCCGACCCGCCGGTCGGCTTCCTGTCCGCACCGATCCTGCTGGCGGGCGCCACGATCGGCGTCGGCATCGCCGCGCCCGCGCTCGACATCATGCTGCACGGATATGCGATCACGGCGCCCGACGACGATCACGGTCCCGGACACCTCGCGCTCTGGCACGGCTTCGAGCCGGCTCTGGGCATCTCGATCCTGTCGATCCTGATCGGCATCGGCGCCTTCCTGCTGACCCGCCGCACCGGGTGGGACGCGAAGCCGCGACTGCTGCCGTTCACGGCGGCCGACGTCTACTACGTGGTCATGCGCGGGGTCGATCGCCTGTCCGTGCTGACCACCACCCTCACTCAGCGCGGTTCGCTGCCGATCTACGTCGGCACGATCTTCGTGGTCTTCATCGCTGCCGAAGCCACGGCCCTGGTGATGACCGGCGCCCCCGAGGCGATGCAGCTGTCTGCGTGGCACACCCCCACGCAGATCGTGGTCGCGCCGATCATGGCGGCGGCCGGGATGTTCGCCGTGCGCGCCCAGAAGCGCTACACCGGCGTCGTGCTGGTGTCGGTGACCGGGCTCGGCATGGTCGCGCTGTTCGCCACGAGCGGCGCCCCCGACCTCGCGCTCACCCAGATCCTCGTCGAGACCGTCACGATGGTGACCTTCGCCCTGGTGCTGCGCCGGCTGCCGTCCCGGATGGGCGAGCACAACGCCTCGGTCGGCCGGCTGCCGCGCGCCCTGCTCGCCGTCGGCGCGGGAGCGACGATGGCCCTGGTGGCCATCGTCGCCACTCAGGCACGGATCGCCGAACCGATCTCCACGGCGTTCCCCGCCCTCGCCTATGAACTCGGCCACGGCAAGAACGTCGTCAACGTGGCGCTCGTCGACCTGCGCGGCTGGGACACCATGGGCGAGCTCAGCGTGCTCGTGCTCGCGGCCACGGGCGTGGCATCCCTCGTCTTCGTCTCGCACCGGGCCGACCTGCTCTCCAGCACCCGCGCGCTGCCGGCGACGTCCCGTCGGCGCGGTGACCGCCGGCCGCTCATCGAGACGTCAGACGGCCCGCGCTTCCAGACCGCCGAGAACCGCAGCGGCAACCGTGCGTGGCTCATCGGCAGCCAGCAGCAGAAGCCCGAGAACCGCTCGATCCTGCTCGAGGTCATCGTGCGCATCCTGTTCCACACGATCATCGTCGTGTCGATCTACCTGCTGTTCGCCGGGCACAACGGCCCCGGCGGCGGCTTCGCCGGCGGCCTGGTCGCGGGCATGGCCCTGGTCATGCGGTACATCGCCGGCGGACGCTGGGAGCTGGGCGCCGCCGCCCCGACGGATGCCGGTCGCCTGCTCGGCGCCGGCCTCATCCTCGCCGCCGGCGACGCCGTGGTCCCGCTGTTCTTCGGCCTCGCGCCGCTGCAGAGCGTGGTGTGGGAGGCGGATGTCCCGGTGCTGGGCCACCTGGAGTTCGTCAGCTCGACGATCTTCGACATCGGCGTCTACCTGGTGGTCATCGGCCTGGTGCTCGACGTGCTGCGCAGTCTCGGCGCCGAGGTGGACCGTCAGACCGCCGCCCTTCGACAGGCTCAGGGCCCTTCGACAGGCACAGGGACCCATCAGCAGAGGGGAGCGCGCATCTGATGGACGTGTCCCTCACCCTCATCATCGTCATGGCCGTGCTGTTTGCCTGCGGCGTCTACGCCATGATGGAGCGCAGCCTGACCCGGGTGCTGATCGGGTTCCTGCTGCTCGGCAACGCGGTGAACCTGCTGCTGCTCATCGTGATGGGGGTGCCGGGCAAGGCGCCGTTCTTCGGCGAGGAGGGCGATCTCAGCGATCCGCTGCCGCAGGCGCTCACCCTGACCGCGATCGTCATCACCTTCGCCGTCTCGGCCTTCCTGCTGGCGCTGATCTACCGCTCCTGGCAGCTGGGCCAGGCCGACATCGTGCCGGACGACGAGGAGGACCTCGCCATCCGCGAGCGCACGATCTCGGAGGAGGAGGTCTTCGACGACGAGTCCGACACCGACGACGACGCGACGACCGACTTCGTGGGGAGCAGACCGCACCGATCACCGTGCTGCACATGCGCGACAACCCCGCGATCCAGGACGACGCGCCCGTGGACGTTCCGGATGTCGCACCCCGGTCGTTGAGCGAGCGAGGGACGAGCGAGACGAAACGCGTCGCGGATGCTGGGGACGTTTCGTCTCCGGCTCCTTCGTCGCCTCCGCTCAACGACCCGAAATCGGACGAGGGGGACCGCTCGTGAACGCGCTCGTCCCTCTGCTCGTCGCCCTGCCGCTGCTCGGCGCGGCGGTCACGCTCGTGTTCGGCCGCAGCCCGCGCCTGCAGGTGCTCGTGTCGGCCATCACCCTGGCATCCGTCTCGGTGATCGCGGCGATCCTGCTGGTCGTCGTCGATCAGACCGGCAAGCCGGTCGCCGTCTCGGTGGGCGGCTGGCCGATCCCGTTCGGCATCGTGCTGTACGTCGACCGGTTCGCCGCGCTGCTGGTGCTCACCTCGGCGATCGTGCTGCTCGCGGTGCTGCTGTTCTCGATCGGTCAGGGTGCCGCCGACGGCGCGGAGGACACTCCGACGTCGATCTTCAACCCGTCGTACCTGATCCTCGCCGCCGGCATCTTCAACGCGTTCATCGCCGGCGACCTGTTCAACCTCTACGTCGGCTTCGAGATCCTGCTGGTCGCGTCGTACGTGCTGATCACCCTGGGCAGCACGGAGTCCCGCATCCGCACCGGTTCGGTGTACATCGTCGTCTCGCTGGTGTCGTCGATCCTGTTCCTCGCCGCGATCGCGGCGATCTACGGGGCCGTCGGCACGGTGAACATGGCCCAGGTCGCCGAGCGGGTCGCGCAGCTGCCGCAAGACACCCAGCTGGTGCTGCACCTGATGCTGGTGATCGCCTTCGGCATCAAGGCGGCCATCTTCCCGGTGTCGTTCTGGCTGCCCGACTCGTACCCGACGGCGCCGGCACCGGTGACCGCGGTGTTCGCAGGACTGCTGACGAAGGTCGGCGTGTACGCGCTGATCCGCACCGAGACGCAGCTGTTCGCGCACAACAGCATCGACACGCTGCTGCTGATCGTCGGTCTCGCGACGATGATCATCGGCATTCTCGGCGCCGTCGCGCAGGCCGAGCTGAAGAGGATCCTGTCGTTCACGCTGGTCAGTCACGTCGGCTACATGATCTTCGGTCTGGCGATCGCGACCGAGGCCGGAGTGGGCGCGACGGTGTACTACATCGTGCACCACATCGTCGTGCAGACGACGCTGTTCCTCGCGGTCGGCCTCATCGAGCGCAGAGCGGGCAGCACCAGTATCCTGCGCGTGAAGGGACTGATGAAGGCGGCGCCGGTGCTCGCCGTGCTCTACTTCGTGCCGGCGATCAACCTCGGCGGCCTGCCGCCGTTCTCGGGGTTCCTGGGCAAGATCGCCCTGTTCCAGGCAGCGGCGGACGTCGGCACGCCGCTGCTCTACGTGCTGATCGGCGGCGGCATCCTCACGTCGCTGCTCACGCTGTACGCGCTGATGCGAGCCTGGAACCTGGCGTTCTGGCGCGAGGACGACGACGCGGCCGAAGAGGTGGACGGGCGGGTCGAGTACCTGGCCGGGGCGCCGGCTGCCGACGAGCAGCAGGAGCGCCGTCGCATCCCCGCGATCATGACGGTCGCGACCGGCGGGATGGTCGGCGTCACCCTGGTCCTGACGGTGTTCGCCGGGCCGCTGTACGCTCTGTGCGACCGCATCGGCACCGGCCTGCTGCAGCCGGTGACCCTGGTGCAGCTCGAGGAGGAGGCGGGCGGATGAGTCCTGACACGCGCCGCAGCCTCGCCCACGACGTGTGGGTGCAGCTGCCCTTCCTCGCCTGGCTCGTGCTGCTCTGGATGCTGCTGTGGCACCAGTTCACGCCGCTCGCGTTCGTCACCGGCGTCGTGATCGCGGTGTTCGTCACCCGGGTGTTCCGGCTGCCGACCGTGGAGCTCTCCGGACGGATCAACGTCTGGTACGCCTTCCTGTTCGTCGTGCAGTTCCTCTGGGCCGTCTTCCTGGGCGCGCTGAGCGTGACCATCCAGGTGTTCGACCTGCGCCGTCAGCCGGGCGCCGCGATCATCGCCGTGCCGCTGCGCTATGCAGACGACCTGATCATGACGCACGTGTCGGTCACCTCGTCGCTGATCCCCGGATCGCTCGTGATCGAGGCCGATCGCGACCGGGGCATCCTCTATCTGCACGTGATCGGCGTGCACACGAAGGCGGATGTCGAGAGGTTCCGCGCCGAGGTGCTCCGCTGGGAGCGCCGGATCGTGCGGGCGCTCGGCACCCCCGCGCAGTACCGCGCGCTGCGCGCGGACGCCCTTCGAGCTCAGGGACCCGACGATTCCGGGCCGCTGAGCCTGTCGAAGCGTCACCGTCACGAAGGGCCCGGTTCATGAACATCCTGCTGGGCGTCATCCTGGTGATCTTCGGGATCGCCGCCATCCTCACGCTCGTCCGCATCGTGCGCGGGCCGTCGATCCTCGACCGTGCCGTCGCGAGCGACGTGCTGCTGACCGAGGTGATGTGCGTGCTGGGCGCCGAGATGGCCATCCACGGGCACACCCGCAACATCCCGGTGCTGCTGGTGATCGCGATGATCGGCGTGTTCGGCTCGATCGCGGTCGCACGATTCGTGGCGCGAAGGGACAACACCCCCTCATGAACGTGTTCGGACTCGAGATCCCCGACGCCGTGCTCGACGTCGTGGTGCTGGTGCTGATCCTGATCGGCGCGATCCTGTGCCTGTCGGCGGCGGTCGGCCTGCTGCACTTCCGCAACGTTCCCTCGCGCCTGCACGCCGCGACCAAGCCCCAGGTGCTGGGGCTGCTGATGATCTGCCTGGCGATCGCGCTGTCGCAGCGCAGCGTCGGAGGCATCCTGATCGGGCTGGTGATCGTCGCGCCAGTGGTGCTCATGCAGTTCGCGACCGCCCCGCTGTCGGCGCACATCGTGGGCCGACAGGCCTATCGCAACGGCTCGGTCGACGAGCGCGAGTTGGTGGTCGACGAGTACGCCGAGTCGAAGACCACCCCGCCCGGCGCCGGCTGAGCGGGCCGGCGCGGCCTGGACCGCCCGGACAGGTGCGGCCCGGACGGATGCGGCCTCCCCGCGCCGCAACTCCGGAGATCTCCAGTGGGGGGCCAGTGTCCGCGGGGTCCAGCCGGTTCTGCTGACGGTTCACCGGAGTTGAAGCCGGGTTCGGCGGCGGTCGGGTGCTGCCGACCGGCGCCCCCGGCCCTTCGCAACTCCGGAGATCTGTTGCTGAAATCTGCGCCCGCCGCAGGCCGGCCGATTTCTCGGGGTGCCTCCGGAGTTGCGGCAGGGAGACTCGCCTTGCACAGGCGCCCGAATGTGCGCCGCTGTCCACAGACTGGCGGATCCGGGCGACCGCGACCCGTGCGGGCTGGGAGGATCGCCTGCATGCCTGCGCCGAAACAGACTGTCGCTCAGCGCCTGAACGCCTTGAATCGCATCAGGGTGCTCAGTCGGGCAGACCTGTGCGAGGCCGGTCTCGACACCCACGCGATCACGGCGGGTGTGCGCAATGGAAGCCTCATCCGCCTGCGCCGTGGATGGTATGCCACCGAGGAGATCGCGGAGGAGATCGTCTCGGCTGTGCGACTCGGCGGCCGGATCACCTGTCTCAGCATGCTCCACATGATCGGCATCTTCGTGCTGGAGAAACCACAGCTCCATGTGCACGTGCCGCCGCAGTTGTCGCGCAGCCGGCATCGTCGCCCCTCCGCAGCGACGGTGCACTGGGGGAATGCTCGCATGCAGGGACCGCGCACGCCGTCTCGGTGCAGGACGCAGTGCGTCAATCGATCCGCTGCCAGACGCCGCGCGCCGCGATCGCGACGCTGGACAGCGTGCTGCACCATCGTGTGCTGACCTACGAGCAGGTCGAGGCGATCTTTCGGAGTCTTCCGCAGCGATTCCGAGCCCTGATGGCGCTCGTCGACGCGTCGGCGGAGTCCGGCCCCGAGACCTTCATGAGACTTCTCCTGCGCTCGCTGGGACTGCCATTCGAGACGCAAGTAGTGCTGCCAGGCGTCGGACGCGTCGACTTCGTCGTGGCGGGCTGGCTGATCATCGAGTGCGACAGCAGGGAGTTCCATGAAGGGTGGGACCGCCAGATCGCCGACCGTGCTCGCGACATAGCCGCCGCCCGGATGGGATATGTCACGATCCGACCGCTTGCTGCCGACATCTTCGACAGTCCGAGCGATGTGCGGGCGGCCGTTGAACAGGTCGTGGAAGTGCTCGGGCCGCTGCTCGGTGACCGTCGCGCGCCACAGCTCCGGAGAAGTGGCAGCCGGCTGACCGGCCGGACGCGTGGCGAGCGCCATGCGGCCGTGATCTCCGGAGTTGTGGCGGGCCGTCCCGCCTGAGCCGGGCACGCCGACCGGTGTGACCTCGTGCTCGACGGACCTGCTCAGCGGATGCTGCCGGCGAAGGCGGTGATCGCGGCCGCGGCGAGCTCCGAATCACTGATCAGGGTGCCGTGACCGTGATCCGGGATCTCGACGAGGCGGGCATCCGGAATCGCGTCGAGGATCTGGCGGCACCAGGAGACCGGTGCGAGAGGATCGCGCTCGCCGCGGATGACGAGCGTCGGGCAGGTCACCCGGGCGTAGGCCCTCTCGGGCTCGTGCACGATGGTGGCGCGCATCTTGCGCACCAGGTTCGGTCCGCCGCGCAGGTATTCGCGTCCGCCGCGCCAGAGCACCTCGGGCCTCTCGCCGAACAGGTCGACGAACAGGTACCTGGCCTGGGAGAGCACATTGCGCGCCGCGCTGTCGACGGTCGGGCCTGCGAGCACGAGGCCGGCGACCAGCGGCGGATGCCGGGCGGCGACCTCCGCGGCGATCTGACTGCCCATGGAGTGCCCGATCACCACAGCATCCGAGATGCCCCGATCGCGCAGGAACGCGGCGACGAGGTCTGCATGGCGTTCCATCGTGAGGGTGCGCTCGGGCTCCGGCGCCTCTCCGAACCCCGGCAGGTCGAGCCCGATCACCCGGCCGCGCAGGCGCGCCACCAGGTCGACGTAGACGCTGCGGCCCATGCCGATCCCGTGCAGCAGCACGAACGGACGGCGGCCGGAGCCGAAGTCCTCCGCGACCAGGACCGCCCCGCCGTATGAGAACTCCGCGACGGTCGCAGTCGTTCCCTCGGGGGCGAGCAGACGTTCCGGCATACCGCGAATCTAACCCTTCGGCGTCAGCACCAGCGTGTCGACGGCCGCCTTCGCGACCGCCTTCCTCGAGAACACCCAGTGGTCCTGACGACCCGCCGCCCAGTCCTCGGTCTGGTCGGTGTAGTGCTCGTTGAAGGCGTGACCGCTGGCGCCGGTGAGGTGGATCCAGCTGGAGCGGTCGAACTCCTCCAGGTCGACGACCATGCGCATCGACGGCACGGTGGTGGTCGCATACGACTCTCCGAGCATCCAGCCGGTCGCGTTCACCACCGACGCGCCGCCGCTGACGGTGTACGGGCCGCGGTTGAAGAGCATCTCGATCGGGGCGATCCCCGACTTGCCGAGGGTGGCGCTGCGCAGTGTCAGGGCGTGCAGGCTCCCCCAGTTCCAGCGCGTGATCGACTCACCCTGCAGACCGGCGAGTTCGGTGTACGCCTGCTCGGCGGCATGGGCGAGCATCTCGTCCATGCCGTCCACGCCGAGCTTCCCGTTCGTCCAGAGCGGGTCGTCGGGGTTCTCGAGCATCGCGCCGACCACGGTGAACAGCCGGCCCTGACCGGTGATCGGCAACGGCTTCTCGCGCTCGGCGAAGATGTCCTGCACGAGGTTCGACCACAGCACGTTGGCGTACGCGGCGGCGGCCGAGTCGGCGGTGTTCTGCGCGTCCCAGGTGCGCAGCAGCTGCACCGCGGCCTTGGGGCCCTTGCCCTCGACGCCGACCCCGTCCATCGCGATGGCCAGCTGCTTGCCGATCCACATCTCATCATCCATCTGGATGTCGCGCAGGTCCTGCGCCGTGAGCGGACCGGCCGCCGCCTTGCGCTCGATCAGGTGCGCGATGCGGCCGGCACGGTAGCCGTAGTCCCAGTCCTTGGTGAGGAAGTACTCGTAGTCGTCGGTCACGATCGCGTTGTTCGCGGTGACGATGTACCCGGATGACGGGTTGTACGACACCGGCAGCTTCTCGAACGGGATGTACCCGGTCCAGTCGTAGGCGCTGTCCCAGCCCGGCTGCGGCAGCCAGCCGTCGCCGGCGCCGCGGATCGGCAGCCGGCCCGGCGCCTGGTAGCCGATGTTGCCCTCGCGGTCGGCGTAGATCAGGTTCTGCGCCGGCACGTCGAAGAGGGATGCCGCGTAGCGGAACTGGTCGAAGTCCTGGGCCTTCGACAGGGCGAAGATCGCGCTCGCGGTGGTGCCGGCGTCCAGTGCCGTCCAGCGCAGACTCACCGCGTAGTCACCTTCTGCGGGTGCACCCGCGGCATCACCGGGGATCACGGCCCCGGCATCCGTCGCCCTGCCCTGCTCCAGCGCGGGCTTCTCGGCGATGCCGGTGAAGTCGGGCGTCAGACCCGAGACGATCGGCCCGTGCACCGTCGAGCGGATCGTGAGCGGGATGTCCTTGCCACCGGCGACCTTGATGGTCTCCTCGCGCACCTCCATCGGCACGAGCTTGCCGTCACGCCAGTACTGGTCGCCGTCGACCTTCTCGATGTACAGGTCGGTGACGTCGGTGGTGAGGTTGGTGAAGCCCCACGCGATCTTCGCGTTGTGCCCGATCACGATGCCGGGCAGTCCCGAGAACGAGTAGCCGCCGACGTCGAACGGGCAGGCGTCCGAGACCTTCGCACACTTCAGCTGCACCTGGTACCAGACCGAGGGCAGCGCGGCCCCGAGGTGCGGATCGTTCGCGAGCAGCGGCTTGCCGGTCTCGGTGAGCTGGCCCGAGACGACCCAGGAGTTCGAGCCGATGCCCTCGCCGACGCCGCCGAGCAGCATGCTCGCAGCCTCGATCACGCTGTCGGCCTGCTGCCACTCGACCGAGTTCAGCGCCTGCGCGGCATCCTTCCCCTCGCTGCCGGTGAAGGCCGCGGTGTCCGCGGTGGTGGCGACGGCCGGCACCTTCGAGATCGTCGGCACGATCACCGGGTTCCGATCGAACGGATACGACGGGTACAGCTGCTGGAGCGTCTGCGCAGCCGCAGCCGGGTCGAGGGTCGCCGCGAGTTGCGCACGCTCGGTCTCGTCCTCGATGTTCGTGCGAAGGTCCCAGGCCATCGCCTTCAGCCAGGCCACCGAATCGGCGGGCTCCCAGGGCTCGGGCTTGTAGCCGGGGTTCTGTATGCCGAGCACGGCATACTCGAGTGAGAGGTCGGTGCCGCTGCGCGAGGACAGGTAGGCGTTCACGCCCTTCGCATACGCCTCGTAATAGCCGAGGGTGGTCTCGTCGAGGTTCGCGACCTCCTGCTCGGCCACCTCGCGCCAGCCCAGGGTGCGCAGGAACGCGTCGGTGCCGGCCTGGGACTCGCCGAACATCTCGGACAGGCGCCCTGCGGTGGTGTGCCGGCGGAAGTCCATCTCGAAGAAGCGGTCCTGCGCGTGGGTGTAGCCCTCGGCGAAGAAGAGGTCGTCGGTCGAGTTCGCCGTGATCGTCGGGATGCCGCGGTCGTCGCGCTGCACGAGCACCTTCGACTGCAGGCCCTGCAGCGAGGTCTGGCCGTCGGTCTGCGGGAACGACCGCTGCACCGTCCACGCCAGGAAGAACGCGGCCGCGGTGGCGATCACCAGGATCGCGGCCACGACGATGAAGGCGATGCGCCCGATGCGTGCTCCGACGGAGAGTCGGGGTTCGGGTGCCGGGTTCGCAGTCGTCATCGGGGGTCTCTCGGTCGAGGGGTCGTGAGACGCAGTCTCACGCGATCAGGGTGCACGTCCCGGGTAAGACGCACGCCCTGGCATCCTATCCCCGACCATCGCTTCGACAGGCTCAGCGACCCAGGCAGACGGGCCCCTGAGCCTGTCGCAGCTCACATCAGCTTGGTCGACTCCAGCGCGCGCAGCATCTTCTGGTTCCCATGGATCAGCGGCAGGCGCAGCACCAGCCCGAGCAGCAGCGCCGGCACGGCGAACAGGGCCAGCCAGCCCAGCTGCACCCAGAAGTCGTTCCGGTAGATGCCGGCGATCGCCGCGCGCATCGCGTTCACCGCGTGCGTCGCGGGCAGCCACGGGCTGATGCTCTGGAACCACTGCGGCAGCACCTGCAGCGGGTAGGCGCCGCCCGAACTGGAGATCTGGATGACCAGCAGCAGCACCCCCAGGGCCTTGCCGGCGTTTCCGAACGTCACGACGAACGTGTAGATGATGAGCATGAAGACCAGAGAGCTCACCCAGCCCGCGAGGATCAGCAGGAACGGATGCTGCGGCTGCACCTGCGTGAACAGGATGCTGCCCAGGCACACCAGCGAGCTCTGCAGGAGGCCGACGATGGCGAAGATCCCGAACCGGCCGAGATACGTCTGCGCGGGGGAGAGCGGCGGAAGACCGGATGCCTCGCCCTGAGGCGGATCCACGCGGATGGCCACCGCAGTCAGCAGCGCGCCGACCCACAGCGCCAGCACCGTGTAGAGCGGGGTCATCGCGGCGCCGAAGCTCACCACCGAGTACACCGGCACCCGCTCGAGTGCGACCGGCTCGGCCACGAACGTGGCGAGGGCTTCGGGGTTCGAGCCGATCAGCTCCCGAAGGTCGCTCAGGTCACCGCTGTCGACCGCCTTCGCCAGCGCGGCGCCGAGCTCGTCGAATCGGTCGGCGGTCTCCGCGAGCGACGTCGAGATGCCCGAGGTCAGCCCCTCGCCTTTCGTGAGGAAGCTGCCCAGGGAGTCCGATCCGGAGAGAGACCGTGCCGCGGCCGACAGGTCGTCGCCGATCGAGTCGACGTCGCGGCCGATCGACGCGAGTGTGTCGGCAAGTGCGTCGAGCTTGGGCTGCAGGCTGGTCTTGAACTCGGTGCCGGCATCCTGCACCGCCGCCTTCGCCTGCGCGATGAGCTTCGTGATCTCGGCGTGCGTGGCCTGCCGGTCGGCGTTGCCGTCGACGATCCCGGTGGCCGCGTCGCCCAGTCGCACCTGCAGCGCCTGTTCGCGCGCGATCGCGGCATCGATCCGCGAGACGGCTGAGTCGAAGGCATCCAGCGCACTCTCCGGCAGCAGCGGCCGCACGCTTTCCACCAGATCATCACGCACTTGCTGCTGCTGGTCGATCTGCGTCTGCACGCGCGCGCCGATGGCGCGCAGCGCGTCGGCGGAACTCGCCGACTGCGTGTCCATCGAGGCGAACACGTCATCGACGCTGTCGGCGACGGCCTGATAACTGTCGGCAGTGGCCGAAAGCGCCTCGCCCAGCGCGGCGGTGGTGGTCGAGAGCGTCTGCTTCAGCGTCTTCGCGGCCTGCTTCCCGTCGCCCATCGCACCCTTCGCGCTGCGCAGGGTATCGGCCGAGGAGGATGCCAGGTTCGAGGCGCTGTCGATCAGCGGCCGGCTGGAGGCCAGCAGCGCAGTGAACATGTCCGCCGTGTCGGCCCCGGCCCGCAGCTGGGCGGCCACCGAGGAGACGTGCGCCTGCAGCCGCGACAGCGCGGCCTGAGTGTCGGCGTCGTCGAGGTACGACGCGAGCGAGGTGATGATGTTCAGCCCCGCCTCGCTGAGGGTCTCGGTGAACACCTCGTTGATGCTCATGGAGACCTCGCCGGCGCCCTGCTCGGTGATCTTCGGCGCGAGCGCGTTCTTCTTCTCGTTCGTGTAGTACTCGATGCGGGTCGGCTCGGAGCCGCTCGCGTAGAAGGTCATCATGTCGGCACTGAACGTGGGCGGCAGCACGATCGCCGCGTAGTACTCGCCCGAGCGCGTGCCGTCGATCGCATCGGCCTTCGAGGTGAACACCCAGTCCAGGTCGTCGTTGGCGCGCAGCGCCGACAGCACCTGATCGCCGACGTTGAGGCGGATCGGCACCAGGTCGCTCTGATACCCCTCGTCGACACTCGCGACGGCGACCTTCAGGTTCTTGGTGTTCTCGAACGGGTTCCAGCTCGCGATCACGTTGAACCAGGTGAACAGCGAGGGGATCACGACCAGGCCGAAGAGCACGATGACGGCCATGACGCTGCTGGTCGCACGGCGCAGGTCGAAGCGGAGCACGGCGAGGATGTTCTTCACTTCTGCTCCTCCTCTTCGTCTGCCTCGGTGTCGTCGTCCGTTCCGGGATCTGGGTCCCTGAGCTTGTCGAAGGGCTCGAAGAGCTCCTCGAGAACGACCGTGTCGTCGTCGGGCTCGGGCTCGGGTTCGGGTTGCTCGAGCACCGCCGTGGCGGTGGTCGAAGCCGTCTGGTCCCTGACCTCCACCCCTGGGTCCCTGACCTCCAGCCCTGGGTCCCTGACCTCCAGCCCTGGGTCCCTGAGCTTGTCGAAGGGCGGTGCTTCGACAAGCTCAGCAGACCAGTGCTCGTCGCCGGCGTGCAGGATGCCGGCCTCCGTCGTCTCGTCGACGAGCGCCTGGCGCAGGTCGGCCTCCGGCATCCTCCCCAATTCGGAGGCCTGTTCGATGCTCTGCTTGAGGTACTCCAGCGTGACCAGGGCCGCGATGAGGATCAGGCACCACAGCGCCCACAGGCCGAGCATGGTCGCCCTGGCATCCGGCAGCAGCCATGCCGCGACGCCGATGAGGGCCATCACCGCGATGCCGATGATCACCGTGAGCCGCACCCGGGTCGGGTAGTGCTCGGTGAACCGCCGCGCCCGCGCGGCGTTCTCGGCGCGGAAGCCGTCGCCGTCGGTGAGCGCGCGGATGATCTGGGGGTGCTGCGTCGGCCGACGATCTGCACGTCCTCGCTGACCAGCAGCTCGCTCTCGGCGAGCCTGCGGTTGAACAGCAGGGCGAAGTTGCCCAGCCGGCGGCGCAGGAACAGGCCCAGCGCGAACGCGAGCGCGACGAACACGGCGAGCGTGCCCATCGCCTGCCACCAGTGCCCGTCGTAGAAGCCGCTGATGGTCTCGCGCAGCGCGTCGATGCCGTAGGTGAACGGCAGGAACGGATACAGCCCGCGGAAGAAGTCCGGCATCATCTCGATCGGATACAGGCCGGATGCCCCGGGGATCTGGAAGATCACCAGCAGGATGCACAGCCCCTTGCCGACGATGCCGAAGCACACCGACAGGGCGTAGATGATGCTGAGGTACGCCAGCCCGATGAGCACACTGGTGCCCACGAAGGCGAAGGCGTTCGCGGTCTGCACGCCGATCACCAGGTCGCCGATCGAGACCAGCAGCGACTGGAAGAACACGATCGCGGCGAACAGCATCCAGCGACCGAGGTACGCCTGTCGCACCGAGATGCCCTCGATGCCCTCGGTGTCGACCTCCAGGCGGAAGATCACCATCAGCACGAAGGCGCCGATCCACAGGGACAGGTTCGTGAACAGCGCGGCCATCGCGGAGCCGTAGGCCTGCGTCGGGAACATCACGTTCTCGTGCACCTGCACTGGAGAGGCCATGAAGTCGGCGATCTGAGCGGGGTCGAGTCCGCTGATCTCGCTGAGCCGGTTCCACAGATCGGCGGAGCCGAGCGCCAGCACGTCGGTGCGCACCGTGCCGAGGCCCTCCTCGGCGGTGGCGAGGTTGCCGTCGAGCGCGGTGAGGGCGGTCGTGGTCGAGGCGAGCTGCGTCTTCAGCCCCGCCAGCAGGCTCTGCGCCTGCGTCACCTGCGAGCGCTGTGCGCCCACGGCGGCGGAGAATCCGTCGGCGCTGGAGGACAGCGCCGACATGGCACGGTTCAGGTCGGGGACGCTCGTCATCAGCGCCTTGCGGATGTCGCCGGCGGATGTCGCGGCCTGCGACACCGCGGCGTCGACCTTGCCCGCGGCGGCGTCGACCGAGGCGATCGTGTTCGTGACGTCGCCGTTCAGGGTCTTCAGCTGCTCGAGCACCTGCTGGTCGTCGGCATTGCGCTGCTGCAGGGCGTCGATCGCCGTGCGCAGCTTCTGCGCGGCATCCGATGCCGGGTCGAGCTGATCAAGCGCCGCCTGCAGTTCGTCGAGAGCGGTGCCGTTGGCCTTGATGACGGCGGTCATGTCGTCGATCGCTGTGCCGACGGCGACGTTCGCCTGCTGAAGGCCGGCCGAGAGCGTCGCGATCGAGACGCTCATCCTGCCGGAGGCGTCGGCGAGCAGCCCTGCGCCCTCGACATAGGCCGAGGTGACCTTGTCGGTGACGGTCAGCAGCTCCTGCTGAGCCTCGGCGGCGAGGGTCTGCGCCTGTGCGATCGAGCGCTGCACGTCGGCGAGTGTCCGGTCGACCTTGCGGAGGGTGTCGGCGGCGCGGGCGAGCCGGCCCTGGCCGTCGGTCAGCGCCGGCTGCAGGTCACCGAGGTTCGTTCGGGCAGCCGCGACCTTCGCGACCGCGTCGTCCAGCGCGGAGATCGAATCGTCGCGGGCCTCGGTGAGCCGGCCCTCGACGTCGATGCCGGCGGCCTGCAGCTGCTCGGTGATCACCCGCGACACCGTCGAGACGAAGGTGCTGTTGATCTGCCTGTCGAGCGTGGACGCGCCGACGTCGGTGATCTTCGGGGCGATCGCGTTCGCCTTCTCGTTGATGTAGTACTTCAGTTCGGGGCGGGTGATCTCGCCCGTGGTGACGCTGAGGAAGTCGCGGCTGAAGTCGGGCGGGATGACGATCGCGGCGTAGCTGTCGCCGCTGCGCACGGCGTCCATCGCCTCGTCCTCGTCGAGGAACGTCCAGCCGAGCTGGTGGTCCTTCTCCAGCTCGGCGACCAGTTCGCCGCCCACGTCGATCGGGCCGGTCAGGTCGGAGGTCGCGCCCTCGTCCTGGTTGACGATCGCGACGCTGACGCTCTGCGTGTTCGAGTACGGGTCCCAGAATGCGATGATGTTGAACCAGGCGTACAGCGAGGGCGTGACGATGACGCCGACGATGATGATCCACGCCTTGCTGACCCGCGCGAGGCGGCCGAGGTCGCGCCGGAAGACGGCCCAGGCGTTGGGGGCGCCGGCCGAGCTCATTCGGCGACCTCCACGATGTCGGGGTGCGTTGCCAGCAGACCGTCCGCCTCGCGCCAGGACAGCCCGGCGATGCTCAGCACCGTGCGCACAGCCAGATCCGCGGCGCCGGCGCTCGCGGCATCCGTCCTGGTGACCACCGTGCGGGCCATCTCCTCGATGAGCCGGGCGAGGGTGGGGGCCGTGAGATCGGTGCGGAAGCTGCCGTCGTCCTGGCCGCGGCGCACGAGATCGGACACGGCGCGGCGCAGCGGGGCGAGGGCGTCGGCGGTGTGCTCGACGTGCGTCTCGTCGAGGGCGAGCACGGCGGCGAACTGCACGTGCGCGGCCTCCTGCCAGAGCCGGGCGGCCAGGCGCGCGAGCGCGAGCCGGGCATCCGTGTCGGTGACCGACTCGGCGATCGTGTTGAAGCGCTGCGCGCCGGTGACGATCAGTTCGCGGATCAGGGCGTCGCGGTCATCGAAGTGGCCGTACAGTGTGCGGCGGGAGAGCCCGGCGGCACGAGCGATGACATCGACCGAGGCGTACGGGTCGGTGGCCAGCGCCGTGCGCGCCGCGTCGAGGATGCCGGCACGGTTCGCACGGGCGTCGCTGCGGGGTGCACGGGTGGTGTTCATGTGTCCAGGATACTAACCTGCACATAGTTGTGCAAGTTAATTCGTGCTCCGGTCTCACTCGTTGCGGGTGTTCTCGGCCGGGACCCGCAACCGTTGGGACCGGAGCAAGGGGGAGTCGGCGGGGACCCGCATCCGTTGAGACCGGAACAGGTGGGGGACAGAGCCGGGGGAAGGCGGGAACCGGGAACGACGAAGGGCGGATGCCGCAGCATCCGCCCTTCGTTCGTGAACCTCGTGTCAGTCGGTGCCGGAGTCGAACGCGGCGCCCTCGGAGGCCACGTCCACGGCATCCGTCAGCTTCTCGTCGGTGGCCGAGACCGAGCCCTCGACCTGTTCGGTGATCTCGCCGGCCTCGCCGGCGGTGACGCGGCCGACCAGCTCGCCGGTGGCTCCGCCGACCAGGCCGAGGCCCGCGTACTGCTCCAGGCGCGAGCGCGAGTCGGCGATGTCGAGGTTGCGCATGGTCAGCTGCCCGATGCGGTCGACCGGGCCGAAGGCCGCGTCGCCGACGCGCTCCATGGAGAGCTTCTCCGGGCCGTACGACAGGTTCGGCGAGACGGTGTCGAGGATGGTCCAGTCGTCGCCGCGACGCAGCCGCAGCGTGACCGTGCCCGAGATGGTGAGGCCCACCCAGCGCTGGATCGACTCGCGCAGCATGAGCGACTGCGGCTCGAGCCAGCGACCCTCGTACATCAGGCGGCCGAGGCGCCGGCCCTGCTCGTGATAGGTCGCGAGGGTGTCCTCGTTCAGGATGCCGCTGACGAGGCGCTCGTAGGCGATGAACAGCAGCGCCATGCCCGGGGCCTCGTAGATGCCGCGCGACTTCGCCTCGATGATGCGGTTCTCGATCTGGTCGCTCATGCCGAGGCCGTGGCGTCCGCCGATGCGGTTGGCCTCGAAGACAAGGGCCACCGGATCGGTGAACTCCTGGCCGTTCAGCGCGACGGGGCGGCCGCCCTCGAAGGTGACCGTGACGTCCTCGGTGGCGATCGCGACGGAGTCGTCCCAGTACTTCACGCCCATGATCGGGTCAACGCTCTCGAGCGAGACGTCGAGGTGCTCGAGCGTCTTCGCCTCGTGCGTGGCGCCCCAGATGTTGGCATCCGTCGAGTACGCCTTCTCGGCCGAGTCGCGGTACGGGAAGCCGTGCTCGACGAGCCACTCGCTCATCTCCTGGCGGCCGCCGAGCTCGGTGACGAACTCGGCGTCGAGCCACGGCTTGTAGATGCGCAGCCGCGGGTTGGCGAGCAGTCCGTAGCGGTAGAACCGCTCGATGTCATTGCCCTTGTAGGTGGAGCCGTCGCCCCAGATGTCGACGCCGTCGTCCTTCATCGCGCGCACCAGCATGGTGCCGGTGACGGCGCGGCCGATCGGCGTGGTGTTGAAGTAGGTCTTGCCGCCCGAGCGGATGTGGAACGCGCCGCACTGCAGGGCGACGAAGCCCTCCTCGACCAGCGCCGTCTTCGCGTCGACGAGGCGGGAGACCTCGGCGCCGTACTCCAGCGCGCGCCCGGGGATCGACTCGATGTCGTCCTCGTCGGGCTGCCCGAGGTCACCGGTGTAGGTGCAGGGGATGGCGCCCTTGTCGCGCATCCACGCGACGGCGACGGAGGTGTCGAGGCCTCCGGAGAACGCGATGCCGACGCGCTCGCCGACGGGGAGTGACTGCAGGACCTTGGACATGAGATCAAGTCTATCGGCGGCGCGTCGCCGGACATTCCGGGCGAGAAGTCAAGGCCCCTGCGAACGCGTCAGGTGCGCGGTGTACTGATGGTCCGGAGCACCCCGCAAGGAGAAGACGTGACCTCTCTCTGGCTCGACAGACCGCGCCTCGACGGACCGCGCGAACGCATCCCGTCCGACAGCTTCGAACCCGGGGTGCGCTACGACGCCGTCATCGCCGGCGCCGGTATCACCGGACTCACCACCGCGCTGCTGCTGGCACGGGCCGGCCTGAAGGTCGCCGTACTCGAGGCGCGGTTCATCGGAGCCGTCACCACCGGTCATTCCACCGCCAAGCTCAGCCTGCTGTAGGGCCGAGTGCTCTCCGGCATCCGATCGCGCGGATCACGGCACGTGGTCGAGGCGTACGTGGAGGGCAATCGCGAAGGTCAGGCGTGGATGCTGAGATACCTCGACGAGCACGGCGTCGCCGTGCAGCGTCGCGATGCGTTCACCTACGCCGTGTCGGCGGAGGGCATCGAGAAGCTGGATGCCGAGTACGAGGCGTCCCGGGACGCGGGGCTCGATGTCGAGCGATACGACAGCCTCGACCTGCCATTCCGGACGCGTGGTGCGATCCGGCTGCGCGATCAGGCGCAGTTCGATCCGATGGACGTGCTGGACGCGCTCGCCGCGGATGTCCGCGGGCACGGTGGCGTGATCACCGAGGGCGCGCGTGTCAAGGACGTCGAGACGGATGACACCAGTCGCGTCACGACGTCTCTCGGCGATGTGTTCGCCGGTGTGGTCGTGCTCGCCACAGGCGTCCCCATCCTCGATCGAGGCCTGTACTTCGCCAAGGTCAAACCGTCGCGCTCGTACGCGCAGGCGTACCGCGTGCCCGGTGAACTGCCTCAGGGCATGCACCTCTCGATCGACGGGCCAGGGCGTTCGCTGCGCACCGCGCCGGCGGGCGATGACGAGCTGCTGCTCGTCGGCGGCAATGGGCACACCGTGGGACGTGAGGACGACACGCAGCGGCTGGTGGACGATCTCGAGCAGTGGACGACTGAGCACTTCCCGGGCGCCGAGCGCACCCACTCCTGGTCGGCGCAGGACTATGAATCCATGAACCTCGTTCCCTTCGTCGGATGGATGCCGCGCACCGGCCATCATGTCCTGCTGGCCACCGGCTACAACAAGTGGGGGATGACCAACGGCGTCGCCGCCGCTCTCAGCATGACGGCGGACATCCTGGACGGGAGCATCCCATGGGCGCAGACGCTGCATCATCGCATCACCCTGCCGCAGGATGTGGCGCACGGAGTCGCAGCGAACGCCGAGGTCGCCGGCAGGCTGGCATCCGGATGGGTCTCATCGAACCTGCACGCGCTTCCGGACGAGCCGCCCGCCGAGGGCGAGGGCCTCGTCGGCGCGTACGACAAGGAGCCGACGGCGGTCTCGACGGTCGACGGCACGACCTGCCGCCTCTCGGCCGTGTGCACGCACCTCGGGGGCATCGTGTCGTGGAACGGCGCGGAACGCTCGTGGGACTGTCCGCTGCACGGCTCTCGATTCGACGCCGCCGGGCACCTGCTGGAGGGGCCGGCCGTGAACGACCTGGAAGCGATCGACGAACCCGAGCTGCCGGGCGATCACGCCGATGCCACGGGGTGACGAAGGCGGACGGACCGCCCGTGAAGAATGACGACGCGTAAGCTGAATCCTTTGCCACCGACCGTCGGAGGGACTGCCATGCGCCGCATCACCGGCATCCTGTTCGCCACCGCATCTCTCGCGCTGTGCCTCGCGGCCTGCGCGCCCGCGCAGCAGGCGCCCGCGCCGACCGGCACGCAGGCCGAGTCGCCGGATGCGCCTGCCGTGGAGCCGACGGCCGACGACGAGACGCCGATCGCGACGCTGCCGCCGGTGGAGGCCGCGGATGCCCTGTGCCGGGAGGGCCAGGCTGACGGCGACGATGTCTGCGTCATCACCGGCCGGCACGCCGAGGGCGACCTGTCCTTCGAGGGGTACGAGGTCGTCAAGCTCATCGACAGCACCGTCGACGGTGCCGTGGCCGCAGGCGGTCTGCGCGAGCTCGTCGTGACCGGCTCGCAGATCGGTGCCGACCTGTCGATCACCCGCACCCGGGGCGTCGTCGTGAAGCAGACCGAGATCGGCGGATCTCTCGACATCTCGGACGCCCAGCACGCGACGCTCGTGAAGAACACCGTCGGCGGCGACCTGAACTGCCACGACGTGCGCGCCGACGGCAACGGCAACCGGGTCAAGGGCGCTACCACCTGCTCAGTGCGCTGACGCACAGCGTGATTTGACAACAGCCTGCGGAACTCCGATAGGTTGACTCGAAGCGCCGTCTTGGCGCGCGCCCGGAAATAGCGGTCTTACCCTCCGCGGGGGTCCGGGCAGGGGAACCACTACTTTTCGGGGAGAAGTATGCGCACTGCGCAAAGCGCTGTTCAAGCGCGCCCATTTTCGGGCGCCATCAGGAAATTCATCGCAACGCTGACCGTCGGTCTGCTCGCCGTGATCGGCATCGTCGCGATGCCGAGCATCGCGTCGGCGGCATCCAACCCGAACATCGTCGTCGGTGACGTCACGATCGAGCCGGCGGATGCGCAGGCGACCGTCGGCGACACCCTGACGGTGTCCGGAACGTGGGATGCGACGACGGCGAACCCGCAGGCAGGGGACACGTTCACGATCGGCCTGCCGCCCGAGTTCGCGTTCCCGCAGGCGGTGCCGTTCCAGCTGCTCGGGCCCGACGACGTCGTGTGGGGCAACTGCCTGACCGAACCCGCCACCGGGATCGCGACGTGCACCCTGACGGAAGCGGTCACGGAGCGACCCGAGCTCGTCCAGGGCACCTGGCAGTTCGAGGTGGAGGCCGTCGAGGCGACCACGGCGGAGAAGGTCGAGTTCGACCTCAACGGCACGGATGTCCTCGTTCCGCTTCCCGGTGGCGGCGGCATCGACGACGGCATCGAGCTTCTCGGTGAGGTCTCGAAGTCGGGTGTGATGAACGCCAACAACTGGTCGATGACCTGGACGGTGGACATCCCCGGCGCCAACCTCGTCGCCGCAGGCGGCGACGTCGCGCACATCACCGACACCTTCGGCGCGGGCCACGTGCTCTGCGACCCGACCGGGTTCACGGTCCAGACCGTGCGCGGCGACACCGTCGTCGACGTGAGCGGCCTGGTCGACTCGAAGCCGGTCGCGGGAGACGACGGCTTCGCGATCGATCTCAACGCCCCTGAGGGCGGGTTCGACGCGAACGTCACGTACCGGATCAGCTACCAGACCTGCACCCCGGACGGGCAGATCGATCCCTCCGGCACGGAGTACGAGAACTCGATGCAGATCGAGGGCTGGGGCGACGCCGGGCACGGCGTCGGCACCGTCACGAACAAGCCGTGGCACATGAACATGAGCAAGTCGGGCTCGGTGCTCGGCGGCGCCGACCGCAACGGCAAGATCGCCTGGACCGTGGTGGTCCCCGGCGACCAGCTCTTCGGCAAGGACGGCTTCACCTTCGCCGAGACCCTCGGCGCAGGACACGAGCTCTGCAGCGACACGATCAACGGCATCCAGATCGTCGAGCAGTACGGCCCGAGCGGGCAGCGCCGGCAGAACATCACCGGCATGCTCACGCCGATCGTGAACTCGCAGTCGGCCCAGGGCTTCAACATCACCTACACGGTGAACGACCCGGAGTTCGACTTCAAGCGCTCGGACTACCGGTACGTCATCACGTACAGCACCTGCGTGACTTCCCAGGACCTGCCCGCGGGCGGTACCGGCTACACCAACAAGGCCGATGTCGACGGCGTGATCGCCGGCACCGAGGCGAAGGTCCCCGGCCGCACGGCGAACAAGACCGGGAAGATCAACACTTCGACGGTCACGATCGACGGCGTCGAGCACATGCCGCAGACCACACTGGACTGGACGGTCACGATCCCCGGCGAGCGGATCGAGGGTCTCGACGAGCTCGTGCTCACCGACACGCTCTCCGCCACGCAGACGGTGTGCGAGGCGGGTGACCCGTCTGACGGTCTCGCCTCCCGGATGCGCCTGAAGATCGAGGCGCGCGATCAGATCCAGAACGGCGGGCTGAAGCCGGTCGACGTCACCGCCGACGCGGAGGTGTCGGTCGACGGTCAGGTGATCACGTTCGACATCGATCCGCGCGACCTGCCGATCCCGGGTGGCCGCACCAGCGACGGCTTCAGCCGCGAGTACCAGTACGTGATCACGTACACGACCTGCACCACCACGGGCGGCATGGATGCCCCGGGCACCGCGTACAGCAACACGCTGACCGGCACCGGCATCGACTTCTCCACGTCGACCACGCAGAACAACAAGGGCTCCGGCACCGGCACCGGTGTGACCCGCGGGTCGGTGTCGATCGACAAGGAGCTGGCGGAGACCCCGGGTGCCGCTTTCATCCCCGGTGACGCCACCTTCACCGTGCACGTCAAGGAGATCGACCCGAACGGCACGGCGCAGAACGAGTACGACCTGCGCGTCCCGCTGAACGGCGCTCCGGTGAGCGGGCTGAACGCGCGCGGCACCGGCTGGACCGTCGAGCTCACCGAGCCGACGTTCCCGAGCATCCCCGGTGTCACCTTCGGCGACCCCGTGTTCGCGAGCGGGGCGGGAGTGACGGTGAGCGAGGACGGCCGGACGGCGACGGCGAGGATCGACCCTGGCACGAACGTGTCGGTGTCGCTCACCAACGAGGCGCTGCTCGGTGCGGTCAGTGTCGTGAAGGAACTCGAGGGCGGCGCATCGGCACTGGTTCCGGATGACAAGACGTACCGGGTCACGGCACAGATCGACACCACCGCTCTCGGAGCCGGATTCCCCGCGCAGCCGGATTGCGTCCTCGACCTGACGGCCGGCGAGCCGGTGCTGATCGAGAACCTTCCGATCGGCGCGACGGTCACCTTCAGTGAGACGCGACCCGCTGACGACGACCAGTTCACCTGGGGTGCCCCGCAGATCGATCCGTCGAGCATCGTCGTGACGGCCGCGATGGCGTCCACGCCGGCGTCCGTGACCGTGACGAACGGCGTCGAGCGCACGGTCGGCACCTTCTCGGTGGTCAAGACCGTCACCGGTCACCAGGCCGGCAACCCCGCAGTTCCCGAGAACGTGACGGTCACCGCCACGTGGACGGAGGAGGGCGGCACCGCGCAGACCAAGGAGCTGACCGTTCCCACCGACGGCACCGCCGTGCCGCTCGGCGAGAACCTGTTGATCGGCACCGAGGTGACGCTCACCGAGACGCCACTCGCCGACGGCTCCAGCATCGCCTGGGGCGCTCCGGTCTGGTCGGGTACGGGCGTGGCGGTCGACGGCGAGTCCGCCGTGGTGACCGTCGGGCGGGATGCCGGCGGCATCCGTCCAGCTCGAGAACCACGCGGCGACCTCGACGGCGGGCATCAACCTGCTGAAGGGCATCGCCGGCGAGGCCGCGGGTGAGGTCGACCCGTCGACCGGGTTCCCGGTCACGGCGAGCTGGACGATCGGCGACGAGACGTTCTCGAAGGACCTCACGATCAACGCCGTCGAGCCCACGCCTCTCGGCGAGGATCTCCCGGCCGGAACGGTCGTGACGATCACCGAGGGCGACGCCCCGGCGTTCGACACCGTCGTGTGGGGTGCGATCACGATCAGCGGCGATGACGTCACCGACAACGGCGACGGCAGCGCGGAGATCGTCGTCTCCGACCAGCAGGGCGCGGTCACGCTGGCCACGGTCACCAACGAGGCGACCTGGGCGCCGGGCACGTTCTCGCTCTCGAAGGACGTCACCGGCGTGCTGCTCGACAACCCGGACGTGCCGGATGCCGTCACCGTGACGGCGACCTGGTTCGTGGACGGCGAGCGGGTGTCCCAGGACATCACGGTGCCCACCGACGGCACGGTCGTGCCGTTCGGCGCGGACCTGCCTCACGGCACCGCCGTGACCCTGTCGGAGACCGCACTCGAGAACGCGGCCGCGTTCACCTGGGCCGAGCCGGCGTGGCAGGCCGAGGGCATCGTCGTGAACGATGACGGCACGGCGACCATCACCATCGGGGCGGCCGAGGACACCGCAGTGACGCTGACGAACCAGGCGGTCGCCTCGCTGGGCAGGCTGCAGCTGGGAAAGACGCTCTCCGGCGAGGGTGCGTCGGATGTCCCTGCGGACACGGTCTTCCCGGTCGTCGCGACCTGGACCGACCTCACCGGCGCGCAGCAGCGGGCCGAGATGCAGCTGAAGGCCGGCGAGCCCGTCGTGCTCGCGGATCTGCCGCTGGGCACCGAGGTCACTCTGACCGAGGGGGAGGCGTCCACACCGAGCTCGGTGAAATGGGTGGGTGCGACGTGGTCCAGCGATGACGAGAACGTCACCGTCTCGGGCGATGGCGCAGAGGTCATCGTCACGGTGACCGGAGAGCCGGGCACCGCGGCGGAGGTCGGCCTCGACAACGAGTTCGAGAAGGTGCCTGAGCTCGCGACCACCGGCGGCGTTCTGAGCATCGGGATCATCGCTCTCGCAGTCGGGCTCGTCGGCGGCGGCCTGCTGCTGATGACGGTGCGACGGCGGCGGGCCTGAGGCCTGGAGCGGACGGGGTGCGGTGAACGCGCCCCGTCCGCTCCGCTGCATACGCGCCGGCGCGCGGACGTCGCCCGCGGCGCCGCTGTCCGGGCTACGGTGAGCGCATGAGCGAAGCACTGCTGTGGGGAGCCGTCGCCGCGGCACCGCTGTTCCTCGGCGCGCTGCTGTCACTGGCGCGCCGCTGGCCGCCGCGGCTGCTGGGCATCGTGCTCGGCTTCGGCGCCGGTGCGCTGATGGCGTCGATCGCGTTCGAGCTGGTCGAGGAGGGGCTCAGCCTGGCGGGGCCGATCCCGCTCGTCGCCGGCCTCGCCGTCGGCGCGCTCAGTTACTACGTCGCCGACCGCATCATCGATGCCCGCACCGCGGCATCCGCGAACGCGTCCGGCATGCCGCTCGCCGTCGGCGCCCTGCTCGACGGCATTCCCGAGCAGCTCGTGCTCGGGATCGGCCTCGCCTCCGGCGAGGGGGTCAGCGTCGCGCTGGTCGTCGCGATCCTCGTCTCGAACCTCCCGGAATCCATCGGCTCGGCATCCGACCTGCTCGAGTCCGGCATGAAGAAGGGCCGGATGCTCGGCCTCTGGGCCGCCGTCGCCGTGGTGTGCACGCTCGCGACGGTCGCGGGATTCGCGATCGCGGATGCCGTCGGCCCCGACTTCCGCGCCGCCGTGGACGGCTTCGCCGCCGGTGCGCTGCTGGTCATGCTGGTCGACTCGATGGTGCCCGAGGCGCAGTCGAAGGCGAAGGAGTCGACCGGCCTGTTCACGGTGCTCGGGTTCACCGTCGCCGCCGGGCTGTCGCTCGCCTCCTGACCCCGGCGGTCAGGACGGCGGAGCCGCGGTCGACGCGCGCACCACGAGGCGGGGAGAGAGGCGGACGTCGCTGGTCGGATCGTCCCGGCCCTCCAGGCGCGCGGTGACGGATGCCACCGCACCGCGCCCCAGCTCGGCGAACGGCTGCGCGACCGTGGTCAGCGCGGGCGTGCAGTAGGCGGCGAGCCGGATGTCGTCGACGCCGACCACGGAGACATCCTCAGGGACCCGCCGCCCCGTCTCGTGCAGTCCGCGGACGACTCCGAAGGCCATCTCGTCGCTGGCGACGAACACCGCGGAGACGGTCGGATCCGCGCCGAGTCGCAGGCCGGCCTGGTATCCGGACTCCGGGCTCCAGTCGCCGTGGATCACGTCGGGTGCCTCGCGGCCCGCCCCGGCGAGGACCTCGCGCCAGGCGCGGGTGCGCTCGACCGCGTCCACCCAGTCGCCGGGGCCGGAGACGTGCTGCACGGTGCGGTGTCCGAGTGAGAGCAGGTGCTCCGTGGCGAGGCGCGCGACGGCCCGCTGGTCCACGTCGAGCGCGCGCGCCCTGCCGACGGGCGACCCGCCGATCGTGGCTGTGGGGAGGTGCTCGGCGACCTGTTCGATGCGGTGGTCGGGGGTGCGCAGCGGCACGGCCAGGATGATGGCCTCCGCGCCGAGGCGCTCCAGGCGTCGCAGGGCGCCGCTGATCGACTCGGCGTCCGGTGTGGAGATCTGGGCGCCGACGACGCTGTAGTGCTCGGCATCCGCGGCATGCTCGACGCTGGCCTGGGTGATGGCGCCGGCGTACGACTCGGTGGCGATGCTGACCAGGCCGATCGTCCTCGTGCGGCCGGACGAGAGCGCGCGGGCGGCGGTGTTCATGCGGTAACCGAGCTGCTCGACGGCGGCGAGCACGCGCTGTCGCTTCTCGTCGGAGACGTAGGGGTGATCGCGCAGCACGCGCGAGACGGTCTGGGCCGACACCCCGGCGACGCGCGCGACGTCGAGCATGCCCGGCGGTCGCTGCGAGGTCTCGCTTCCGGTCACCGATCCCTCCTTCGAATCCGTTGACACAGCTTAGCCGCGCTCGATATGTTATCGATGCCATAACCGATCGACGCCACCCGGCGCCGGACACCGTCGTCCAGAGAGGCAGTCCCGTGAGACCATCCAGCCCCAGAGCGCGCAGGATGCGCGCCCTGACCGCAACGGTCACCGCGACCGTGCTCGCCGTGAGTTCGCTGCTGCTCGCGGCGCCGGCATCCGCGGCATCCGCACCGCTGCCCGACGTGATCCCGTCGATCGACGGATGGCAGCCGGCCGACGGCGTCTTCACCGCGTCCGACGATCTCGCGATCGTCGCCGACCCGGACGACGCGGGGCTGGCCTCGGCGGCCGACATCCTGCGCAGCGAGCTCGCCGCCGGGCATCCGTCCGCGAAGGTCGTCGCCACGGACGCCGGAGCCGGCGACATCGAGCTGCGCGTCGACGCCGGCCGTGAAGATCTGGGCGACCAGGGCTACGAGCTCACGGTCGGCGACAGCATCGTCGTCACCGGCGCCGACCGGGCCGGCGTGTTCAACGGCACCCGCACGGTGCTGCAGATGCTCACGCAGCAGGACACCCTGCCGCGCGGCTCCGTCGTCGACGTGCCGGAGTACGCCGAGCGCGGCGTGACCGTGTGCGCGTGCGTGATCAACATCTCCACCGACTTCATCGATCGCCTCATCGAGGACATGGCGTATCTGAAGATGAACACGCTCATGGTCGAGCTCAAGGTGAAGGTCGACGGCTACCCGCAGACCAACACCTGGTCGTACTACACGAAGGACGACATCCGGGCGCTCGTCGAGAAGGCGAACCGGTACGGCATCGACGTGATCCCCGAGATCAACTCGCCGGGGCACATGGAGATCTGGCTCGAGAACCTGCCCGAGCTGCAGCTCACCAACGAGTCCACCGGCGCCAAGGACGAGGTGCGGATGGACATCACCAAGGACGCCTCGTTCGACTTCTACACCGACCTCATCGACGAGTACTCCGACGTGTTCACGTCGAAGTACTGGCACATGGGCGCCGACGAGTACATGCTCGGCAGCGGGTACAAGAACTACCCGCAGATCAAGCGCTTCGCCGAGGCGACCTTCGGCGCCGGAGCCACCGAGAACGACGTGGTCGCCTGGTACACGAACAAGGTCAACGGCTACGTGAAGTCCAAGGGCAAGACGATGCGCATCTGGAACGACGGCGTCATGACCGACAACAGGTTCGTGCGCTTCGACACCGACATCATCATCGAGCACTGGAACCAGGCCGGCTCAACGATCCGCCCACAGCAGTTCATCGACTGGGGGCACGAGGTGAACAACATCTCGAACTCGCTGTACATGGTGCGCGGCGGCTACGGCGTCGACAGCAAGGGCCTGTACGAGGGCGGCTGGACCCCTCAGCAGTTCCACGGGCAGAAGATCACCAGCGGCGCGGACAAGGTCCTCGGCGCGCGCATGAGCATCTGGCCCGACGGCGGAACACCGGCCGAGGCCGAGAACACCACCGAGAAGAGGATGTTCGAGCCGCTGCGCCTCGTGGCCCAGACCACCTGGACGAACGACCGTCCGTGGGCGACCTACGCCGACTTCAAGACCGCGATGGACGTGGTGGGGCGCGCGCCGCTGTGGGAGAACGCCGAGCGGCAGCCGCTGCCGACGGGCGCCTACGCGCTGAAGACGGAGGGCGGCGCGCTCGCCGCGGGCGACGGCGCGAGCACCGTGCTGGCGGATGCCGGGGAGACGTTCACGTTCACCCGCACCGACGACGGCTACTACACGATCCGAGCCGCGGACGGCCGCTGCCTCGACCTGTCGCGCTCCGGCACCATGCGTCTGAACGTGCCCGTCGAGATCGGTGCGGATGTGACGCTCGCGAACTGCGCGACCACCACGCTGCAGAAGTGGCAGGTGCGCGAGGTCGACGGCGGATACACCGTCGCGAACGCGGCGAGCCAGCAGTTCCTGTCCGTCTCGAAGGGGATGAAGGACGTCCCAGTCGCGTACAAGGGGTTCAAGGATGTCGCCGGCGGCCGCGTCGTGCAGACACCGGTCGACTGGGGCCGCACCGTGTGGACCGTGGCCGGTGACGTGTCGCTGACCGTCGCCTCGGGCGCGCTGTCGGCAGTGCCGGGGGCGTCCACGACGATCGCGCTGTCCGTGGCCAACACGACCTCGGATGTCGTCGCCGGCGCGTCTCTCCGCGTGCGCACGGCTGACGGGTGGACCGCCATCCCGGCGAAGACCGCGCTCGGCGACCTCGCCGCGGGCAGCACGACCGAGGTCGAGGTGCAGGCATTCAACATCTCGGCTGCGATCGGCGCGGGCACCTTCGAGTTCGAGCTGGTCAGCGACGGCACGGTCGTCGCTCACGCCGAGGCCACCGTGAATGCCGCGTGCGCGGCCGGAACACTGCGCCCCACGGCGATCGCCGCAGTCTCCAGTCAGCAGCTGTCGGGCGAGCCGGCGCCGAACGGTCCCGCAGCTGCGGCGATCGACGGTGACCCGGCCACGTACTGGCACTCGCAGTGGTCTCCGACCGAGGCGACCTATCCCCACTCGATCGTGGTCGATCTCGGCGACGCGCAGCAGGTCTGCGGCCTCTGGTACACCGGGCGCAGCAGCACCGGCAGCGGCGGCGCGAACGGACGCATCGGCGACTACGAGGTGTACGTCTCCGAGTCAGTGAACACGGTCAGCGGCGACTGGGGCGAGGCAGTCTCGTCCGGCACCTTCGAGAACACCGCGAAGGCGCAGCTCGCGTCCTTCCCCGCGCAGTCCGCGCGCTACCTGAAGCTGGTCGCTCTGTCGGAGGTCAACGGCAACCCGTGGGCCACCGCGGGTGAGCTTGCGGCGGCAGGGCCGGTCATCGCACCTCCGACCTACACGGCATCGGTCTCGACTGCCGCCGAGACGGCGAACGCCGGCGAGGCCGTGGCGCTGACCGGGACAGGCTTCGCACCCGGCGAGGCTGTCGACGTCGTACTCCGCAAGAACGGCGGTGAGACCACAGCGGAGATCGGGACGCTTCTCGCCGATGCCGAGGGCAAGGTCTCCGGCGACGTGACAATCCCGGCGAGCGCCACCTCCGGTGCGTACGAGCTGATCGCCACCGGAGCACTCTCCGAGGCCGCGGACTCCGCGTCCATCACGCTGCACGGCGTGGACACGACGCGTCCGACGGTGTCGCTCGTCTCGCCCACGGCGGCCGGTCCGTTCCGGGCTCTGCAGATCGAGATGGATGCGGCGGATGCCGGTGGGCTGAAGCGGATCGTCGCGAACATCTACCGGGGCAGCACGCTGGTCAAGAGCACCCAGACCCAGGTCGGCGGTGCGACTGCGGGTCACCACGCTGCGACGGTGTCCCTGCCCGACGGGGACTACACGATCCGGTACAACGCGCAGGATGTGGCCGGCAACATCTCCGCCACCAGGACCTTCGCCGTGACCGTCGACGCCACCGCGCCGACGGCGACGGTGAAGGACGGTGCTTCGTTCACTGTCGGTGCCGACGGGGTCTATGACAGGGTCAGCTTCAAGCTGCACGATGCCGGGAAGATCGACAAGGTCACCCTCAACGGCGTCACGAAGGATCTGTCGAACAATGTCTGGTCGGATGTGAACGGCATCAGGCCGGGAGTCTTCGGAGCGGTCAAGGGCGAGAACACCCTGGTCGTCTTCGACGTCGCAGGCAACACGTCGACCACGACGTTCACCCTGAACTGATCGCGCAACGAGGAGCGGCGCCGCGCGATCGCGGGCGCCGCTCCTCGCACACCTCCGACCCGTTCGGCGGCGCCGGCGCTCGCACCACCAGCAGACCCGCGGCGAGAGCGGCGAGGCCGTGCCCGACAGCCAGTCGCAGGCCTGGCGCTCGTGGCGTGAGGCGGATCAGACCAGCTGGACGTGCACGTCAAGCGCGGTGTAGGTCGGCACGGCGCGGCGATCGCAGCTGAGGAGCGTGATCCCTGCGGCACGGGCGGCGAGCCCGACGAGGCCGTCATACACGGCACCGCCGGCGATGCCGGCGCGCACGAACGTCGCCGGAGCATCCAGCGCATCGGCTGCAGGCAGAGACGCGGACGACGGGAATGACAGCGCGATGATCTCAGCGACGCGAGCAGGACGCAGCCGCGCCTCCCCCGGCAACCGAGTGAGCACCGAGTACGTCTCGAACAGCGCGTGACCGGCAAGTCCCAAGATCAGGCCGCGGGTCACATCTGTCACGACCTCATGTGCCGGGTCCACATCGCGGACCAGGGCGAGAGCCGCGCTCGTGTCGAGAAGGAGGTCAGCGCTGGTCGGCAAGGCGCAACTCGCGGATGTCGTCGGGTGTGAGCGCCGGGCCGCCGGTGATCACCAGACGTCCGTCCTTCTCTATCACGTTGTCGTGCGTCTCGATCTCGATGCGCACCCCTGTGCCGTCGACGTAGATGTCGACCGGCCCCGGGAGCATGCCCACGCGCTCGCGGATGGCGGCCGGGATGACGATCCTGCCTGCCTTGTCGATGGTTGTACGCATGCCATCAGGATACCATTGCGATGGCAGATGGGCTCAGCTCCGACGACGCCGACGCAGCACCAGCAGCACGACCCCGGCGAGAGCGGCGAGGCCGAGTCCGAGGGCCAGCCTCCTGCCGCGCTTGGACGTCGCGACGGCGGCATCCGCCTCGTCCGGCGCTCCGTCGAGCCGGACGGTGCCCGTCCCGCCGTCGACGGTGATGACGTCGCCGGTGGCGATCCGCTTGGTGGCGCTGCCGGTGCCGAGCACTGCGGGGATGCCGTACTCGCGCGCGACGATCGATCCGTGGCTGAGCACGCCGCCGACGTCGGTGACCACGCCCGCGGCGAGCGCGAACAGCGGCGTGTACGCGGGGGTCGTGATGGAGGCCACGAGCACCTCGCCGGGCCGGAAGCTCGCGAAGTCCGCCGTGCCGCCGAGCACGCGGGCCGGTGCGGTCACCCTGCCGCCCGATCCGCCGGTGCCGTGCAGCACCGGGCCGGACCCGTCGCTCTCGCGGGCCGGCATGAAGCGGTCCATCGAGGTCATCCAGCCGCCGACAGGCAGGTACTGCGGCGGGGTCGCGAGCCTGCGCCCGCGCCAGGTGCGGCGACGAGCCGCGATGTCGGCACGGTGATCGGGCAGCGTGCCGTCGCCGTCATCCAGTCGCGCCGCGTCGGAGTCCGCCTCGGCGGCGGTGATCCAGAACACGTCGTCCGCGGCATCCACCGCACCGGATGCCGCGAGACGGGCGCCGAACTCGTGCAGCAGGCGCCGCTGCACCGGCCAGGCGAGTCCCATCGCGGCGAGGGCGTCCTCGCGCACCGGTGCCCACAGCTGCGCGGAACGCAGACGGCGTTCCGCGACGGCGCGGCGAACCGGGTCGAGCCGGGCGAAGAGCTCGCGGGTGATCCGCTCGCGGCGCGCCGCGGACGCGCGCTGTCGCTCGGCAGGGTCGGCGGCGTTCCCGTCGATCGTGTGCTTGAGCGTCTCGATCACCGGCGCGGGGTCGTCGGCCGGTACCGGGTTGATGAAGTCGAGGTTGTAGACGGTGTGGCCGTGCTCGGCGAGGTAGGCGTCCATGCGCTCGCGGAACTCGGCGGGCGGCTCCTCGCCGGCGTCGAGCTTCTCGCGCAGGCCCGGTTGCGCCCTGCACCACTCGGCCAGGTCGTGCAGAGCGCGCTCCGAGCGCATCGGGGCCGAGTCGAACCCGAGCAGGAAGTCGGATGCCTGTGGGTCGCCCTCGCGCCGCATCGTCGTGTCGTAGAGCTTCGTCCAGACCACCTCGCTCATGCCCGCCAGCGGCATCACCATCTGCACGATGCTGTAGTAGGCGCAGGCGGCGCCCAGCAGTTCGCGCACCCCGACGAGCAGATCTGCGGAGCTCAGCTGCGCGGCGTCCTGCTTCGCGTGGCGGTCGACGACGCTGCGGTAGGCGGGCAGCGCCTCGTCGCGCCACTTGTCCATCACGAAGCCCTTGCGCGTGATGAACCGCACTGCGGCGGGGGTGACCCTGAGCATGGCCATGAAGGTCGAACGCGGGTAGTCGTAGTAGGCGTAGCCGTTGATCGTCGGGAAGGCCATGTCGAGCGTCACCAGCTCCGGGCTCATGTCGCTCAGCATCGCGCGCAGACCGTACGGCACGGCATCGCCGACCAGGTCGGCGAACAGCGGAGTCAGCGGGTCGGGCATCTGCTCGACGATGCTGGCGCGGAAGTACAGGCTGCCCTCGCGGGGCAGCGGCCACTCGGCGGGCACTTCGCCGGTCGGCTCGGGCAGGGCGGTGATCGGGCGCGCCTGCACGATGCGGAACTCGCCGTCGGCGAGGGCCCACTCGATGTCCTGCGGCGATCCGAAATGGGCCTGGATGCCGCCGCCGATCGCCGCGAGGGCGCGGGCCTGGTCGTCGTCGAGGGTGGCGGCATCCGTCTGGGATGCCGGTGTCTTCGACTGCTGCGATCCGCCGTCGACGCGCACGGTCATGACCTTCTTCGTCGCGATGCGACGGGCGACGTCGTCGCCGCGCACGGTGTACTCGTCGGGTTCGACCAGCCCGCCGACGACCGATTCGCCCAGGCCCCACGAGGCGGTGATGACAGTCTCGTCGCGGCGCCCGTTGCCCGGATTCGCGGTGAACATGACGCCGGCGACCTCGGCGGGCACGAGTCGCTGCACGACCACCGCGATGCTGAGTCCGTCCTCTGCGTCGTGCCCGACGCGGGATCGGTAGGCGATGGCGCGGGCGTTCCACAGCGACGCCCAGCAGCGCCGCACGGCATCGAGCACCGCGGCTGCGCCGTCGACGTTGAGATAGGTGTCCTGCTGACCGGCGAAGCTCGCCCCCGGCAGGTCTTCTGCGGTCGCCGACGAGCGCACGGCCACCGGCCCCTCGCCGAGCGCGGTGTAGGCCGCGGTGACCTGCTCAGCGATGCCGGTGGGCAGGTCGGATGCCGCGAACAGTGCCGCGGCGTCAGCAGCGACGTCGGCCTCGGCGAGGTCTCCCTCGCTGTCCTCGGCCAGGCCGCCGAGCGCAGTATCCAGCCCGTCCCCGGCGACGAACGCGTCGTAGGCAGCGGTCGTGACGACGAACCCGTCCGGAACCGGGAATCCGGCGCGCACCAGTTCACCGAGATTCGCCCCCTTGCCACCGGCGATCGGGATGTCGGCCGCCGTCAGATCGGAGAGCGGGCGGACCAGTGATGCGTTCGGCTCGGACGCGGTCGACTCGGTCATTCTCGCGAGTCTAGGAGCCGCCCGGGACATCAGGAACCCCGTCTTGTGTGAGGCGGGCGGATCACGGCTCAGAACCCCGGATACTCCTGAATGCGCTTCTCGAAGTCGGCGCGGTCCTTCTCGCTGAGCAGCTTGCGGGCGATGATCGTCAGCTGCACGCCCTCGACGGGTTCGCCGGTGGCCTTGTGCTTCGCCTCGCGGTCGGCCTGTGCGTCGCCGGTCGGGTCCTTCGACGGGTCGAACACGTCGACGTAGAGCAGCATCGGATCAGGATAGGCATCGCTGTACCACTCCCAGGTGTGCTGCTGCTCGATGTCGGCGGAGCCGTACAGCTTCGCGACCATGTCTTTCGAGATGCCGGACTCCGCCGAGTTCAGCGGATACAGGTCGTACATGCCGCGCTCGGTGAGCACCTCGTCGATCACCGTCGCGATCTCGCGCTTGCGGTCGTTGTCGCGCACCGGCTCGACGGTGGTCCACTGCTCGGACGTGTACTGCTGCAGCAGCGACTCCCCGCCGTAGCCGTTGCGCTCGGGCCGGGTCGCCGGGGATCCCGATTTCTTCCACGTGTAGCCGAACTCATCCGTCAGACGGTCGCGGATCTCGGCCATCAGGTCATTGCCGTCCGACTGCACCTGCTCGAGCGAGGACTGGGCGAGGACATCGCCGTTCGAGGTCCCCTTCACGCCGGGATACGCCTCCTCGTGCTTCTGCCTGTCGCTCTTCACGCCGTCGTACGAGTTCGTGGCGGATGCCACGACCGCACCCACTGCGCCGACGGTGGCCACGTTGAACAGCAGCGCGATCACGAGGGCGATCGCGCCCAGCATCCGGCCCTTCGCCGTCAGCAGTGCGGCGACGATCACGCCGGCCACGACCAGCTGCAGCACCAGCACGGTCAGCGAGTACACCGGGTCGGCGCCGCCGCCGATCATCGAGCCGAGCAGGATCAGGGCGAACAGGATCGAGGCGACGAGCGCCACCCAGCCCAGTGCGTTCGGAGTCGTCTTGGGCGCGTCGATCTGCACCGCCGGCGCCATCGCCGGCTCTGCGGGGGCCGTGTTCGTGCGCCGGGCGCCGTGATAACCGCCGGGCGGCGGCACGGGGGCGCCCCCTGATCGCCGCCGAGATAGCGGGACCGCTGGTCGTCTACCATGGCCTGTCCGTTCCGCCGCCCGAGCCGTCCTCGCCGCCCGATCCGCCGAGCTGATCCTCGCGGTCCTGCTGCCCCTGGCCCAGCTTGCCCTCGATGTCATCGAGCTTGCCCTGGTCGGGCTGCTGCGGCTGCTCGCCTTCCTGGCCCTGCTGAGGCTGCTGCTGGCCCTGTTGCTGCTGCTTCTGCTGCAGCCGGTCCTTCAGATCGTCGAGGGTGCCATCCATGTCGCGGTTCGGGTCGGACGACTGCTGCTGCGCCTGCTCGCTGTCGCACTCCTCCGGTGTCTCCACCGTGATCTCGAGCGCCTCGCCGTACAGCTGCGCGGCCCTCGCCGGATCTCCGCCGGCCTGCTCGGCGTCGCCCATCCGCTCTACGACGATCGCGAGGTTGATCCGCACGTCGCACACTTCGAGACCCTTCGCGAGCTTCAAAGCGTCCTCGAGCTCGGCGCGTGCCGTCGGCAGCTCGTCGGCGCCGGCGAGAGCGGTGCCGGCGTTGAACGGCGCCTTGTACGGCTCGAACGCGTTCCACCACTCCTGACCATGCGCGGCGGTCTCGGAGCCGGCGTAGTCGCCGGCGACGTAGGCGCTGACCGACTGGTGCGCGAAGGCGTACATGCTCAGCAGCTTCGCCACCAGCACGAGCCCGGCGATCACGAACGGGATGCTGCAGATCGCGATCCAGCGGCGGATGCGGCGTCGCCGCCGGTTCGCTGCGAGCAGGGCGGATGCCGGGTCGGGTTGCGTCGTCATCGGGGATCACCTTCCCCGGTCGTTGAGCGAGCGACGGAGGAGGGAGACGAAACGTCGTGAGGTTCCTGGCGGAGGTGGGAGCGTTTCGTCTCGCTCGTTCCTCGCTCGCTCAACGAGCGGGGGGTTTCTCCGGTGGTCGTTGAGCGAGCGAAGCGAGACGAAACGTCGTCGGATGGCTGGGAGCGTTTCGTCTCGCTCGTTCCTCGCTCGCTCAACGAGCGGGGGGTTTCTCCGGTGGTCGTTGAGCGAGCGAAGCGAGACGAAACGTCGTGAGGTTCCTGGCGGACGTGGGGGCGTTTCGTCTCGGTCGCTGGCGCTCCCTCGCGGGGCGACCCGGGAGAGGACACCGCGAGTCCCCGCATCCGGGTCACGAGCATCGTCGCGCGGGCGAGTTCGACGCCGAGCAGCAGCACGATCACGAGCGCGAAGATCCAGTACAGCTCGGTGACGTCGCCGACCTCGCCGGACTCGGCGTAGTCGGTCGTGGTCTTCGGCGCCTCGGGCAGTGTGACCTCGGCATCCGACGTGCGGTGCTCGTACGTCACACCGAGCTGATCGGCGATCCTCTCGAGGGTCTCCTCGTCGATCACCGAGTGCGCCTGCTCGCCCTGGTACTCGATGTAGTGGGCCCCTGAGCCTGTCGAAGGGCGACCCGTGGTGATCTTCATCGGCCCGCCGTCGGCGGTGCCGTAGCCGAGCACCGCGCCGGCATCCACGTACTTCGCGGCGGTGCTGAACGACTCCGGCTGATCCTGCGACGTCTGCTCGCCGTCGCCGAGGTAGAACACCATCCTGGCCCGATCGGGTGCGGCCTTCGCGGCAGACTGCAGGGTCTTCGCGAGCAGCTCATTCGCGACGCCGATCGAGCTGCCGCGGGACTGCGCGGTGACCTCGGGACGCAGCACGTCCAGCGACGACACCAGCGCCGTGGCATCCGTCGTGAGCGGCAGGCGCAGCTGGGCCGTCGCGTCGAACGTGATCAGCGCGAAGCGCGCGCCGGGGTACTCGTCGACGATCCTCTGCACGTCGGCGCGCACGCCGTCGAGCCGGGGCCTGCCGCCGTCCCAGTCCTCGGCGACGATGCTGGCGGTGGTGTCCACGGCGATCACGACGTCGGTGTCGGTGGCGAGCGTCTGCGAGCTGCCGCCCGGGATGCCGGGGCGCAGCATCATCGCGAAGGCGGCGAGCAGCATCAGCATGCGCAGCGCCCAGATCCAGCGCGGGCCATGGGTGCGTGAGCCCGTCGAAGGGCGCATCAGCGCCCACACGATCGCCGCGGCGACCGGCGCGCACAGCAGCACCAGCAGGATCGGGTTGAGGACGGGCTGGAGGATCACAGTCTCACCACCCACAGCAGCGCGAGGAAGCCGAGCACCGCGACCAGCAGCAGCGCGATCCACAGGTTCGGGGCATCCGCCCAGATCACCTGGGCCTGACCGCGCAGCGCCGCAGCCTCCTGCTTCTGGATCTGCGCGACGATGTCGGCGACCGTCGTCGTATCGCGCAGCCCGTACGCCTGGCCGCCGGTGGCCTGGGCTGCTCTGCTCAGCTCCGCACTGGTCTGCGCCTTCGCATCGCCGATCGGGTCGATCGCGAACACCTTCACACTCTGCGAGGCCGCGTAGGCGGAGGCCTCGTCGAGGGTGAGGATCTGCGCGCCGTTCACCTCGTTGTCTGTGGCGAGGATCACCGAGCGGCTGCGCTCGTCATCGAGGTGGTCGAAGCGCATCGTGCAGGCGGCGAGACCGTCGCCGATCAGCGAGGCGCCGGGCCCGTTCAGCGTGCCGACCCAGTGGTCGGGGGTGTCGGTCTGGTAGTCGAATCCCTTGCGCACGGCGGCCAGCTGCTCGCGGATGAAGGCGTAGTCATCGGTCAGCGGGAAGACCTGCACCGGCGAGCTGTTGAAGATCGTCAGCCCGATCCGCTCGCCCTGGAAGCCATCGAGCAGGCGGTCGAAGACGTCGATCACCTCGCGGTCGACATCGGTCATCGAGCCGGACACGTCGAGGCAGAGCACGATGTCGCGGCTGGTGTTCTCCGGCTGCACGGTCTGCGCGGCCATCGGGCGCGCGGCCACGACGCCTCCGAGCAGCGCGGCGATCAGGCCGAGGCCGAGGATGCCGGTGAGCGCGGTCATCCGCCGGCGCACGGCCGTGCGGAACGACGGCAGCCGGCGCAGCCGCTCTGCACGCGAGACCAGCGCGCCCTCGCCGTCGCCGATGCGCCCGCGGCGCAGGCCGAGCAGCACGCCGAGGCCCACCGACAGCGCGACGATGCCGGCGGCGACGAACAGCATCCATCCGTGCGCTAGTGCCACGAGGTCACCACCCTCCGGATCGCTAGCGCGTCTCTCAGCTCCGGTCTCACTCGTTGCGGGTGTGAACGTCGTCCCACCCGCAACGAGTGAGACCGGAGCACGGGGAAGGACGCGCAGACGGAGGGCATCATGCTCAGTGCCACGAGGTCACCACCCTGCGTGCGGCCTCGGCGCCGGCGACCGGGTCGATGGCCGGTCCGCGCTGGAAGATGCTCGGGTAGTAGTGCCGGCGCAGCGCATCGATGAGTGCCGGATGCACGCCGCGGTGCTCGAGATCGTCGAGCGACAGCACCGGCGCCTCCAGCCCGGAGTACTCGTTCACGAAGGCGCGCACGGTGCGGCTGAGTTCGAGATTCGCGGTGTGCGGATCCATATTCCGCGAACGGTATGCATCCTCGATGTGCTGGATCCGGCCCAGGTAGTCGGTGCGCAGCGCGCCGAGTACGTCGACGAACAGCGGGGTGGACGTGGGGGCTCCTGCGATCGTCAGGCTGCGCTTCGGCTTCGTGAGCGCGATCACGAGCCACGCGCCGAGAGCGAGCACCACGAGCACCGCGACGGCCAGCAGGATCCAGCCCCAGCCGTACTGCGCCGGCGGATACAGTTCGTCAGAGGCGGGCATGCGACCTCCGATTCAGCATCCGCAGCAGCGCGGGGACGGCGGAGTCCTGGCCCTCGATCTCGGTGTGGCTGATCTCGAGGCGGCGCAGCAGGTCGTCGCGCCGGGCGGTGTCGGCGGCCTCCTGCGCGGCCAGCTCGGCCAGGATCTCGGGGTCGCCGTGCGCGAAGTCCGGCACCCGCCACCGGCTGTCCACGTCGCGCCGGGCACGCTTCGACAGGCTCAGCGACCCATTGGTCGCCGAGCGACCGCCTTGGGTCCCTGAGCGACCGCCTTGGGTTCCTGAGCGACCGCCCTGGCTCCCCGAGCGACCGCCTTGGGTCCCTGAGCCTGTCGAAGGGCGGGGGAGGACGGGATCCGCATCCCGCAGCGTCACCCACAGCACGTCGTGCTGCACTTTCAGCCGGCGCAGGATCCGCTCGGTCTCGTCGGTGGTGGGCTGCTCGTCTGTGACGATCACCAAGATCGTGCGGCGCGCGATCGTGCGCGCGACGTAGCCGAGCAGGGCGTCGCGATCGTTCGGCGCGGCGCTGCCGGAGATCGCCGAGCGTATGCGTCGCAGGGCATGTTCGAGACCGCCCTCGGTGCCGCTCGGCGCGATGCGTCGGATGCCGGAGGCGTCGCCGTGCACCACTGAGAAGTCGTCGCCGTGCCGCACCGTGAGGAAGCCCAGCGCGCCGGCTACGAGAACCGCCAGCTCGGACTTGGGACGCTCGTCCTCGGCGAGGGCGTTCATGCCGCGCCCGGTGTCGACCACGAACAGCACGGTGTGCATGCGGGTGGCCTTCGTGCGCTTGACCAAGGGCTCGTTGTGCTTGGCCGTCGCACGCCAGTCGATGTCGCGCACCTGATCGCCGTACTCGTACGGGCGCAGGTCCTCGAAGTCGAGGCTGCGTCCGCGCAGCAGCGACGCGTAGGCGCCGTCGAGCGCGTGCATCGACTTCTTCGAGGAGTGGATGAAGAGCTTGCTCTTCACCTGCGTGATCAGACTTGTCAAAGCATGGGTCCCTGAGTATGCCTGCGGGCTACGGCGTCGGCACCGCGGCGAAGATCTGGTCGATGATCTCCTCGCTGCGCACGCCTTCCGCGTCGGCCTCGAACGTCAGCAGCACGCGGTGCCGCAGCACCAGGTGACGCAGTTCGCGCACATCCTCGGGCAGCACGTGCGTGCGGCCGTTCAGCAGGGCGAGCGCCCGGGACGCCTGCAGGAACGCGATGCTCGCACGGGGGCTGGCACCGTACTTGATGTACCGGGCACGCTCCTCGCCGATGTACGGCGCCGGGTTCCTGGTGACGTACGCGAGCTGCACGATGTAGTTGCGGATCGACGGGTCGACGTAGATGCGGGATGCCGTCTCCTGCAGCATCCGCACGTCGTCGAGGCTGATCGCGCCGGGGACGTGCCGGTCGGGATCGAGCACGCCGGAGTCGATGCGGCCGAGGATCTCGAACTCCTCGGCCGGACTCGGGTACTCCACGATCTCCTTGAGCAGGAAGCGGTCCATCTGCGCCTCGGGCAGCTCGTAGGTGCCCTCCTGCTCGATCGGGTTCTGCGTGGCGATCACGAGGAACGGGCGGGGCAGCGCGTGCACCTCGCCGCCGATCGTGGTCTGCCGCTCCTGCATCGCCTCGAGCATGGCCGACTGGGTCTTCGCGCTGGAGCGGTTGATCTCGTCGAGCAGCACGAAGTTCGCGTGCACGGGGCCGAGTACGGTGCGGAACGTGCCCGAGGAGGCGTCGTAGATCTGGTTGCCGGTGATGTCGCCCGGCAGCAGGTCGGGGGTGCACTGGATGCGCTTGAAGCTGGCCTTCACGGTGTCGGCGAGGGTGCTCGCCGCGGTGGTCTTCGCGAGGCCGGGCACGCTCTCGAGCAGGATGTGCCCGCCGGCGATCAGGGCGACCAGCAGGCTGGTGCGCAGGCGCTCCTGGCCGACCATCTTGACCCCGTACGAGTCGGAGATGACGCGGATGATCTCGCGGGCCTGCGCGATGTCGACGTCGGCATCAGCGCCGTGGACCGACGGAGCCCCTGAGCCCGCACCCTGGGTCCCTGAGCCCGCACCCTGGGTCCCTGAGCCCGCACCCTGGGTCCCTGAGCCCGCACCCTGGGTCCCTGAGCCTGTCGAAGGGCCCGGCGCGACGCCCGGGACCGCGGAGATCGGCGCGGCCGGCGGCGCGGGCGGCGGCGGGGGTGCGGCGGACGGCCCGCCTGCGACAGGGAAGGATTCGGTCATCGTCGGTCTCCTCACGGCTGGGCCGTGCGACGGCCCCGCTACAGGGTAGCCGCCGTGTCTCGACGGGGTTCCCAGCAGGGGCCGACGATGCCCGTGCGGACCTCGCGTTCGTCCCCGAGGCCCTTCGATGACGCGGTGTGTTCCCGGTGTCAGCCTCCGATGTCCTTGCGGCGCATCTCGATCGGGTCGCCCTCGGTGCCGTCGGAGTACTCCGCGCGCACGCGCGCGTTCCCGGGGATGAGGTCCAGCACCGACCGTCCGATGTCGATGGCTCCGCGGCCGGCGGCGTCGAAGGTGACCGACCCGGCATCCTTCCAGCCGTACGTCACGCCGGCCGTCGACCCCGGCTGGCCGGTCATCGACAGCGTGTAGCTGTCGACGATCTCCATGCCGAGCAGGTTCTTCCCCGGGTTCTCTGCGATGTCCGTGAACGCGAGCGGCGCCGGTGCTGCGGGGGCGGCGGGCGATGGCCTCGGTGTCGGTTCGGAGGGCGACGACGCCGGAGGCGCCGATGGCCGGGGCTGCGGCGCGGACTCGTCGCGCTCCGCCCGATCCGCGGAGGAGTCATCGTCCTGCGGCGGGGCGGAGACCACCGGGGCGGAGACCGGCGGCACGGTCGCAGCCGGAGCGCTGCTGGGCGGTGCCGTGCGCCGCACAGCGGGGCCGCCGCGTTCCCCGGGCAGCCCCGAGGTCGACGGGACCGTGATCGAGGTCCGCTCGCGCGCGACGGGCGCCTGTTCGCCGCCGCCGCTCACGAGTGCGATGGTCGTCAGGATGACGCCGGCGACCACGGCGGCACCCGCCCCGATGGCCAGTGCCCTCACGGGGAAGCCGCGCCGGACGCGCACGCGCGCGATCGGCGGGGCGGTCGGCAGCGCCGCCGGCACCACCGCGGAAGGCAGGGGAGGAACGGTGCCGGCGAGCTCCACGGGCGCAGGCGGCACGGCCGCATCGTGCGGTGGCGCGGTCGCATCGCGAGCCGGCAGGTTCAGCGCATCAGGCAGCACGACGGCGTCGTCGGAGGGCACCTCGGCCGGGGCCTCATAACTGCTGCGGTACATCCTGCTCGCCGATCGGGTTCGGGACGCGGCCGAGGTCGGGCGGCCGCCCCGTCACCCTACCCGGATAGGGTGATCGCACCCTGAGGAGAAACGGCGAGCGAGGCGCTCACGCAGCGTGACCGCCGAAGAAGGAGAGGCATCCATCATGCCCGCAGAGCGCGAGCTCACCGTGCCCGTCCCGCTCACGCTGCCGAGCGGCCGGCTCAATCCGGATGCGGTCGGCTGGGCGCGGCATCTGCTGGTCGACACCGGCGGGGATCGGCCGCCGCGGCGGCCGGAACAAGCGCTGGGAGTACTGGAACGTCGCCACCCCGGCGCACGTCGTCGGACTGACGGTCTCGTCGATCGACTACGCGGCGGTGCACGAGGTGTGGGTGTGGGACCGTGCGACCGATCAGACCTGGCACCGGTCCGTCACGAACATCCCGCCGCGCGGCGTGCGGCTGCCGGCCCGGCTCGAGGCCGGGCCGAGCCGCGCCCGCGCGAAGCACCTCGAGATCGACATCGACGAGACGGATGCCGGTACCCGGCTGCGCGCGCGGATCCCTGGGGCCCAGATCGACGTGGTCGCCGCCCTGCCCGCAGGGCACGAACGGCTCGCGGTCGTCGTGCCCTGGAGCGACACCAGGTTCCAGTACACCGTCAAGGACGTCGCGCGTCCGGCATCCGGCATCCTCGTCCTCGACGGCGTGGAGCACGAGCTGCCGCAGGGCGAGTCGTGGGCCGTGCTCGATCACGGTCGCGGACGCTGGCCCTACGACGTGCGCTGGAACTGGGGTGCGGGGTCGGGCGTCTCGCACGGCCGCACGATCGGCGTGCAGGTCGGCGGCCAGTGGACCGACGGCACCGGATCGACCGAGAACTTGCTCCTCGTGGACGGCCGGCTGCACAAGATCCACGACGAGCTCACCTGGGACTACGACCTCGCCGACTGGCGCCGGCCGTGGCGCATCACCGGTGGTGGACTGGATGCCACGTTCACGCCCGGCTACGACAAGCGCAGCCGCATGAATCTCGGCATCCTGTCGTCGTCCACCGACCAGTGCTTCGGCGACTGGTCGGGCACGTTCCGCACCGAGACCGGTGAGCTGATCGCGTTCGAGGGCATCTTCGGCTGGGCCGAGGACGTGCACAACCGCTGGTGATTCTGGGCGCCTCAGGCGTGCATTCGTGCTCCTGATACGGTCGAAGGACAGCCGCTTCCGCGGGCCGGTCGAGCATGATGCTCCCGGCGCCCGGCGGAGCCCTGTTCCGCCGGACGGTCGCGGCTGCGATTCATACATGACGCAAGAAGAGGACTGATACGTGACGAGCAGAGAACGAGTAGCGATCATCGGCGCCGGCCCCTCGGGCATGGCGCAGCTGCGGGCCTTCGAGTCGGCGGCCCGCGACGGGGCGGAGATCCCCGACGTGGTGTGCTTCGAGAAGCAGGCCGACTGGGGCGGCCAGTGGAACTTCACCTGGCGCACCGGGCTGGACGAGTTCGGCGAGCCGGTGCACTCCAGCATGTACCGCAACCTGTGGTCGAACGGCCCGAAGGAGGCGCTCGAGTTCGCCGACTACTCCTTCGACGAGCACTTCGGCCGCCCGATCTCGTCGTATCCGCCGCGCCCGGTGCTGTGGGACTACATCGCCGGACGTCTGGAGAAGACCGCGGTGCGCGACCGCATCCGCTTCCAGACGATCGTGCGCTGGGTCGAATACGACGCCGACAGCGAGGTGTTCACCCTCACCAGCGAGCACCTGCCCAGCGGAACGTCGACGACGGAGGAGTTCGACCGGGTGATCATCGCCAGCGGCCACTTCTCGTTCCCTGAACGTGCCGGACTTCCCTGGTATCGAGACGTTCCCGGGGTACCTCAGCCATGCCCACGACTTCCGCGGTGCCGAGGGCTTCGCCGACCGTGACGTGCTGGTCATCGGCGGCAGCTACTCGGCGGAGGACATCGGCAGCCAGGCGTTCAAGATGGGCGCGCGCTCGGTGACGGCGAGCTACCGCTCCGCGCCGATGGGCTACGACTGGCCGGACGGCTTCGAGGAGCGCCCCGTGGCCCTGCGCTTCGAGGGCAGCACCGTGCACTTCGCCGACGGTTCGTCGAAGGACTTCGACGCCGTCATCCTCTGCACCGGCTACCTGCACAAGTACCCGTTCCTGCCGGACGACCTGTCGCTCTCGTCGCCGAACAACGTGTACCCCGACGGTCTGTACCGCGGCGTGGTGTGGCAGCAGAACCCGCGCCTGTCCTACCTGGGCGCGCAGGACCAGTGGTTCACCTTCAACATGTTCGATGTGCAGGCCTGGTACGTGCGCGATCTCATCCTGGGCAGGATCGAGACACCGGATGCTGCGGAGCGTGCGGCATCGATCGCGGAGTGGCGCCGGCGCTTCGAGGCGATCGGGACGGCCGCGGACGAGATCCGCTTCCAGGCCGACTACGTGCGCGACCTGATGCGGCAGACCGACTATCCCGAGTTCGACATCGACCGCGTCGTCGAGATCTTCCTCGAATGGAAGCACGACAAGAAGGCCGACATCATGGGATACCGCGACCGCGCGTACCGCTCAGTGATGACAGGGACGATGGCCGTCGAGCACCACACGCCGTGGCTGCAGGAGCTGGACGACTCGCTCCCGCGCTACCTGTCGACGCCGGCCGACGACCGCGAGGGGCTGCTGGCCGTCTGAGCGCGGATGCCGCTCCCGTCACCGGCGGGAGCGGCCACTGCCGCCTGCTTCGATAGGATGGTTCCGCCCGCTCAGGGCCAGCTCATCGGCCGGTGCAAGCCCGGCGAACAGCGCAATCCAGGGGGTCCACCCATGCCAGGACTAGTAATCGTCGGCGTCCAGTGGGGCGATGAGGGCAAGGGCAAGGCGACCGACCTGCTCGGTGAGCGCACCGACTGGGTGGTGAAGTTCAACGGCGGCAACAACGCCGGGCACACCGTGGTCGTCGGAGACGAGAAGTACGCCCTGCACCTGTTGCCCTCCGGCATCCTGACCCCGGGCGTGACGCCCGTGATCGGAAACGGCGTGGTCGTCGACCTCGAGGTGCTCTTCAGCGAGCTCGAGGCGCTCTCGGCCCGCCGGCGTCGACGTCTCCAAGCTCAAGGTCAGCGCGAACGCGCACCTCATCACGCAGTACCACCGCACCCTCGACAAGGTCACCGAGCGCTTCCTCGGCAAGCGCAACATCGGCACCACCGGCCGCCGGCATCGGACCGGCCTACGCCGACAAGATCAACCGCGTCGGCATCCGCGTGCAGGACCTCTTCGACGAGAACATCCTGCGGCAGAAGGTCGAGGGCGCCCTCGACCAGAAGAACCACCTGCTGGTGAAGGTCTTCAACCGCCGCGCCATCACCTGCGACGAGATCGTCGACGAACTGCTGAGCTACGCCGAGCGGCTGCGCCCGATGGTCGCCGACACCGGCCACCTGATCGCCGAGGCTCTGGGCCGCGGCGAGGTCGTGGTGTTCGAGGGCGGCCAGGCCACCATGCTCGACGTCGACCACGGCACCTACCCGTTCGTGACCTCGTCGACCGCGACGGCTGCGGGTGCGGCGGCTGGTTCCGGCGTGGGCCCGAACAGCCTCGACCGCATCGTCGGCATCGTCAAGGCGTACACGACGCGCGTCGGCTCGGGGCCGTTCCCGACCGAGCTCAACGACGAGATGGGCGAGTGGCTGCGCAAGACCGGCTTCGAGTACGGCACGACCACCGGCCGTCTGCGCCGCACCGGCTGGTACGACGCCCCGATCACCCGCTACGCGACGCGGGTGAACGGCATCACCGACCTGGTGCTCACCAAGCTGGACGTGCTCACCGGCCTGGACCAGATCCCGGTGTGCGTCGCCTACGACGTCGACGGCACCCGCTTCGACGACGTGCCGGTGAACCAGACCGACTTCCACCACGCGAAGCCGATCTACGAGTACTTCCGGGGCTGGAAGGAAGACATCTCCACGGCCCGCCGGTTCGAGGATCTGCCGCAGAACGCGCAGGACTACGTGCTCGCGCTCGAGAAGATGAGCAACACGCGCATCTCGGTGATCGGCGTCGGCCCGGAGCGCGACGAGGTCATCGTCCGCCACGACCTGCTCGACTGACAGAACCGTCTGCAGGTCGGGAATGGCGGCCTCAGACGGTGTGAAGCGGCCATTTGCGACCCACAGACGGTCTTGGAGAGTGTGATGACGCGGTTCTGGCTGGGCGGCTACGGCCCCGACATGCACGGGGATGCCGCGGGCATCGGCCTGCTCGCGGGTGACGAGGCACGTCCGCAGGCGACCCTGTCGTATCGCGGTGCGGTCGTGCCGGCGGGTTCCCCGTCGTGGCTGGCGCAGCATCCGTCGCTCGATGTCGTGTACGCGGCGCTGGAGGGTGCCGGAGAGGTCGCCGCCTTCGTGCGGTCGGGCGAGTCGGCGCTGCGTCCGCTGGGCGCATCGGTCCCGGCCGGCGACGACGTGTGCCACCTGGCCGTCTCGCCCGACGGCCGGTTCCTCGTCGCCAGCTGCTACGGCGACGGCCGGGTCGTGCGCATCGGGCTCGACTCCGAGGGGCGGCTGGTCCCGGATGCCGCCGGACAGGGCGGCCGCGCTGCGCGCGGCGCTGTTCGGGGATTCCGCCGATGAAGCCCCCGACGCCTGGCCGACCGATCTGCAGTCGGCGGACGACACGCGGGCGGATGTTCCGCCGGACGCAGATCCGTTCGCCATCCGGAAGAGTTCCGCCGCAGCGGCATCCGACCCGTACGAGACGCCCGCCGGGGCCGAGCCGCGGGTGTCGCACGCGCACGCCGCGGTCTTCCTGCGTGACGGGCGGATCGCGACGACCGACCTCGGCTTCGACCTCGTGCGCATCTGGCGGCCCGGCACCTCCGGGCTGGTGCTCGATCACGAGGTCGTGCTGCCTCGCGGCTCCGGTCCGCGGCACATGGTCGCGCACCGAGCGGTCACCTGCACGTGGTGACCGAGTACTCCTGCGAGGTGTTCACTCTTGCGCCGGACCGCGAGGGACGCTGGGGGCTCGTCTCGGGCGTGGTGGTCTCGGCGATCGCCGCGCCGGGCGCCGACTTCCCCGCAGAGCTGGCGCGCTCGCGCGACGGCCAGACCCTGTACACCGCGCTGCGCGGCAGCAACACGATCGCGGCGCTGCGCGTGCGCGGCGGCGGCGAGACCGTCGAACCCTTCGCGCTCGCCGACTCGGGCGTGGACTGGCCCCGGCACCACCTCGTGCACGAGGGTGCCCTGCTCGTCGCCGGGCAGCGCTCCGACACGGTCTCGCTGCTCGAGTTGGATGAGCGCACCGGCGCGCCCCGCGACATCCGGCACACGACGCCGGCGCCCGCGCCGGCGTGCTTCCTTCCCGTGCGCTGACCCGGGATCCTCACGGATCGGTGGGAAAGCCGACCGGATGTCGGAAGTGCACCCTAGGCTCGTATGAGATCCACGAGGAGGCCTTTGATGAAGGCAGTATTCGCAGGAACGGTTCTCGCCGACGCCGACGAGTCCCAACTGGTGCTGTTCGAGGGCGACCATTACTTCCCGGCGGCGACCGTGCACCCCGCCGCCCTCGTGCAGGGCACGACGATCGATGCCGACGACGACAGAGGCCCGCGACAGTATCTCTCCGCCGTGATCGACGGTGAGAAGCACGACGACGTCGCGTGGTCGTATCCCGAGCCGTCGGATGCCGCGATCGGCCGGGCGGGCGTCGACTTCACCGACTTCGTCGCCTTCGGACCAGAGGTGGAGGTGCGCTCCTAGGGGCCGCTCATGATCGAGTTCCGATCCGTCTCGAAGACCTTCCCCGACGGCACGTCCGCCGTGCGGGACTTCAGCCTGCAGATCCCCGCCCGCAAGACGACCGTGTTCGTCGGGTCGTCCGGCTGCGGCAAGACCACGCTGCTGCGCATGATCAACCGCATGGTCGAGCCGTCATCGGGCGACGTGCAGATCGACGGCGAGAGTGTGCTGCAGGGCGATCCGGTCGCGCTGCGGCGCCGCATCGGCTACGTGCTGCAGAACTCCGGTCTCATGCCTCACTTCACGGTGATCGACAACGTGTCGGCCGTGCTGCGCATCACCGGAGTGCCCCGTTCCGAGGCGCATGCCAGGGCTCGTGAACTGCTCGACACCGTGGGGCTCGGAGCGGCGCTCGCGAACCGCTATCCGGCGCAGCTGTCCGGCGGGCAGCAGCAGCGCGTCGGGGTGGCACGTGCGCTCGCCGCAGACCCCAACATCCTGCTCATGGACGAGCCGTTCGGCGCGGTCGACCCGATCGTGCGGGCCGACCTGCAGCAGGAGCTGCTGCGGCTGCAGCGCGAGCTCGACAAGACCGTGGTGTTCGTCACGCACGACATCGACGAGGCGTTCCTGCTCGGCGACCAGGTCGTGATCCTCGACGTCGGGGCGCGCATCGTGCAGCGCGGCACGCCGAGTGAGATCATCGAGAACCCGGCCGACGACTTCGTCGCCGCGTTCATCGGCGGCGACCGCGGCAAGCGCGCGCTGCGACTGAAGCAGACGCCGCGCGGCACGGTCGTCGTCGACGAGTTCGGCCGCACGCAGGGGGCGATCATCGAGTCGGATGCCGCGGTCGCCGCCGGCCCCGAAGGCGGCTGACGTGGACTGGATCGTCGAGAACCTCGGGCTGATCCTCGATCTCTCCGTCGTGCATCTGCGTCAGAGCCTGATCGCCATCATCTGCGGCTTCGTGCTGTCGGTGCCGCTGGGCTGGGTCGCATGGCGGTACACGCGGCTGCGCGGCTGGATCATCGTCGCGACCGGTCTGCTCTACACGATCCCCTCACTCGCGCTGTTCATGCTGCTGCCGGCGGTGTTCGGCTACTCGGCGACCAGCGAGCTCAACCTCGTGATCGCCCTGACGATCTACGCCATCGCGATCCTCGTGCGCGCGGTCGCCGATGGCCTCGACTCGGTCGACCCGGTCGTGCGGCAGTCGGCCACGGCGCTCGGATACGGAGCGCTGCGCCGGTTCCTCACGGTGGAGTTCCCGCTCGCAGGACCCGTCATCCTCGCGGGTCTCCGGGTCGCCGCGGTCAGCACGATCTCTCTCGCGACAGTGGGGATCCTCATCGGCGTCACCAATCTGGGCTACCTGTTCACCACCGGTCTGCAGCGCCGGCTCATCGAAGAGGTGCTCGCGGGAGTGGTGGCCGTGCTGGTGATCGCACTGATCGTCGACGTGCTGCTGGTGCTGCTGGGCCGCGTGCTGATGCCGTGGACGCGGCTCGGATCGCGCAAGCGCGGGTCCCGCGGAGCGGATGCCCGGAGCAGCACTGCGGCCGTCGCGATCGATCCCGCAGACGACCCGGCCGCCATCGACCCCGGCGCGCTCTCGCTCGCGAGGGAGGAGCGCGGATGAACGTGTTCGCCGACGCCTTCGCGTGGCTGTCCGCCCCGGAGCAGTGGCAGGGACCGAACTCGATCCCCGTCATGCTCGGCCAGCATCTCGCATACACCGGCGTCTCTGTGCTGATCGCCGTTCTCATCGCTGTGCCGATCGGGTGGGCGATCGGGCACACCGGCAAAGGGCGCGAGGTCGCGGTGGCCTTCGCCGGCGCCGCGCGGGCGCTGCCCTCGTTCGGCCTGATGATCCTGCTGGTGCTGCTCCTCGGCGTGCTGCATCAGCCCGAGGCGGCCGTCATCACGTTCGTGCTGCTCGGCATCCCGCCGCTGCTCGCCGGTGCGTACACGGGCTTCGAGTCGATCGACCGGCAGGTGATCGACGCCGCCCGCGCGTTCGGGATGACGCGATGGCAGCTGCTCTGGAAGGTCGAAGTGCCGCTCGGGCTGCCGCTCCTGGTCGCGGGCCTCCGGTCGGCGGTGCTGCAGATCATCGCCACGGTCACGATCGCCGCCTACATCGGTCTCGGCGGGCTGGGATCTCCCATCATCCAGGGCATCCCGCTGCGCCGCTTCGACATGGTGCTCGCCGGCGCAGTCCTGGTCGCGGCCCTCGCACTCCTGGCAGATCTGCTGCTCGCGCTCGTGCAGCGCGCCTCCGTCCCCGTCGGCCTGCGGCGCGCGCCTGCGCGCGAGAACGCGACCGTCGCGGCATCCGCCACCTGAACCTGTACCTGAACCACCGTCAGAGAGGAACATCATGTTCACCGGACGCACCACCCGTACCGTCGCCGCCACGGCGATCGCCGCACTCGCCGCGCTGGCGCTCGCCGGATGCGGCGGAAACCCGCTCGACGAGCCGAGCAAGGAACCCGCTGCCGGAGGCGGCGGCGACACGATCGTGATCGGCTCGCAGGCGTACTACTCGAACGAGATCATCGCCGAGATCTACGCGCAGGCGCTCACCGATGCCGGCTTCACTGTCGACAAGCAGTTCAACATCGGGCAGCGCGACGCCTACATGCCCGATGTCGAGTCCGGCAAGATCGACCTGTTCCCGGAGTACACCGGCAACCTGCTGGAGTACCTCGACAAGAGCGCCACCGCGACCGGGCCGGATGAGGTCTACGACGCGCTGAAGGAGGCACTGCCCGACGGGCTGGTCGCCCTCGACTACGCCGAGGCGAGCGACCAGGACACCTACACGGTGACCCAGGCGACGGCCGACGAGTACGGACTCAGCGAGATCGGCGATCTGGCCGAAGCCGATAAGAAGCTGACGATCGGCGCGGCGCCCGAGTTCGAGCAGCGCCCGTACGGCCCGGCGGCGGCCAAGAAGGACTACGGCGTCGACCTGGCCTTCTCGGCCACCGGCCCGACCACGCTCGAGTCGCTGCTGGCCGGCAAGATCGATGTGGCCGACATCTACAGCGCCGACCCGGCGTTCAAGACCGAGAAGATCGTCGCGCTGAAGGATCCGAAGAACATGATCCTCTCGTCGAACGTCGTCCCGATCGCGAGCGAGGACGTCGCCGACGAGATCGCGAAGACGATCAATGCCGTGAGCGCGAAGCTGACCGTCGACGAGTTGATCGGCCTGAACGTGCAGTCCACGGTCGACAAGAAGGAGCCCGCCGCGATCGCGAAGGCCTGGCTCACCGATCAGGGCCTGATCGGCTGATCATTCCACTCGCCCCGCGAGCGGTGGTCGTTGAGCGAGCGCCAGCGAGTCGAAACGCAGAGACGAAACGCTCTCAGGTCGACTGAGGCGTTTCGTCTCTGCGTTTCGTCTTCGCTCCTTCGTCGCTCCGCTCAACGACCACCTTCGTCGCTCCGCTCAACGACCACCTTCGTCGCTCCGCTCAACGACCGGGGGCGTCAGCTGCGGGCGTCTTGCCGCCGGATCCAGATCTGCTTGATGATGATGAGGATCGACGCCGTCACGGGCACCGCGACCAGCGCGCCGAGCAGTCCCAGCAGGGTTCCGCCCGCCATCGCGCCGATCACGACGAGCGCACCGGGCACCGCGACCGCCTTGTTCATCACGCGCGGGGTGAGCACGTACGCCTCGATCTGCATGTAGACGAGGTAGACCCCGGCGAACACGAGGGCCATGAGCGGGTCGGAGAACAGCGCGATCACCGAGCCGACGATCCAGAACAGCACCGATCCGATCAGCGGGATCAGCGTGATCAGGAACGACACCGTCGCCATCAGCGGCGGGAAGGGCAGCCCGAGCACCGAGAACAGCAGCAGGGTGATCATCGAGTTGCAGAACGCCAGCACCACCATGCCCATGATGTAGCCGCCCACGGAGTCGGTGATCTGGTCGGTGATGTCGCGGGCGCGGTCGCGGTCGCGGGCCGGGGCCAGTCGCAGCAGCGACGTCTTGATGCCGGGGAGCCCGGCGACGAAGTACAGGGTCAGGACGAGCACGATGATCATGCCCGAGATGCCGGAGGCGATCGAGGTGCCCACCTGCAGGGCCCCGCCGCCGATCGTGACCACCGTGCCGGGATCGCTGAGGAAGCTCTGGACCTGCTTCACCAGGTCCTCGAACTGATCGCCGAACTGCTTCTCGAGTGCGGCGTACAGATCGCTCGCCATGAAGTCTCTGACCAGGTCGGGGATCGACTTGATGAACAGGGTGACCTGCTGCACGACGATGGGCACGATCAGCCACAGGATCACGCCGATCACGGCGAGCAGGCTGAGGATGACGGTCACGACGCCCCAGGCGCGGGTCATGCCGCGACGTTCGAGGAACCGCACCGCCGGGTCGAGGCCGAGCGCGGCGAACGCCGCGAGGGCGATGTAGATCAGCACGGTGGCGAGGTTCGCCAGCATCATGCCGAACAGGATCGCGGTCAGCGCGCCCAGCGTGACCAGCAGGCCGAACACGTACGGCTTGTCGATGCGGGTCCAGAACGAACGGCTCGGCGTCATCGGCTCGATGACGACGCGGTTCGGGACCGGAGTCCGCTCGGATGCCGCCTCGGCCTTCGCGGCCGCCGCACGCTCCGCCCTGCTCGGCTTCGCCGTGCCGGCGGGCTTCTCCGCAGCGGACGTCGTCGTCGCGGGCTTCTCGGACGGGGCCTCCTCGGCGTAGCCGTTGGCCCCTGCAGGGATCTGCGCGTTCTCGTCGGAACTCATGGTGACACTCTAGGGTGTAGGCACCTTCGGGCTATCGTCGTACTGTCGCCGACCGAGGAGCCTCATGACCGACGCCGAAGCCGCCCGTGCCGAACTGCTGCGCCTGCGCGCGAGCATCGACAACATCGACGCCGCACTGATCTTCATGCTCGCGGAGCGGTTCCGCTGCACGCAGCAGGTCGGTCACCTGAAGGCGGAGCACGAGATGCCGGCATCCGACCCCGGCCGCGAGGAGCAGCAGGTCGCGCGGCTGCGCGCGCTCGCCGAAGAGGCGCATCTCGACCCCGAGTTCGCCGAGAAGTGGTTCAACTTCGTCGTCGCCGAGGTCATCCGGCACCACACCGAGGCGGCAGAAGGGCGCTGAGCCCCAACCGGGGCGCCGCGGATACTCGCGACGCCCCGGAGTGTTCGGTGCCTGCCGTCCGGACTCCCCAGCGACCGGACCCCCTTCGACTGCTCCTCGCTGATCTGCTGTTCTCCCCAGAAGCAGCGGATCGGTGAGGTCACCTCCCATAGAGACAGGAGACCGCATCCGGCCGCCTGATACACGGCGGCGGGAGAATCCTCAGAATCCGTTCCCGTGCGCGTGCAGGGGCACCCGGATGCCGGTGGCATCAGCGGCATCCGAGAGCGCGACAGCCGGTGCGACGCCGGCCGCGATCCGCTCGTGCACCGCGGGGAGCAGCGTCGCCGCGGCATCGTCGGGCACCAGCACGGGCGAGGCGATCACGCAGCGCGCGCCGGCGTGCAGCCACACCCTCGTCATGCCGATCGCCTCTTCGCGCCAGCGCACGGTGGAGCGGCCCAGCTCACACGCCGAGAGCACCACGGTGTCGGGCACGGTGTCGATCAGATCGACGTCGTAGCCGAACAGCGTGCCGTCGACCAGCTCGAGTCCCGAGAACATGGGGCTGTCCGCGCTGTGCCGTCCGTGTGCGGCGACGTGCAGCAGGTCGACCGTGCCGGCCATCGCCGCGGTGGCGCCGACCGTGGCCTGCTCGCCGGTGAGCATCAGAGCATCGCCGTGGGCACCCGCCACGGCCTGCACCTCGTCGGCGGCGCGGACGACGCGGGGGCCCGCGATCGCACCCGTGCGCCGCAGCGGGCGCGACGTCGCGTCGCGCCAGCGGGTGGCCGAGGTCGCGAGCGTGAACGGCCGCCCGGCCAGTCCGGGCAGCAGGGCCCAGGGGATGCCGGTGAGCGCTCCGGGCACGCTCAGCACGAGGCGTCCGGCGCCCGGCGCGTGATCGAGCAGGGGGCGCAGCAGCTCCTCGTCCAGTCGCGACATCCGGTCGTCGAGCGATCGCCGGACCACCTCGACCATGCGGGTGCCCTGTGCGAGCGACACCGCGTCGAGGTCGGCGCGCATGCCGTCGAGCAGAGGCTGCACGCGTTCCCAGGACAGTCGCACGATCGTCGTATCCGAACGCGTGGCGACGACGGCGCGCAGCGCGGCGCCGGTGTACACCCAGGTGAGCACCGCGACATCCTCGTCGAGCCCGCTCCGCAGGTCGGTGAGAGACACCTGCTGCCTGGTGCCCGTGCCGGCCGTGGCGCTCCACTGCCGCTCCCGGACGCGGTCGCGGACGGCGCGCACGCGGGGGTCGCGCATCCAGTCCTCCCCGGAGAGGTCGGTGCGCAGCATCCGCAGCTCGGCGAGGTCGGCCGCCGCAGCGGGATCGTGCGGTGGGCGCACCGGCACGACCTGCAGCCCCATCCTTCGGGCCCGCTCGCCCCAGTCGAACAGGAGGGACGGGTCGTCGACATCCGCGACGGCGGCGAGACCTGCGGCGAGCAGCCCGGCGCCGTGCATCGTCACGGATGCCTGCAGGTCCAGCGCGCCGAACGAGCTCTGCCAGGAGGTGAAGAGCTCGAGGCCCTCCGCGGCGAGCCGGCGGGCCTCGCCCGCTCGTCCGGCATCCAGCGCCTGTGCGGCGCGCACCTCGAACGCGCGCAGACGCACGGGCGTGGGGGCGTCGGCCGGGACCCGTGGCGGACGCCGATGCGGATCCGCAAGGCGGGCGCCGAGGGCCGCGGCCGCGGCCTCGCTGTCGAGTCCGACGGTGCGCAGACGACGAGCGGTGCGGTCGTACTCCTCTGCGGAGGGAAGGCGTCCGGAGAGCCGTCGTGCCTCCAGCTCTACGGCGGCCGCGCGCGCCGCCCATCCCTCGCTGCCCAGGGAATCGAACCGGCGACGGGCCTGCCCGGCCGTCCGCCGTGCGGCGGCGGGATCGTGGTGCAGCTGCGAACGGGCCAGCTGGAACTCCGCTTCGCCGCGGGTCTGCCGCATCCGCTGACGGCCGAATCGCACCGCGACCTCGGCGAGCAGCGCCTCGGCCTCGTCGGTGAGGCCGGCTTCGCGCAGCACCTCCGCGCGATCGAGGTCGGCGATCGCGGTGGCCAGCTCGCCGGTCTCGACGAAGACGGGGCGAGACCGCATCATCAGGGCGAGAGCGGTGACGAGATCGCCGCGCAGAAGGGCGGCGTAGCCGAGGTTGTGCAGTGCCTCGGCGGCGCCCTCGTGCTCGCCGAGTTCGTCGCAGAGCGCGACGGCTGCCTCGAGGTCCGCAGCGGCGCCGTCCAGATCGTGCCGCTGCATGCGTACGACCGACCTGTTCATCAGGCAGGACGCACGCTCCCTGGGGGTCTCGGCCATGCCGTCGACGGCCTCGCTGAGATGCCGCTCCGCCTCGTCGGCGTGTCCGGAGTTCATCAGCAGGGTTCCGAGCTGACCGGCGAGCACCGTCCTGGTGCCCGCGCTCAGGCCCGCCGTGGCGAGGGCATCGCGGCACATCCGCTCAGCCGCGTCGGGTTCGCCGGTCTGGGCCAGCACGTACGACAGAGTGCCCGAGATGCGGGCGAGCAGATCGGGGTCGTCGGTGCGCTCCCGCGCCGAGAGCAGGGCGTGCCGGGATGCCGCGAACCGGCGATGGTTCGCGGCATCCTTCCCCCGCGCATGGAGTTCGGCAGCAGTCAGGCGCACATCTCAAGGATGCCGTGTCCGCCCCGTCTCTGCGACAGTCTCAGCGCACAGGGTCCGGCAGCCCCTTCAGCACCCCCGCGACCATCTTGTGCAGCGCCTTGCGCGTCGGTGCGCCGCCCTTGGCCAGCAGCGGACCCAGCGCGGTGGCGATGCGCCCGGCGACGAACGGCGCCGCGAACGACGTGCCGCTCCACACCGAGAACCCGCCGCGGTAGTCGTCGGGGTCGACGGTCTCGCGCGGCAGCGTGCCGATGTCCGCGCGGGTGGCCGGCTGCATCCCGCCGGTGAACGGAGGTGTCGTGCTGAGCACCATCGCGCCCGGCGCGTACACGCGCACCCACGGTCCCACGTTCGAGAACAGTGCGACGGTGCGGCCGGAGGGGTTGAGCGCGCCGACCGAGACGAGCGGCGCGGCGTCGTCGGGCAGGATGCCGTTGTCGGCACCCGGCCACGCCCAGAGCGATGCCGGGAACGACGGCCGGTCGATCGCGTCGTTCCCCGCCGAGCACACCACGACGATGCCCAGTTCGCGGGCGGAGCGCAGCAGGCCGTACAGCGTGTGCGAGAACTGACCGTCGACGGGGGTCTCGTGGTAGTAGCCCAGCGACAGGCTGATGACGTCGATCGCATGGCCGGTGGACGGGTCTTTCGCGTTGCGGCGCTTCAGCTCGATCACATCGGCGAGAGCCCGCACGAAGGCGCTCTCGTCCACGACGCCGAGCGAACCAGCCACACGGATCGAGAGGATGTCGGCGTCCGGCGCCGTCTGACGGATCAGGCCCGCGATGAACGTGCCGTGCCCGGCGACCGCGTCGATCTCCCCGTCGAGCTGCCCGTACAGGTCGGGGTAGATCTCCGGATCGTCGGAACCGGTGAGTCCGATCGGCTCACCGTCCAGCTCGGCGCCGCGCGTGACGATGCCGTCCGGCAGCCACGGGTGCTCCCCGCATCCGGTGTCGAGCACCGCGACCACCGGACGCCGTCCGCGCTTCGGATCCGCACCACGGATCGGCGCCGCCCCGATCCACGCGACCGGCTGTCGTCCTCCCCGGCCTGGTTCGAGATAGTCGTCCGAGCCGACCGGACCCGCTCCGCGCACCGGGTTCGTGCGCGTGAACGGGTTGGTGCGGGTGAAGGGGTTCGTCCGCGTGAACGGATTGAGCCCCACGGGGTCGACCGACAGCACGTGCTCCAGTCCCACCCGCGGCATCGACGATCGCGAGATGCCGCGCGCCCGCTGCAGGACGCGCCACGCGTCCGGCGGGGCCGGCGACTCGCCGCGGCCGGGCTCGTCGGGCGTGGTGAGCAGTACCCGCAGCACGCCGGGCACACCGGGCGCCAGGTCTCGCGCCGCGCTCCGTCCGCTCTCAGCCGCGTCGGCGCGGGTCGCGTCCGCCCCCGGCACAGGCGCCTGCACCGGGTCGACCTCGATCCGCCATCCGAACGACCCTGCGGCCTCGGCGAGCGTCTTCAGGTCGCGGTCCACCGCGTTGTGGTCGTCGTCGTCCAGCGGCGCCGTCACCAGCATCCGATCCGGAAGGTAGGCGGTCGGGTACGCCCGAACGCCCGCGATCGGATCGACGCTCGGATCCAGCGCCGTGCCGCGCGGTATCGATCCCTCCGCGCGGTCCTGCCATGTCCATCCCGGGGGCTGCTCCATCGCCTGTCCTCCCACTCGGCGCCGCCGAGGCGGCATCCCTCATCTCCGTCGCCGCGCAATGCGGCGACGCCTCCCTCCCGCGGCTGCGGGTCGTCCTGCTAAGCCTCGAACTGCGGCGTCGTGAAGCCGCGACCGCCCTCCGGGTCCGCCACGGTCAGTCGCACCCGGCACAGCCCGGGCGGCACGTCGGTGAACGCGAAGCGGCCGTGCTCGCCCGGCTCGGTCGACCAGGAGCGATCGCCCTGCTCCAGCACGACCTCGGTCGCGGCGGCGTCCACCCATCCGTCCACCCGGCGGGTCCCCTTCTCCGCCGTCGAGATGTGCAGCAGCACGCCGACGCGGCCGTCGCTGAACTGCAGGATCATCGTCTCGGTGTCGCCGCGCACGGCAGCGGTGGCGTCCTCGACCAGGGTGAGCAGCGCGTACTCGCGCGACAGGTCGTCGGCGGCCACGACCGCGACCATCCGCTCGACCAGATCGTCGGGCACCGGATCGTCGGCCTGCCACATGTCACGCAGCGCGGCCATCAGCTCGTCATCCGAAGCGCTCATGTCACCGCCTGCGTTCCGTCGACCTCGTCGCCCAGCAGCGTGCGCAGCTTCGTCAGACAGCGTGCGCGGGTCGGTCCGATGCTTCCGATGGGCATGCCGAGGTCCTGCGCGATGCCCTTGTAGTCCGGCCGCTCCTCGAAGGCGATCACGCGGATCAGCCGACGACAGCGCTCGTCGAGCCGACGCACCGCGGCCCACAGCCGGCTCGCGCCGTCGGCGGTCGTCGCCTCTTCCTCCGCGGATGCGGCGGCGGGCAGCATCGCCTCCAGGTCGACGTCGTCCGTGGCATCCGCCCTGTTCTGCGCCTTGCCCGCCCGCCAGGCCTCGCGGCGGGCGGTGGTGGTGAGCCAGGCCGACACGGCCGAGGCATCCGCGATCTGGTCCTGCCCGCGCACCAGCCGCAGCCAGGTGGTCTGCACGACGTCCTCGGCGAGCGCGCGATCCACGCCGTACGCGCGCACCACGTGCCACAGGACGGGGGTCATCAGGCGCACCAGGTCGTCCATCGCGCGCGCATCGCCGTCGCGCCAGGCGCGGAAGTGCTCCGCGGCACGACGCCACCTGCTCGGGGCGGGGGGCTGGTCGGCGCTGCCCTCGGATACGGCATCGCTCATGATGCTCATTGTGGCCATATCCACCAGGAGCGGGCAACCGCTGCTGTGATACATGACGCGATGGGCGGGGCGACCTCGCCGGATGCGGGGTGGGATGTCTCGCCGGCGCTCAGGCCAGTTCGGCCGCCAGCACCTGTGCGGCGGCACCGCGCAGCACGGTGTCCTCGGTCGTCCCGCAGCGCACCTCGACGTGAGCGTTGCGCAGCCGAGCCGCGGTCAGAGCGGACTCGGCCGCGCTGCACAGCTCCCGGCCCATCAGTGACGAGGTGCCGCTCAGCACCACCTGCGGCAGGTCCAGCGCCGACACGATCGCGGCGAGCGGAGCGCCCAGCTTCTCGCCCGCCTCGATGCGCAGTGCCTCACGGGTCTGCTCGTCTCCCGCCGCGTCCATCCGCTCCTCGAGGACGGCGAGCCAGGCGTGCACGCATCCGGTGTTGCCGCAGCGGCACTGTCTTCCGGGGTCGCCGCCGACGTCGAGGTGGGCGAGTTCGCGCGCGGTGTCGGCGCCGGCGGTGTAACCGCTGACGATCGCGGTGCTCACGACCTCGCCGAGGCGGACCAGCAGGAACTCCGCGTCGCCGTAGCCCGCCTCGGCGCGGGCTGCGAGGTCGGCCTCGGCGGCTGCAAGAGCCGGCAGCAGGGCGGTCTCCGGCAGTGCCGAGAGGGCACTGACGAATGCAGCGGCATCCCCCGATGCGGCGTCCATCGGCACCCCGAACCCGACGCCGAGCACCGGGCATCCGGCCTGTGAGGTGAGTCGTGCGACGAGCTCGGCCACGGCGGCGGGCAGGTCGGGAGCGGTGTCCCGTGCGATCTCCTGTCGCACGAGGATGCGGCCGTCGGGCGCGCACACGGCGCCCACGACCCAGTCCGGCGAGGTGAGGTCGACCGCGATCGTCTGCACCGCGTCGCCGTCGACCTCGAGCAGCACCGAGGGCTTGCCGACCCGGGCCTCCTGGCTCTGCCCGGTCTCGATCACCACCCCGTCGGCGAGCAGGTCGCGCACCACCTCGGTGATGGTGGGCCGCGCAAGGCCGGTCAGGCGGGCGAGATCGGCGCGGCTCGCGGAGGATTCGCGCAGCAGCGCCTGCAGCACGACCCCTCTGTTGTGCCGGCGCGCTCCCTGCACCGGGATGTGCGTTGCAGTGACCATCGTGCTCCTTCGCGGGTCGGGCCGCCCGTCGATTACTTAGTTCATCGCCTAAACTTACGAAAGCGAGCGTAGGCTCGGGCTCGGTCGTTGTCAACAGGCCCGGGGCCGGACACTGAAGAGGAACGGTGGATGCTGCACACCGAGGATGAGCTCGACGGTCAGGCTCTCGTCCGCCGGAGCAACCTCAGGCGTGCGCTGCAGCTGGTCTTCGACAATTCGGGAAGCGAAACCCGTGCCGGCATCGCGCGAGCCACCGGCCTCACTGCGGCCACCGCCTCGTCCCTCGTCGCCGAGCTGATCGACGAGCGCCTGGTCGTCGAGGTGGGGCATGCGGCCAGCACCGGCGGCAAGCGCGCCACCGTGCTCGCGATCGATGCGAGCCATCACCTGTTCCTGGTGGTCGTGCTGCGCTGCGCCGATGCGCACGCCGCGCTGATCGCGCTGGACGGCACCTCGGTCTACGAGGAGCGCATCGTCTACGCCTCCGACGACCGCGACGACATGATTCGCGCCATGCTCACCCGGATCGCGCACCGCTTCGGCCCACGCCTGCTCGCGGCGGCTGTCCAGCTGCCGGGCGCGACCGACGGCCGTGTGGTCCTCGAGAGCGTGCAGCTGGAGTGGGCCGACCGCCCGCTCGCCGACGAGCTGTCCGACCTGGTGGGCGCTCCTGTGCTGCTGGTCAACGACGTCGATGCCGAGGCGGTCGCCGAGACGATCGCCAGCGGCGTCACGAGCGGGCGACGGCTGTTCCTGCACATCGGCATCGGCATCGGCGGAACCGTCACCCTCGACGGTGAGCCGGCGCCGGGCCCACATGCCCGCGTCGGCGAGATCGGGCACGTGCAGGTCGTGTTCGGCGACGAGGCCAGGGCATGCCCGTGCGGCCGCCGCGGATGTCTGGAGTCGGCGGCGTCGATGCCGGCGCTGCTCGGCGACGGGTTCACGGAGGGCATGGATGCCGCCGACGTGCGTGCACTGGTCGACGCGGCGGACCCCGAGCGGCTGGCGGGCGGGGCGATCGCCCTGGGACGCGTGATCACCATGCTCACGGCGATGCTCGATCCCGGCGAGGTCGTCATCGGCGGTTCGGCGGCGGGTCTCGGCGAGGGATTCCTCGAACTGGTGCGCGCCGAGACGCAGCTGCCGCCGAGCGGCACCGTGCGGGTGCCGGTGCGAGGTGCGACGGGAGGCATCGTGCCGTTCGCCGGTGCTGCGCAGTTCGCACTCGGGGCCGCACTCGGAGTGCGCTGGACGGCGGCGCAACTCGCCGAGTAGAGCTGTCGGCTGCCGGCATCTTGTCGTATCATGATTGTTATTCGTAAAAAACGATCACAAAACTGCATCCGATACCGGATCGGATCGCCATCGAGGAGCCAGAGATGACCGAGATCCCCGCCGCCGGTGCGCACATGCGCGCCGAACTGCTGTCCCAGCCCGAGACCTGGACTCGCGCCGCCGGAATGCGCGACGAGCAGGCGCTGCTGCCGGCATCCGGCGCCCGCATCGCCGTGGTCGGATGCGGCACCAGCTGGTTCATGGCGCAGTCATACGCGGCGCTGCGGGAGGCCGCGGGCACGGAGAGACCGACGCGTTCACTGCATCGGAGTTCCCGTTCACGCGCGGATACGACGCGATCGTCGCGCTCACGCGCTCCGGCACGACGACCGAGGTGCTCGAGCTGACCGAGCGAGTCAAGGGCAAGACCCCTGTGATCGCCGTCGTCGGCGACACCGACTCGCCGCTGGTCGACCTCGCCGACTCCGTGATCGGGCTGCCCTTCGCCGATGAGAAGTCGGTCGTGCAGACCCGGTTCGCCACCACCGCCCTTGCGCTGTTCCGCGCTTCGCTCGGCGAGTCGCTCGACCGTGCCGTCGCCGATGCGCAGGACGTGCTGTCCGACTCGGCGGCCGACCCCGCCCTCGGCGAGGCCGAGCAGTACAGCTTCCTCGGCATGGGCTGGACCATCGGCCTGGCGCATGAGGCCGGCCTGAAGATGCGCGAGTCGTCGCAGTCGTGGACCGAGTCCTACTCCGCCATGGAGTACCGCCACGGACCGATCGCGATCGCCGCGCCCGGCCGCATCACCTGGGCCTTCGGCCAGGTTCCGGAGGGCCTCGAGTCGCAGGTCCGGGCCACGGGAGCCCGATTCGTGCAGCATCCGATCGACCCGATGGCCGACCTGGCGCGTCTGCACCGCGTCGCGCTGGACCGCGCCGTCGGGAGGGGCCTCGACCCCGACCAGCCTCGCAACCTGACCCGCTCCGTCATCCTCGAGGCCTGAACGTGGGCGCGGCCGACGAGACTGCACCACCGCGCCGAGACCGGGGGCACCGCCCCTTCTCGGCGCGGTGGTGCAGTCTCGCGAAGCGAGGGCCGCGTCCCGGCCATCCCCGACGTCGTCTCCGACGCGTCGGGAGAGCGGCTCGCGGGTGCGGTGTCGATCGGCGCCGGCGTGCCGGTGCTCGCGTTCGATGTGGGCGGCACCGACATCAAGTCGGCGCTGTTCGACGCCGTCGGTAATGCGGTCGGACTGCGCCGCACGCCGACTCCCGAGGTCGGCGACGACATGCCGGCACGACTCGTCGAGCGGATCGGCGAGCTGGGCGACGCGCTGCGCGCGCAGCATCCGGAGATCGTGCCGCAGGCAGTCGGCTTCGTCGTGCCCGGCATCGTCGACGCGGATGCCGGCGTCGCCGTGTTCTCCAGCAATCTGGGCTGGCGGGATGCGCCGCTGCGGATGCTGGCCGAGCGGCGCTTCGGGCTGCCGGTCGCGTTCGATCACGACGTCGGCACGGCGAGCTGGGCCGAGCACGTGCTCGGCGGTGCGCGCGACTTCGCGAACTCGGTCGTCATCATCATCGGCACCGGCATTGCCGGCACCCTGCTCGTCGGCGGGCAGCCGTACACCGCGGGCGGGTACGCCGGAGAGATCGGCCACTCGCCGATCGGGGACTGGCCGTGCCCCTGCGGCGCGCGCGGATGCCTCGAGGTCGTCGCCTCCGCGGGAGCGATCGCGCGGCGGTACGAGGAGGAGACCGGTGCAGACGTCGACGGTGCCCGTGAGGTGATCGCGCTGGCCGCGGCCGGCGATGCCGTCGCGGACAGGATCTGGAACGAGGCCCTCGACGCGCTCACGATGTCGATCGCGCAGCTGACCGCGGTCGTCGCGCCGGAGGCCGTCGTGATCGGCGGCGGACTGTCGCGGGCCGGAGGTGCGCTGTTCGACGAGCTGCGCACGCGGCTGGCCGCGCGGCTGAGCTTCCACCGCATCCCTGTGCTGGTCCCGGCCGAGCTGTCCGGCAACGCCGGCATCCTCGGTTCGGCGCTGCGCGCGAGGCTGGTGGTCGCATGAGCACGTACGCGGGTACGGATGCACGATCCGGGAACGCCCGCACGATCGGACGGGCGGATGCATCGTGCATCCGTGCCCGGGTCGTGCAGGTGTACCGGGAGCGGGTGATTCGATGATCGTCACCGTCACGCCGAATCCGGCGCTGGATCTCACCTGGCACGTCGAGAAGATCGTCCCGGGCGGCACGCATCGAGCGGATGCCGGCGCGGCGCGCGCCGGCGGCAAGGGGCTGAACGTCGCGCGGGTCGCGCAGGCCGCGAGCGCTGAGGTCGTCGCCGTCACGACGGTCGGCGGCGCGACGGGCGAGGAGTTCCGGGCAGAGCTGACCGCCGCGGGTGTGCCCGCGGTGCTGGTCCCGGTCACCGCCGCGACGCGACGCAGCATCGCCCTGGTCGACGAGGCGCTCGGAGACACCACGATCGTGAACGAGCGCGGCATCGCCCCGACCGATGCCGAGTGGGATGCCCTGCGGGCCGCCGTATCCCGGTCGTTGAGCGAGGGAGTCTGCGACTCGTCCTCTGCCTCCCGGTCGTTGAGCGAGGGAGTCCGCGACTCGTCCTCTGCCTCCCGGTCGTTGAGCGAGGGAGTCCGCGACTCGTCCTCTGCCCCCGGGTCGTTGAGCGAGGGAGCCCGCGACCGAGACGAAACGCTCTCAGTATCCCCGGAGGCGCTTCGTCCCGCTCCGCTCGCGGGGCGACCGGAGGGCCAGCGCCCCGTCCTGGTGATCTCCGGCAGCGTCCCGCCCGGCACCCCTGACGACCTCCTTCCGTCGCTGATCGCCCTCGGACGCGAGGCCGGCGCGATCGTGATCGCCGACACCTCGGGGCCGGCGCTGCTGAGCGCGGCGGATGCCGGTGCCGATGTGCTCAAGCCGAATGCGGCTGAGCTCGCCGAAGCCACCGGCATCACCGATCCGATCGAGGGTGCCCACGAGCTGCTGCGTCGCGGAGCCTCGCTCATCCTGCTGTCCCGGGGCGCCGAGGGCATGCTCGCCGTCTCGGCCGACGCGGACGTCGTCTCTGCGCGTCTTCCCGAGGCTCTCGCCGGCAACCCGACCGGTGCCGGCGACGCCGCCGTCTCCGCGGCCGCCGTGCTGCTGGCATCCGGCATCCGCGACCCCGAGGCGATCCTGCGTCGCGCCACCGCCTGGTCCGCCGCCGCCGTCCTCATGCCGCTCGCCGGCGACATCCACCCCTCCTGGCCCGAACTCGAGGCCGCCGTCATCATCACCCGCGAGACACCTTTCGCAGCACGAGACCCCCGCCAGGGCGCGGCGTCTGATGCTGAACCGGGTGTCTCGATCGAACCCGACCAGAAGGACACCGCATGACCCTCGTCTCCGCCCGCGATCTCGTGACGGATGCCGCCTGGAACGGCAACGGCATCGGTGCCTTCAACGTGATCCACCTCGAGACCGCCGAGGCGCTCGTCGAGGCATCCGCACGCGCCGATCTGCCGGTGATCCTGCAGATCTCGCAGAACTGCGCCGACTACCACGGCGGTCTCGAGCCGATCGCGCTGGCGATGCTCGCGATCGCCCGGCGCGCCGAGACGCCGGTCGCCGTGCACCTCGACCACGCCGAGCGGCCCGAGCTGGTGCACGAGGCCATCGACCTCGGCTTCGGGTCGGTGATGTTCGACGGCGGCAAGCTCGAGTACGCCGAGAACGTCGATCTCACCGCGGCGGTCGTCGACCGCGCACACGCCGCCGGGGTGTACGTCGAGGGCGAGTTGGGCGAGGTCGGCGGCAAGGACGGAGCACATGCGCCCGGCGTGCGCACCGATCCCGACGAGGCGCGCGCGTTCGTCGCGGAGACCGGTGTCGACGCGCTGGCGGTCGCGGTCGGATCGTCGCACGCGATGCTCGACCGCTCGGCGTCGCTCGACCTCGACCTCATCGCCCGCCTGCGCGAGGCGCTGCGCGGCTGCGGGCAGGATGCCACCGACGTGCCGCTCGTGCTGCACGGGTCGTCCGGCGTCCCCGACGACGTGATCACCGAGGCGGTTCGGGCCGGCATGACGAAGATCAACGTGTCGACGCACCTGAACGGGTTCTTCACCCGCGCGGTGCGCGAACGCCTCGCCGCCGACGAGAAGCTCGTAGACTCGCGCAAGTACATCTCGCCGGCGCGGGATGCCGTGGCCGCCGAGGCCGCACGGATGCTGCGGCTCTTCGCGCTGGAACCATTCGCATCGCGCGAGCCCGCGTCCGATCAGGGACAGGACAAGGCCTCGTCCGACGCAGCCTCACCCGACACCGAAGGCACCCCATGAACCGCGCATCCCGGCTGAACGCGATCCTCGAACTGCTCGGCGAGCAGGGAGAGATCAGTGTCGAAGAGCTGGTGGAGCGCTTCGGAGCATCCGCCGCGACCACCCGCCGTGACCTGGACAGCCTCGCTGAGCGCCGGCTGCTCACCCGCACCCACGGCGGCGCGGTCGCCCAGTCCGTGGCCTATGAGCTGCCGATCCGGTACAAGAGCCACCTGCGCACCGACGAGAAGGAGCGCATCGCGGTGGTGGCATCCTCTCTCGTGACGCCGGGATCGGTCGTCGGGCTGTCGGGCGGGACGACGACCACGGCGATCGCCGCGGCGCTCGCCGCCCGCGGCGACCTCGGCGACCACGGGCTGACCGTGGTCACGAACGCGGTGAACATCGCCGCGCAGCTCGCCATGCGACCCGACATCAAGGTCGTGGTGACCGGTGGGGTGATCCGTTCGCGCAGCTACGAACTGGTCGGACCGTTCGTCGAGCAGCTGCTCGAAGGGCTCTGGCTCGACATCTCGTTCATCGGCGTCAACGGCCTGTCGCCTGCCGGCGTCGCGACCACGCACGATGAGGCCGAGGCCGACGTGAACCGCATCATGGCGGAGCGCTCCCGGCGGGCGGCGATCGTCGCCGACTCGTCGAAGATCGGCGTCGAGACCTTCGCCGCGGTGGGCGATTCCGAGCTGTTCTCGACGATCATCACGGATGCCGGAGTGCCGGAGTCCGCCCGCGTCGACCTCGAGGCGCTCGGCTACGAGATCCGCATCGCCGACTGACCGTCCTGAATGAGGACGTCCGGGCTACAGGCCGCGCTTGCCCGCAGCCTGGGCGAAGATCAGGCTCGTCGACGTGGACGCGACCTCGGGCTGCAGGCTGATGGTGTCCGAGACGAGCTCGCGCAGCGCCGGGGCGTCCGCCACCGCCACGTGCACCATGAAGTCGCGGTCGCCGGCGAGGAAGTACACCCGCTGCGTCGCGGGCAGGTCCTCCAGGTAGGCCTGGAACCGGCGCAGGTCGCCGCGTGCGTGCGCGTGCAGCCGGATGGTGATGAGCGCCTCGAGGTGCAGCCCCATCGCCGCCGGCGAGATCTCGGCATGGAAGCCGACGATCACGCCGCGGGCCTGCAGCGCCCGCACCCGCTTCAGGCACGTCGACTCGGCGATCCCCGCGCGGGCCGCGAGTTCGGTGTTCGAGATCCGGCCGTTGCGGCTCAGCTCTGAGAGCAGGGTTCGGTCGACGGCATCCAGCGGTCCCGAGGATTCGATCTCCGGCATGGGCGGTTCCTCGCTTCAGTGCGCAGTTTCCAGCAGCGTTCCCCGCATCCTACGAAGAATCTGCGATGAGCGTCCACAGAGACCCTCGGAATCCTCATAATCGCTGGTGAGAGAAGGAGCACGCAATGTCGCGGTCTATCGTCATCGGCGCCGGCATGGTGGGTCTCGCCACCGCCTGGCATCTGCAGGAACGCGGAGTCGAGGTCACCGTCATCGACCGCGTCGGCATCGCCGCCGGTTCGTCCTGGGGGAACGCCGGCTGGCTGACGCCCGGCAAGACGATTCCGCTCGCGGATCCGGGCCTGTGGACGTACGGACCGAGGGCCCTGCTCGACCCGGATGCCGCACTGCACGTGCCGTTCCGGGTGGATGCCGGGTTGTGGAGCTTCCTCGCCCGGTTCGCCTCGCACGGAACCAACCGAGCGTGGGACAGGACCATGGCCGACCTGACTCCGATCGACAAGATGGCGCTCGCCGCCTTCGACGAACTGCAGGCCGGCGGTGTCGATTCGTGGACCCGCGAGGGGCCTTTCGTGATCGGCTTCAAGGACGAGGCGCACTCGAAGGGCTTCCTGCACGAGGTCGCCGGCGTCGTGCGGCACGGCCAGGACGTGCCGATGGAGCGGCTCGAGCACCCCGGCGAGCTCGCTCCGGTGCTGTCGGATGCGGTGAAGGTGGTCTACCGGCTCGACGGACAGCGCTTCCTGGAGCCGGCGCCCTACGTCGAGGCGCTCGGCGCCGCCGTGGTCGCCCGCGGCGGTGAACTCGTCACCGGAGCAGAGGTCACGGACGTGGCATCCGCGGGCCGGCCCGTCGTCACGCTGTCGAACGGCGAGCGGGTGGAGGCCGACTCAGTCGTGATCGCCACGGGCGCCTGGATGCCGAAGCTCGCGCGCCGGCTCGGTGTGCGCACCCTCGTGCAGGCCGGCCGCGGTTACTCGTTCACCGTCGAGACAGAGAAGCCGCAGGAGCACCCGGTGTACCTGCCGTTCCAGCGCATCGCCTGCACGCCGTACCAGGGCCGGTTCCGCATCGCCGGCACCATGGAGTTCCGCCGACCCGACGAGCCCCTCCAGCCCCGCCGCATCCAGGCGATCATCCAGCAGGCGCGCGAGATGTTCACGGGCGTCGACCTCGATGACCGCAAGGACGAGTGGGTCGGCTCGCGCCCGGTCACGCCCGATGGACTGCCGCTCGTCGGTGCGACCCGGGCACCGAACGTGTACGTGGGTGGCGGGCACGGCATGTGGGGCATCGTGCTCGGCCCCGTGACCGGCAAGCTGCTCGCCGAGCAGATCGTGACCGGCCGGATCGACCCCGCGATCAGGCCCTTCGACCCGCTCCGTTGAGCCGCCTGACGGATGCCGGGGTCCCGGCATCCGTCAGGCGATGTCCCCGGGGACGAGGCAGATCGGAGCGCTGCAGTTCAGCCGGCGAGTACCGCCAGGGCTGCGGGCAGAAGCTGCGAGACGGCCAGCAGCAGGGTGGGGATCGCGAGCAGGCCGCCGACCGCCCAGGTGCGCTGGCGACGACGAGCGGATGCCACGGACTCGCGCAGAGCAGCGAACGCGGCGAGATCCGGGGCCGGCGCCTCGGCCGAGCCCCAGGTGGCCGGCGCGGCCGCGATCGTGGCGAGTGCGTCGACCTCGGCGGGGCTGAGTGCGGTGGGTCGGTCTCGCAGCGTGCGCCGCAGCGCCGTATCGCGGACGACCAGCACGTCTGCCGGGTGCTCACGCACCGTGAGTGCTCTCGCTCCGACGATCGCGACCACGGGCGTGACCGGCACCCGCCGCTGGGCCGCGCTGCTCAGAAGCTTCGACGCGCGCGCCGCTTCATGTACCGCGTTGCGCAAGTGGTTCGTACGCTGACCGTTGACCACCAGCGCGCGCGAGGCGACCCAGACCTTCCCGGGATGGTGCTTCGTGTTGATCGTGAACACTCCGGTCGGTCCGATCACGAGATGATCGATGTCGCTGCCGCGCGAGCCGACCGGGATCGCATGGATCACGTGCCAGCCCGGTCCGAGCTCGTCGAGCAGCCGTCCGACGTGCAGCTCGCCGAGCGTCCCGAGGAACCACGGGGCGGCATCCGCGGACAGCGGACTGACGCCGAAGAGGCGCGCGGTTCGCGACCGCGGCGGCGCCCCGGCCTGCACCCTCAGGGTCTCGGCGATCACCGCGGAGGCGGGTGCGCGCAGACGCAGGATATCCGCGGGCGTCTCGGCGTCCGCGTCGCCCGGCTCAGCGGCATCCGCCTCGTCCGGAGCACAGGTGAGGCAGCGGACGGAACGCGTGCTGCGCTCGTAGACCGCATCGGTGCCCGCCGGCAGCGCGGCACCGCACAACCGGCAATGTCCGGCATAGCGCAACCGCATGCGCTTGCCGTCAGAATCCGTCGTCATGCCCCCGATCTCCCCAGAACTCGCATGGTCGTGAGCGTACTCGAGGCCGGTGTCCCCTCCTGCTCCGGTCGCACCCGCAACGAGTGAGACCGGAGCAGGAGGGGGATCAGGCGGATGCCACGGGCTGCTGCAGCTCGGTGACCCAGTCGCGCTGATCGGCGGACTCCGATCTTAGCTGTGACGGATCTTCCACGGTGTCAGGGTCAAGTATCCGTCGGGTGTCCTGGTCTGGGGTCTATCCTGACCACGGAACAGGAGGCACCGGATGCCGGACTACCGCGTTCTCGCAGAGGGCCAGCGCTGCGAGGTGAAGATCCACGACCTGGACGCTGCCGAGTCGCGGACCGTCGCGGCCTCGGACCGGGTCCTGTTCGAGGCGCCGAACTGGGGGCGCGACGGAGCGCTGTACCTGAACGGTGAGGGGCTGCTCTGGCGCCTCAGGCCCGGCAGCGACCCGCATCCGATCGCGTTCACCGGGCTGCCGCCGATCAACAACGACCACGTGCTCGATCCGGCGGGTCCCGCCGTGTACCTCTCCGCCGAGGACGGGCACATCTACCGCGGTCTGCTGAGCGGCGGGCAGGTCACCCGCATCAGCGGCGAGGACGGCGTGCGGCACTACCTGCACGGGATCTCGCGCGACGGCGAGCTGCTCGCCTTCGTGCGGGTGGATGGCACCGGGCCGGGACGGCTCGCACTGATCCCGGCATCCGGCGGCCGCGTGACGGTGGTCGACACCGGACCGGGGCACCTCGACGGACCGGAGTGGTCGCCCGATGGCGCCTGGCTGTACTTCAACACCGAGCGCTGGGGGCGCGCGCAGCTCGCGCGAATAGCCCGCGGCGAGGTCGAGCGCGTGCACCGCAGCGACACGGCGGACTGGTTCCCGCACCTCTCGCCCGACGGCAGGCATGCCGTCTACCTCGAGTACCCGGCCGGCACCGAGGGGCATCCGGCCGACCTGCCGGTCTCGGTCGTCGTGGTCGACACCGCCGACTGGGGCACACCGCTCGCTCGCATCGCGCTGCCTGGCGGTCAGGGCACGATCAACGTGAACAGCTGGGCGCCGGACTCCCGGTCGTTCGCGTACGTCGCCTACCCGAAGGGCTGAGTCCGCGTCGGGTTTCGGATGCCGGGGCAGGATGTTCGGCGAGGACGGGACGAGTCCGGCGCATCGTCCTGTTCCGGCGTGTTCTCGTGTGCTCGCGCGGTGGGCGCGCGAGATCGCGGAAACCGCTCAGCGGACGGATGCCGGGACTCCGGCATCCGCGAACAGCTCGGCGTGCTCGGCCCAGCCCTGCTCGGCGGGCAGCCCGCGCAGCGCCGGTGTGCACACGGCCAGCACGAGCGTGGCCGCGCAGAGCGCCGCGGCAATGACCAGCGTCGCCGCGGTGCCGATCGAGGACAGGCCCGCTCCGGCGATCAGCGGCGCAAGAGGCATCGCCCCGCTGACGATCACCGTCATCGCGCTGCGCACACGCCCGACCAGCTCGGTCGGGATCGCGACCATGGAGTATCCGAGCAGCGCCGCGTTGAGCGCGGGCGCGAACAGCAGCGCGATCGCGGGCGCAGCGATCAGCACCGGAACCGCGTCGGTGAACGGCAGGATCCCGACGGCCGCTGTCGGCAGGGCGAGCGCGGCGATCGTTATCGCGCCGGCCGGCACGCGCGACACCAGCGGGGTCGCCAGCAGCGCGCCGATCAGCGTGGCGGCACCGATCGCCGAGCCGAGCAGGCCGATGACCGCCGGCGACTCCCCGCGCTGCTGCAGCAGGTAGATGATCGTCGTCGTCGCCGTGCTGAATCCCAGATTCACGGACGTCATGGTGAACAGGATCGGCCGCAGGTCGCGTCGCCGCATCAGCCAGACGACGCCCTCGCGCACCTCGGCGAACGCACCGGGCCGATCGGTCGTCGAGCGATCGGAGCGAGAAGAGTCATCGCGACGTGTCCCGCGCTCGCGGCGCGTTTCGTCTCGGTCGCCGGCGCTCCCTCGGTCGCCGGCGCTTCCTTGCTCGACGCGCCGTGAGGGATGCATTCGCCCCAGCAGGGCCGCGGCGACCGCCTCGATCACGGAGCTGACGAGCATCGCGGCTCCGATCAGCCAGGCGCCGGTGGCGAGCAGCAGCCCACCCAGCGGCGTCGCCCCGAGCCGCAGGATCGCGTCGCGCGCCTGATTCGCAGCCTGCGCCCGGCCGAGGGCATCGGCGGGGACGATGTCTTTCAGGATCGACTCCCCGGCGATGCCGAAGAGCCCGTACTGCGCCGCCAGGACGATCTCGATCCCGAGCAGCACCGCGAAGTTCAGGGCATCGGTGAGGATCAGAGCCGTGATCACCGCGGAGAGAGCGATGCCGATCACCGCGCCCATGACCATGAGCCGCGCCCGGTCGTGCCGGTCGGCGAGCACCCCGCCGTAGAGCGAGGTCACCAGTATCACCACCATGCCGATCGCACCGATGGCTCCGGCCTGGACGGGTTCGCCGGTGACCTGCAGCGCCAGCAGCGGGAGGGCGAAGGTCGCCAGCCCGCTGCCGAGTCCCTTCGCCGTGTCGCTGACCAGCCAGGTGACGTATCGGGAGTTCGCCCAGAGGCGCGACGGAGTGCTCATGGCACTCACGGTAGTTATGCACCAGTTATTGCGCAATGACTAGTGCACAAGAGCTCTTGTGTAACGACGAAGGGCGCGGGATGCTTGCCTCTCACACCGCGGAAGACAGGAGAACGGTGACATGACTGCCGTGACATCGCACCTCGCATCGCCGACCGCCGCAGAGCGTGCACTGCTGAGACTGGCGACCGCCCTCATCGCCGCCATCCGACACAGGCGCGAACTGCGTGCCGAATCGCGCCGCCACGAGCTCGAGCTGCTTCAGCAGTCGCGCACCCGCGCGAAGGACCCGCGAGCTCTGGACATCGCACTTCTCGCCATCGGCTCGCGTCCGCGTCCCTGACGCGCGGCAGCCGACTGCGCAACAGTTGGTGCGCAAGGAGTGCTGACTAACATGGGGGCATGGTCGACGATCCGCAGCCCGGGGATCCCGCATCCGCCATGTCGCTGGGAATGCTGCGCGCGGTGGCGCACCCCACTCGGCGCAGCATCCTGCGCCGGCTCGCGGCGCGGGACTTCGCGCGGGCCGCTGACCTCGCCGCAGACCTCGGACTGCCCGCGAATCAGGTCAGCTTCCACCTTCGCGTGCTCGGCGAGGCCGGGCTGATCCGCGAGACACCCGAGCACGCCCGTGATCGTCGCGATCGGGTGTGGCAGGCGATCCCGGGCACCATGACGGTCGGCGCGACCGGTGACGCCGAGCTCGACGCCGCCATCTCACAGGGTTTCGACGAGGACCACCTCGACCTGATGCGACGGGTCAACGAGCACCACACGGCGAACCCCGGCGACAGTGACGGGCACAGCACGTTCATGTTCCTGAACGCGCGCCTCACAGAGGCGGAGTTCCGCGAGCTGGTGCACGACTTCCGCACCCGCATCGAGGAGCTCACGATCGCGAACCGCGCGAACCAGGATGCTCCGCTCTGGCAGGTGCACCTGCTGGCCGGCGACGAGACCCTCTGAGCCGGGACGCGCTGCGCGGCCGGTCAGCGGACGGGCACCCCGGAGCCGGCATCCGCGAACTGTGCGGCGTGCGCCTCCCACCCCGCCTCGGCGGGGAGCGAGCGCAGCGGACGGTTCGTGATCGCCATCGCGGTTGCGACCAGCGACAGCACGACGCCGATCATGATCGTGCCGGTGCGTCCCACCAGCGACAGCCCGAACCCCGCGATCAGCGGAGCCAGCGGCATCGCACCCATGGCGAACACCGCGGAGGCGCTGCTCGCCCGGCCCATCAGCTCCGACGGCGTCGCAACCATGAAGTAGCCGCCGAGGCCCGCGTTCAGCGGCGCGAGCAGCAGGCCGGGCACGGCCATCACCAGCACGATCCCCAGAGGATCCCGGGTGAAGATCGTCGCCGCGGCGCCGATCGACAGTGCGATGAGCCCGACGATCATCAGCCTGCCGGCACCGATACGGCCGACCAGCGGGGACGCCATCAGTGCGCCGGCGAGCATCATCACACCCATCCCGGCGCTGATCCAGCCGATCACCGCAGGTGACTCGCCGTCCTGCTGCAGCGAGTAGACGATCGTCGTCATGACGGTGTTGATGCCGAGGTTGATGACGGTCGAGATCAGCAGCACGCCGCGCAGATCCCGGCGCGAGAACAGCCAGGCGAATCCCTCCCGGATCTCGCGCAGCGCATTGGGCTTGGCGACGGCGTGGGTCGCTGAGCCTGTCGACGCGTCGTCATGACCCGTCGACAGGCTCAGGAGCCCGTCGGCATCCTTTGCGGCATCCGCCTTCTCCGCCCCGCGCAGCAGGGGGATCAGCGCCGCCGCGATGGCGGAGATCAGCTGGCATGCGGCCATGACGGCGCCGATCAGCCAGCCGCCGACGACCAGCAGTGCGCCGCCGATCGGGCCACCGGCCAGCTGCAGCGCGGCATCCCGAGCCTGGTTCGCGGCCTGCGCCCGCCCCATCGTGTCGGCGGCGACCAGGTCCTTGAGGGCGGCCTCGCCGGAGGGGTCGAAGATGCCGCTGCGCGCGGCGAGCAGCACCTCGAGCGCGAGCAGTGTCGAGAACGTGAGCGCGTCGCCGAGGGCGAACAGGGTGAACGCGATCGACAGTGCGACACCGATCGACGCGCCCAGGACCATGAGGGTCAGGCGACGGTGACGGTCGGCCAGGACTCCGCCGAACAGCGTGAGCGAGACGCTCACGGCCATGCCGACGCCGGCGATGATGCCGGCCTGCGCCGGATCGTTCGTGACGAAGAGGGCGATCAGCGGCACGGCAAACCGGAACAGCGCACCGGCGAGACCCTTACTCGTGTCGCTGACGAGCCACGAGACGTACTGCAGATTGCGCCATAACGAGGTCATGGTGACGACGATAATCCCGCGAGGAAAGTTGCGCAAGTAAAGTCGCGCAAATTTATCTGCGAGTACACTCGGTTGCATGACGGCGGATGCTGCTGACGAACCACGCGGATCCCAGAGCGCCTATGAGCGCCCTACTCCGATGACCTCGGCGATGCTGAAGGCCCTCGCGAACCCCCTGCGCCGGAGCATCACGAACATGCTCAATCGCCTTGAGCACGCCCGCGCGGCCGATCTGGCCGAGCAGCTGGATGTCGCAGCGAACACGATCAGCTTCCATCTGCGGGTGCTGGCCGATGCCGGGCTCATCGAAGAGGCTCCGGAGTTCGCTCGCGACAGGCGCGATCGGGTGTGGCGGCCGCGGAAGATCGGGCTGGAGCTGGGCAGCCCTGAGCATCCGATTCAGGATGAGGACGAGATCGCCGGTGCCGCGTTCACGCGTCTGCTCGTCGACGAGCACAACGACCTCGTGCGGAGATTCATCAGTTGGGTGCCGGAGTACACGCGTGGGCGCGATGACGTCGCTCGGGGCACACTCAATCAGCTGAACATGAAGTTGACGCGCGCCGAGTTCATCGCCGTCATGGAGAAGATCAACAGGGCGCTGGAGGACGCCAAGGCGGCCCACGATCCCGCGGATCCGGACTCGCACTACTGGCAGATCGACATCGTGGCGGCTGACGACTCGATCTGACCCGTCCGGCAGGCGCGTCACGACGTTTCGTCTGCGCTCCTTCGTCGCTTCGCTCAACGACCCGTGAGAGGGGCCCCGGTCGTTGAGCGAGCGGAGCGAGACGAAACGCCTTCAGGTCCCGGACGCGTCCGGGGCCATCTCGAAGTCGTACTGGGCGGGCATCCGACGGCCCGGGAACGCCTGGTGCCACAGGGCCGACATACTCAGCTCCCCCTCGCGCAGATCCGGAACCTCGAACCCGGCCTCGAGGATGCGGCCGGCCGCCTCCCGGTCACCGGACGCCAGCGCCGCCCGCACCGCGAGCATGCGGAAGCGGCCGAGCTGCGCGACCTCCTCGGGCAGCTCATCGAGCAGCTCGCGCAGGCGCTCACCGCTCCCGGCATCCAGCAGCGCCGCACCGAACTCGAGCGCGAGCGTGACGCTGTCCGGCGCCAGCGCATGCGCGCGCTCGAAAGCGTCGAACGGGTCGTCGCCTCGCGCGAGCAGCGCCTGCGCCGCTCCGCGCGCAGCCCACGCCGTCGGATGCTGCGCCTCGGACTCCGCGTACAGCGCGAGCGCCCGATCGAGGTCGCCGGCAGCATGTGCGATGACCGCGCGATGGTACGAGTTCAGCCAGGACGGAGCGGATGCCTGAAGAAGCCGGTCCCACGTCTGGCCGGCGACGTACGAGGCCGGCGGAATCGACGGATCATCCGGCCCCGGACCCTTCGACGGGCTCAGGGACCCAGTCGTCCTCAGGGACCCAGTTGTCCCATCCGCCGCCTCGAGCAGGCCCGCCCAGTACGCGCCCTCGGCGCCGTCGCGCGAGAAGCGCACCCCGGGCAGGCTGGAGAATGCCTCGCCGGCCCAGGCCGACAGCTCCTGCTCCAGGGCGCCCCACGGCGACCCCGTGGAGAGCAGTGCGCCCGGCTCGGCGTCGGCCACCGCCTCCAGCCGTTCGAGACCCGCCGATCCGACCGCTCCGTACGCCTCGCGCACCGCTCCACCGACGACTGCGGTCGCCTCGGCCCATTCACCGGAGAATCCGGAGTCGACCTGCAGCGGCAGGAACGTCTCGGTCCACTCCCACGTCGCTCCGCCCGGCAGCGGCAGGTGCTCGTACTGCGTGGTCGCCAGCCCGGCCTGGATCTCGAAGTACGCACCGGTGTCGCCGCCCAGCCAGTCGCACCAGCGCCGCCCGCCCGTGGTGTCGCCCCACACGAACAGCTTGCGCCCGGTCAGCGGCGCGGTCGAGACGTGCGCGAGCCCGGCGCCACCGGCATCCAGGGCGGCGATCCACGGTGTCTCGACGGAGGGGATGTCGAAGAAGTAGTCGGCCGCGGCGGGAGCCGACGCCGGACGGCTGGCGTCGTCGCGGGTGAAGTCGACGGATGCGAGCGACCCGTCGTAGTCGGTCTTGTAGGCGATCTTCGCGGGCGCGAACACCCTGCTCCCAGGCGACTGCGCGACGGCGATGTTGGTCCACCAGTACATGCCCGTCTCGGCATCCTTCGGGTTGCGCACCCGCACGCGCACGTGCAGCGCGGGGGCGTCGGTCGAAAGAGTCGCGTCGATCTGCACGATCAGGCCGCGCACCCGCTCGTACTCCCACAGGCGCAGCACCGGCTCGCCGTCGGGGCCGATCACCGATGCGGCATACAGCGGATCGCAGGTGAGGGGCCAGTGCCCGCGCATCCCGATGTTCCACTCCGCACCGCCCGAGAACCAGGCATCACGCAGGGCGAGGTTCGCCGGCTGCAGCATCTCATTGCGGTAGACCAGGTCGCGTCCGGTCGCCCGGTCGACAAGGCCGATCAGTCGCCCGCCCAGGTCGAGCGCGAACTCCGCGCGCAGATGCTCGTTCTCGAGCACCGCGAGCCGCATCGGCTCCTCGGAGCGCGAACGGCCGTACGAGTCCTGCAGCAGGTACGGATGGATGCTGGCCACCTGCCCGTACCGGATGCCGCATGCGATCCGCTCCGGCAGCCCCTCCGTCGAGGCCTCGTACGGAGCCTGCGGCATGCTCGCCACGGCGGGAAGCGGATTCACCGCCCCGACCGGTGCGGTGGGCAGGGAGTGCGAGGCGATCGTCAGTGAGGCGGCCATGCGATCAAGTATCCCGGCCCATCGGCATCCGGAACGCTGCGAGAGCGTCCGGCGGAGGGTCGGCGGTCGACGCCGGATACGCTGAGCGGGTGCCCGAGTTCGACTTCACACGGCTGCGCCGCACGCCCGACGTCGAGGCGCCGAACCTGCAGGCCTGGGACGCCACAGACGAGCTGCTCGTCGGGGAGGCGCTCACCGCCGGCATCCACGGCGCCGAGATCGCCGTCATCGGCGACGAGTACGGCGCGATCACGCTGGCCCTCACGGATGCCGGGATGCCGGGCATCCGGGTGCATCAGGACCTCGTGACGGGGCGGCGAGCGCTGGCGCGCAACGCCGCCGCGCTGGGGATCACGGACGGAGCGGATGCTGCGCGGCGTGCCGCGTCGGAACGCGCCGCCGACGAACCAGATGGTCTGCGGGTTCCGACGTACACGCAGGGCGAACTGGACGAGAGTCTGCTCACCGGCATCCGGCTCGTGCTGCTGCAGCTGCCGAAGTCGCTCGCCGAGCTGGACGAGATCGCCGACGCGATCGCCCGCTGGGCCGACTCCGACGCCGTGCTCATCGCGGGCGGGCGGGTGAAGCACATGACACTCGCGCAGAACGAGGTGCTCAGGCGGTACTTCGGCGAGGTGCAGCCGCAGCGCGCCGAGCGGAAATCGCGGCTTGTCGTCGCACGACACCTGCGTCGTCCCGACGGGCCGCCGCCGTTCCCCGTCTCCTCGCGCCACTCCTTCCCCAGTGAGACATCGACTTCTGCGCGAGTCCCACGTGCTGAACAGGTGTCTCGCGCAGAAGTCGAGGCCTCGTCAGAATCTCGCGCAGAGGTCGGGAGGTCGGCGGACGGGCTCACGCTGTGCGCGTACGGCGGGGCGTTCGCGGGGGATCGGATCGACATCGGGACGCGGGTGCTGCTCGGCGTCATGAGCTCGTGGGCGGCTGAGAGCGTTTCGTCTCGCTCGCAGGCTCGCTCGCTCAACGACCCGGGGAGGACGGTCATCGACCTCGGCTGCGGCACGGGGGCGCTCGCCGCAGCGTACGCGCTCGCCCATCCGGCATCCCGCGTGATCGCGACCGACCGCTCGGCCGCCGCCGTCCGCTCGGCGCGCGCGACCATGGCCGCGAACGGCCTCGGGAACGTCGAGGTCACCCTCGACGACGCCGGTTCCGCGATCGCCGACGGAACAGCCGACCTGGTGCTGCTGAATCCGCCTTTCCACCTGGGGAATGCCGTCGACGAGGCCGCAGGCCGCCGGCTGATCGAGGCCGCCGCGCGGCTGACGAGGCCGGGCGGAGAGGTGTGGACGGTGTTCAATTCGCACCTCGATCACCGCCGCACCCTTGCCCGCGAGGTCGGCATCACCGAGCAGATCGTGCGCACGTCGAAATTCACCGTCACACAGTCGATCAAGCGTTGACGTGGGTCACGATCGGGTGACAGAATTTGCCACCCGATCAGCCACTCGTTACGTTGGAATGCGGGCCTGACGGCCCAAGACCAGTCCGCGACCGTGTCTTTCTTCGATTTTTGTGCTTACTGGTGTGAGATGCGGACGTATGGTCGGTGATCTCTGCCCGGATCCGAAATCCGGTGCCTGTGCCGCCAGCACGACGCAGTCGAACGGCCTTGTGATCATCACCCGGGCGTAACCGAAGCGGGCTCATCGCACCCGAGGTGGGCCCCGGGGGAAGTGTGTCTGAAACCGCTCTTGAAGCGCGCCATCTGTACAAGGTGTTCGGCAGGAATCCGAACCAGGCCGTCAAACGGCTGAAGGCCGGGGAGACCCGCGACGACGTGAAGGATGCCGGAACGGCAGCCGTCATCGACGCGAGCTTCACGGTGAACAGAGGCGAGATCTTCGTCATCATGGGACTGTCCGGATCGGGCAAGTCCACACTCATCCGCATGCTCAACGGCCTGCACGACACCACCTCCGGTGAGATCCTCATCGGAGACGAGGAGCTCACGCAGGCGTCCGCCGGGCGCGTGCGCGAGATCCGCCGGGACAGCATCTCGATGGTGTTCCAGCACTTCGCACTGCTGCCGCACCGCACGGTCGCCGCGAACGTCGCCTACCCGCTCGAGCTGCGCGGCGTCGGCAAGACAGACCGCCTGCAGAAGGCCGAAGAGATCCTCGCCCTGGTGGGTCTCGGCGGCTGGGGCGACAAGCTGCCCGAGGAGCTGTCCGGCGGAATGCAGCAGCGCGTCGGCATCGCCCGCGCTCTCGCCGCCGACACCGACATCCTGCTCATGGACGAGGCCTTCTCGGCCCTCGACCCGCTGATCCGCCGTGAGATGCAGGAGCAGCTGGTCGAACTGCAGGCGAAGCTGCAGAAGACCATCGTGTTCATCACGCACGATCTGAACGAGGCGATGTTCCTCGGCGACCGGATCGCGGTCATGCGCGACGGCCGCATCGTGCAGATCGGCACCCCCGAGGACATTCTCACCGACCCGGCGAACGACTACGTCGAGCAGTTCGTGCAAGATGTCGACCGCGCCCGCGTGCTCACCGCCGCGAACGTCATGGAACGTCCCCGCCCGGTGATCCTGGAATCCTCGGGACCGCGCTCCGCGCTCCGGGAGATGCGCGACGCCTACATGTCGGCGACCTACGTCGTCGGCCGCGACCGCAAGCTGCTCGGCATCGTCACAGACCGGGATGCCGTGAAGCTGGTGCGCAAGGGCGAGAACTCGCTCACCTCGGTGCTGAAGCCCGTTCCGCAGAGCGTGAACGAGGACTCGGTGCTGATGGACCTGTTCGTGCCGTCCGTCGAGTCGGTGCTGCCGCTGGCCGTCACCGACGACGAGGACCGCCTGGTCGGCGTGATCCCGCGCATCACCCTGCTCGCCGCGCTCGGCCCGGGGACGACCGCGACTGAGGAGCTCACGCTGCCGCTGCAGCCGATGCCGCAGGCGATCATCAACGAGGTGCTCGGCGAGCCGGCCGACACCGTCGGCACGCCGGTGGGCGGCGGCGTCGCCTTCTCGGACGCTTCGACAAGCTCAGCGACCCACGAGGGGGAGGTGCTCTGATGGACGGTTTCCGCATTCCGATCGGCGACTGGGTCGACGCGGCCGTGGACTGGATCCAGGCCAATCTCGGCGGTGTGCTCGACGCGATCTCCGTCGTCGTCACCTTCCTGGTCGACGGCCTGACCGCCATGCTGCTGTCTGTGCAGTTCCCGGTGATCATCATCATCGCCGCGCTGCTGGCCTGGCTGGTGCGCTCCTGGAAGCTCGCGATCGGCACCGCCGTGTCGTTCCTGCTGATCGTCGGCATGAACCTCTGGGTGCCGGCGATGCAGACGCTGGCGCTCGTGCTGATGGCGACCATCGTCGCGCTGATCATCGCGATCCCGCTCGGTATCTGGTCGGCGCGCAGCGCCACGGTCGGCGCCGTGCTGAAGCCGATCCTCGACTTCATGCAGACCATGCCGGCGTTCGTGTACCTGATCCCGGCGATCGTGTTCTTCGGCATCGGCGTGGTGCCGGGCCTGGTCGCGACCGTCATCTTCGCGCTGCCCCCGGGGGTGCGGCTCACCGAGCTCGGCATCCGCGGCGTCGACAGCGAGACCGTCGAGGCCGGTCAGGCGTTCGGCGCGAAGAGCGGGCAGATCCTGGGCGGCATCCAGCTGCCCCTGGCGATGCCCACGATCATGGCCGGTGTCAACCAGGTGATCATGCTCGCCCTGTCGATGGCGGTCATCGCCGGCATGGCCGGCGCCGACGGCCTGGGCAAGCTCGTCGTCGAGGCGATCTCGACGATCAACATCCCCAAGGGCGTCGAGGCGGGCCTGGGCGTCGTGCTGATCGCCGTGTTCCTCGACCGCGTCACCGCCGCGCTCGGCAATCCGGCCGACAACACGGCATCCCTGCTGGGCGTGCTCTCGAAGCGGCGCACGCAGCAGCGGCGCGAGGCGGCGGATGCTGCGGCCGAGGCGGCCCGGATCCATGAGGACACCGAGCGCGAGAAGGTCCGTCGCAAGTCGACCGTCTGACCCGAAGAACCTGCACCCGAGATGAATGACATACGAAAAGGAAGAAACATGAAGAAGAGGCACCTCACAGCATCCATCGCTCTTGCGGCGACCGCGGCGCTCGCCCTGGCGGGCTGCGCGAGCGGCGGCGACGGCGGCACCGGCAGCGGAAGCGACGGCGGCGACGACACCGCGTCCGGCGACAAGGGCACCATCACGCTCGGCTTCCTGCCGTCCTGGACCGACGGCCTGAGCACCGCCTACCTGCTGCAGAACCAGCTGGAGAAGATCGGCTACGACGTCGAGATGAAGACCCTCACCGAGGCGGGCCCGCTCTACACCGGCCTCGCCCGCGGCGATGTCGACATCTACCCGTCGGCGTGGCCCGAGCTCACGCACAAGTCCTACATGGACGAGTACGGCGACAAGATCGAGGACCTGGGCTCGTACTACGCGAACGCCAAGCTCACGATCGCCGTTCCCGAGTACTCGAAGCTGAACTCGATCGAGGACCTCAAGGGCAAGGGCGCCGACTACGACGGCAAGATCATCGGCATCGAGCCGGGTGCGGGCCTGACCAAGCAGACTCAGGAGAGCATGATCCCCGCGTACGGCCTCGAGGGCGAGTACGAGCTGGTCACCTCCTCGACGCCGGCCATGCTCACCGAGCTGGACAAGGCGATCAAGGCGCAGAAGGACATCGTCGTCACCCTGTGGCGTCCGTTCTGGGCCAACGACGCCTACAACGTGAAGGACCTGAAGGACCCGAAGGGCGCCATGGGCGAGCCGGAGGGCCTGCACTTCCTCGGGACGAAGGGCTTCTCGGAGAAGTACCCCGAGGCCGCTGAGCTGATCGCCGGCATCAAGCTGGACGACGCGCAGTACGGCGAGCTCGAGGACCTGGTGGTCAACGAGTACGGCGAGGGCAAGGAGTCCGAGGCCGTGACCGAGTGGGTGAAGAACAACCCCGACGCGTTCGAGACCGAGGTCGACTGACCTTCTCAGAACGCTCCCGGCGCCCCGGTCCGCTGCGTGCGGGCCGGGGCGCCGTCGCGTGTCAACCCCGATTCCGGACCGGACGGCGGCGACGTAGCCTGGACGGATGGACGGGTTCGCGGCTCCCGACTTCTGGCTTGCGCGCGAGGTGCTGCAGCGAGGCATCGCGGCGCTGTACCTGGTCGCGTTCGTCTCGACGCTGAACCAGTTCCGTCCGCTGCTCGGCGAGCACGGGCTGCTGCCGGCGCCAGACCTGCTCGCCTGGGTCGCCGCGGGAAGAACCGGATGCGGCGTCCCACCCTGTTCCGCTTCGTCCGGTACACCGACCGGCGGCTGGTCGCCCTGTGCTGGACCGGCATCGTGCTCGCCGCGCTGCTGGTCGTGGGCGTTCCGCAGCTGGCGCCGCCGTGGGTGCCGATGATCGTGTTCCTCGTGCTGTGGCTGGGATACATGTCGGTCGTGACGATCGGGCAGACGTTCTACTCCTTCGGCTGGGAGATGCTGCTGCTCGAGGCCGGGTTCCTCGCGGCCTTCCTCGGTTCGCGTGACCAGTCTGCGCCGACGGTGGTGATCGTGCTGTTCTGGTGGCTCGTGTTCCGGCTCGAGTTCGGCGCCGGGATGATCAAGATCCGCGGCGGGCGGGAGTGGCGCGACCTCACTGCGCTCACCTACCACCACGAGACGCAGCCGATGCCCGGACCGCTCAGTCGGCAGGCGCACCTGCTGCCGCGCTGGTTCCACAAGGGCGAGGTGCTCGGCAACCACTTCGCCCAGCTGGTGGTGCCGTTCTTCCTGTTCGTGCCGATCCTGTCGCTGGTCGCCCCGTGGGTCCCTGAGTTCGTCGAAGGACCGCTCATCGTCGGAGCCGTCGCGGCAGCGATCGTGATCGCCACGCAGTGCTGGCTGGTGATCACCGGCAACTTCGCCTGGCTGAACTGGGCGACGATCGTGCTCGCGTTCTCGGCCATCGGCATCCCGGTCGTTGAGCGAGCGAAGCGAGACGAAACGCCTGACATCTACTGGGTCGTCATCACCTCGGCCGTCGGTGTCCTCTACGTCGTCATCAGCTGGCCGGCGCTGCGCAACCTGTTCTCGCGGAGGCAGATGATGAACGCGAGCTTCAATCCGTGGCAGCTCGCGAACGCGTACGGCGCCTTCGGCTCGGTGACGAAGCAGCGCATCGAGTACGTGGTGGAGGGCAGCGAGGACGATGATCCGGATGCCGCGGAATGGGTCGAGTACGCCTTCAAGGGCAAGCCAGGAGCACCGGGCCGCATCCCGCCTCAGTTCGCGCCGTACCATCTGCGGCTGGACTGGCTGATGTGGTTCCTGCCCTGGGCCATTCGCTGGACGACTGGTTCACGGTGTTTCTGGTGCGGCTGCTCGAGGCGGATGCTCCGACGCTGCGCCTGCTCGCCCGGGATCCGTTCGACGGTCGGAGGCCGCGATGGGTGCGCGTGGTCTCGTACCGGTACCGCTTCACGACCAGGGAGCAGCATCGCGAGACCGGCGACGTCTGGGTGCGCGACCGGCGTCACGTACTGGTGCGCCCGATCGGGCGGTGACGTGCGCGGGCGTCCAGATATCCTCAGGGATTGAGCGCTCCGGCCGCGACCTGCGCCTGCAGCAGTGTCAGCGTGCGTGACGGCTCCGGCCGGATGCCGAGCACCTTCGCGAGCTCGAGGGCGAGCGCGGCATGACCGGCAGCATTCGGGTGGAACGGGTCGTTCATGAGGCCCCACGGCACCCCGCCATGGCCGATCTCGCCGAAGCGGGCGTGCTGGTCGACCAGCAGCACGTCGTCGTGCGCGGCGACGTCGCGGATGGCCTGCGCGAACTCGCCGATGCGCGCGCGTTCGGGTGCAGCCGCGACGTCGACGGATGGCGGGGTCAGCAGCACCGGCACGGCGGACAGAGCGCGCACGCGCGTGACGAACTCGGCGATGGATGCGGCGAACTTCTCCGGCGGAAGCGTCGCCACCGCCGTCGAGCAGTCGTTCGTGCCGATCATCAGGGTGACGACGTCGGGGTTCCACGACGCAACGCGACGGTCGAAGTCGGCGAGGATCTGCACGATCTTGTTCCCGCTGATCGCCGAGTTGATCAGGATGTCCCGCGTGCGGGCCAACTCGCCGCGGACCAGCTCGTGCAGGTGCTCGGGATAGCTGCGTCCGCCGTGCGTGTGCACGAGCCCGTGGGTGATCGAGTCGCCGGTGATCACCCAGGTCAAGGGTTCTTCGGCAGTGAGGGCGGCCTGCAGTCGAGCGTTCTCGGCGGTGGTCATGAGGTCATTCTTCCGGGTCTGTGAGAAACGTCCGGCGTCACGAGAAATGGTGCGTCACGCTGCTTCTTGCACGCTGCGGCGTTCTCATCGGCGGATGCGGACGGGGACGTGCGAGGCGAGTGACCTGTAGGCGGCGTCGACGACGGTCACGGCGCTGACACCCTCGGCGGGTGAGATGCGGGCATCTGTGCCGTTCCCGAGTGCAGTGACGAAGTCGGTGAGCTGGATGACGTACGGGCTCTCGCCCGCGTCCGCGGTCGGCAGATAACCGTCGGCCGGCGCCTCGGCACTGTCGTGCCGCAGTCGGCCGGTCGTGCCGACCACCTCGATCGCGGTGCGGAACGGCGTGCCCGCGCCGAGCCAGCCGCCGTGGATGCGGCTGACAGCGCCGCCGCGATGGGCGAGCACGACGTCGGCCGTGACGGAGCGGGGCAGGACGCCCGCCGCCGACGGCTGATCTTGCACGGCCGAGACGGATGCCACGGGGCCGGCCAGCCACAGGGCCTGGTCGATGTCGTGGATCATCAGGTCGCGGATGAGACCGCCGCC